>JAQYWF010000231.1 GCA_030145105.1 Desulfosarcina sp.
GACCTTGCCAAGGTCGAAGTCGCGGGTTCAAATCCCGTTTCCCGCTCCATTTTTTTTTATATGGGCGGCATAGCCAAGTGGTAAGGCAGAGGTCTGCAAAACCTCCATTCTCCGGTTCAAATCCGGATGCCGCCTCCAATAATACCGTCAAGACAGGGCTGAATCTCATTCGGCCCTTTTTTTTATGGTTGCGTACCAGGCAAAGGAAGCATCATGGCAAATATCATTATAGAGAAATATCGGACCCAATTCTCTCGGGTTTTTGCGATATTGCTGATAATTTTTATAATATTTTCCAAAAGCCTATGGGAATATCAAAGCCCTTTTTTCAGCTCGATTTTATTTTCTATCGGTGTGCTGTTTGCGGCCATCGCCTCCCTGGGAAGAATGTGGTGTTCTTTATATATTGCAGGACGGAAAATTACCGAATTGGTTACCGTCGGTCCATATTCAATGACTCGAAATCCGCTATACGTTTTCAGCCTGATTGGTGCGCTTGGCGTTGGGCTCGCAACTGAAACACTCTTGATTCCATTAATAATTCTGATTGCGTTTGCATGGTTTTATCCATCGGTCATCCAGCATGAGGAATCAGAGCTACGGGCCATGCATGGAAAGCCATTTGATGCGTATGTCAAGGCCGTACCAAAATTTTTCCCAAAAATTACGAATCTCAAGGAACCTCAAGAATATATTGTGAAGCCGATTGTTTTCAGGAAGCATATATTTAGTGCAGTTTGGTTTGTCTGGTTGATCGCAATTCTTGAATTTATTGATGCACTTCAAGAATTGGGTGTAATTCCGATTATCTTTAACATTTATTAGGTTAACCCGTTCGGTCAGATTCGAATTCAACTAAGATTTCGTTTTTCCTATACAGACTCACATTAATCCGTTCCGATTCCGATCTTTCTCCCTTTTCGTCACTGCGCCTGGTGGCCTCCGGCTGCTCCTCGAGATGGTCTGTTCGATCTCGAGTACATGCCGCTGGGTCGTGTGACAGCAACTCATCAGTGCCTGCACATCTGCCCGATTCGAAAAAAAGCATCGGAGGCCTTGACCATCCAGGAATTCAGTCTTTAATTTTAAGATGAGTGTATTTTGCATCAAACCGTTGATTTGGTGCCGAACCCGTCTACAATAAGGATTTCACTATGAAACATGTACTGATTGTGTTGCTGGTCTTGTTGCCAACACTGTTGTGTGCCGGCAACCTGGACGATAAACAGGCCCTGGGTGAATTGACTTCGCTGAAAATGGTTTGTGATGTCAACGTGGGAGAGGCCAAACTGCTGCTGCGCCGACTTGAGTTGATCGATGAAACATACAGCCAGCCGATTGATGCCGGGGTCACACCGACCGTTGTCGTCGCTTTTCGCGGCGGTGCCAGCCTTTATGTCACCCGAGGGGTGAAGTACGTTGACACCGAGGACGCTGGAACGAAAAAGGAAATTCAAGGCTGGATTGATCAGTTCAGCCAACACGGCTTTCGTATCGAGCAGTGTGCAATCGCGGCCAAGGCGCAAAAGGTCGATCCGGCCGATTTCTTACCGGCGGTCAATATGGTTCAAAACGGCTACATTTCAATCGTGGCATACCAGGCAAGGGGTTATGCGTTGCTGCCCATGGATTGAGCCGGTCGGGAAATCATGTGGTGCACCGTATCAAAACGGATGGTTGCGTGCATCTCGTTTCGCCAATAATAATGGTGCTTTAAGCCAGCCTGACGCCCTTCAATCTTCGTCCTGAAGCCTGGCTTGTCCATAGCGTACAGCCAGATCAGCATAACGGAGCCCGCTGCCGCCGAAGATGTCCAGGGCACTGCCCACGGTAAAATCGATGCGTCCGTTTCCCAGCGAGTCGATCAGATCAATATCCTGCTGGCTGGATATGCCCCCTGCATAAGTGACCGGCAGGCCTTCCCACCGGGCCAGATAGGCCACCAGGTCGGTTTCGATACCTCCACAACGTCCCTCCACATCCACGGCATGGATGAGAAATTCGTCGCAGTAATCGGAGAGGCGGTCCAAGAGCGGGTAGGTGACCGCCTCGGTGGTGAATGTCTGCCAGCGATCGGTGGCCACCAGATAGGTATCGCCGTGTTTACGACAGCTCAAGTCCAGCACCAGGCGATTTTTCCCGATTTTTCGGGTCAGCCGCTTCAGACGATCCATGTGGATGCGGCCGTCGTGAAAGACCCATGAGGTGACAATGACATGGCTGGCGCCAGCATCCAGCCAGTATTCGGCATTGTCTGCGGTGATGCCGCCGCCCACCTGCATGCCGCCGGGCCATCGCGAGAGGGCCGACCGGGCAGCAGCCGTGTTGCCTTTGCCCAGCTGGATCACGTGGCCACCGGTGAGATTGTCCCGGCGATAGCGGTCGGCAAACCACCCGGCGGGTTTTTCCGCCTGAAAGTTGGTTTGCAAACCGTGGTAGTCGCTGTCGGACAGGGTGGCACCCACGATTTGCTTGACCACGCCGGCGTGAAGATCGATACAGGGGCGAAAGCGCATGAAAAGCTCCGGAATTCTGGACTAGAATATAGAAAGAAACGGGTTAGCGGATTCGAGGGGTCAAGGGGTCGTTCTCCGAGACGATTTTTCAGCTTGCCCCACAGGCGCTGCTCGGCCTTGCACAGCGATACCGCCCTTCTCAGGAGGAGCGGTCCGCCGCTGACGCTGAAGCAGGTCCTTGAACTGCTCTACCGGAACGGGATGGGCAAAAAAGAAACCCTGCATGCTGCTGCACCCGTAGCTGGTCAGAAAATCCTTCTGCTCCTGGGTCTCCACCCCTTCGGCGACAGCATCGATGTTCAGGTTGCGGGCCATGGCGATGATGGTTTTGACGATTTCCTGGTCCCCTTTGCTGCTCATCGCATCGGAAACAAAGGACCGGTCAATCTTCAAGGTGTCGATGGGAAATCGCTTCAGGTAGCTCAGGGAGGAGTATCCGGTGCCGAAATCGTCGATGGAAAAGGTAACTCCCTGGGCTCGCAGCATTCTCATCTTGGAAATGCAAACTTCCGGGTTCTGGATCACGCTGCTTTCGGTGACTTCCAGCTTGAGGCACTTCGGCGGCAGACCGCTTTCACGAAGGATATCGATCACCATCTCTACAAAATCAGGCTCATAAAGTTGCCTGGCGGACAGGTTCACCGCTACGAAAAGATCCGAATGGCCCATGTCGTGCCAGCGCTTGGTCTGGGTACAGGCAGTTTGCAGCACCCACCGTCCCACTGGCACGATCATGCCTGTCTCTTCCATGATGCGGACAAAATCAGCCGGGAGAACGAGTCCCAGTTCCGGGTGGTTCCATCGTATCAGGGCTTCCATGCCCATGATATGGCTGGTTTCATTGACCAGCGGCTGGTAGTAAAGCAGCAGCTCGTTCTGGTTCAGTGCTTTTCTCAAACTGCTCTCCAACTTCATGCGATGCAGTGCTTTGCGGTTCATCTCCTCGGTGAAGAATCGGTAATCGTTCCCGCCGTTTTCCTTGGCGGCGTACATGGCCATGTCGGCGCTTTTTACCAGGCCCTCGACCTCCCACCCGTCATTGGGAAAAACGCTGATGCCGATGCTAGTGGAGGTAAATATCTCCTGGCCGTTGAATCGGAAGGAGCGGGTAAGGGTTTGTTTGATTTTTCGTGCTACACGCGCGACGTCGATATCATGGCTCAAATTGGTGAGAATGATCGTGAATTCATCTCCGCCGAGCCGGAACAGGTGGTCGGTCTCCCGCAGGCATTCCTTGAGTCGTTCAGCCACGCCTTTGAGCAGATGGTCTCCGGTATCATGGCCCAGGGCATCGTTGACCTGTTTGAATTTGTCCAGATCCAGGAACATCAGTGCCCATGCCCGGTCTGAATTTCGGCGGCTCGAATGTTGAAGCAGATCGTCGATGCACATATAAAACGATTTGCGGTTGGGAAGCCCGGTGAGCATGTCGTGATAGGCGACATACCTGAGCGCTTCGTCTTTTTTACGGCGTTCGCTGATATCCTGAAGGGTATTGACATAACCTTCGGGGTTGCCCTCGGTGTCGAAAAAGACGGCGCCGCTGATGGAGACGTCAACCACCTGCCCGCTTTTTGTAAAACGTCGGGTTTCCACCCCCGAAAAAGAGGCCCCCTGACGTATCTGCTCCAGAAAAAGTTGGGTCTCGGGCTGGTTCTCCGGGGGGACGAAGTCGATGGACCGGTTTTGACTTTCATCCAGGCTCCACCCGAAAACACGGGTGAAGGCGGGGTTCAGGTAGATGACCCGCCCGGGCATGTCTCTGACGATAACCGGATCCGGAGCGGCTTCCAATACGGTGCGGTGGCGCTCTTCGCTCTTTTCTAATGCTTCCTGCGCCTGTTTCCGCGCAGAGATGTCCCGGTAGATGACATAAATGGCCGGTTCGTCCTTTTCCGTCGCAATCGGTTTGGCCAGGACGGAGACATCCACCAGGGTTCCGTCTTTTCTCATTCGCTGGGTTTCCACCTCAAAGCAGGCCCCGCCCATTGCCCGTGCAGAAAGAGAGAGACCTTCGGCTTTCAAATGCTCAGGGACAATCAGTCCATCCATCCGTCGACCGATGCAACCCTTTTCCGTGTATTGGAAAAGCCGGCAGAACTCTTCGTTGATGCGGATCACCCGATCGTCCAGGTCTATGATGGCAATGGCTTCCGGGGCGACGTCAATCAACTGGTCGGCAAAGCTTTTCTGGCTGTGCAGTTTTTTTTCCGCCTGCCTGTGTTGGGTGACGTCACGGATGACACACTGATATCCATAAATGTTGCCGTCCGGCTCATCCAGCCGCATGATGGTCACGAGACTGTGTTTCAACTGACCGCCGTTGTCCACGAAAATAACAGGTGCGTTGTGCACCAGTCCCGATTTATCCACTCGGCTGATCAATGGTGCCTGGTCCACTATGTTGGCATAAAAGGTGGTGATGTTGGACCTTTGCAACTCGGGCCGGGAAATGCAGAAAAAGTCCAGAGCGGCCGGATTGAAATCGATGATACGGCCATCCACAGCGGTGACGATGACAGCATCGGGGGAGCGTTCGAAAAGGATGCGATAGCGGTCTTGCGCAATCCTGGCATTATGGGGGGCGTTTATTGGTTCATTGCGGTTTTGTCCGGTCATTCGATATTTCCATGGCAGCCGAACTGCAGTGCCTGTTGTTCATTCTATTAAAGACCCTAACAAAAAAACAGCGGGAATGGCAAGTGGATAAAGATTACTAAATCGGGGTATTGGTGCATGATCGTTGACAAGGTGAGAACAATCTCCTACCTATTGGAAGCGGGCAGTTTAATATCGGGTGAATTCAAGCCACAATCGAAGGGGGGGAGATGGATCAGCAAACCTGGACGCCGGATCGTATCCTGAAAACATCAGGCGCCTATTGGGCTACCTGTGCACTGCATGGGGCGGTGGTTCTGGACGTGTTCACCCGCATCGGTGACAGCCGGGTGGGCGGGCAGCGCGTGGCCGAACAGCTGGATGCTCCGGTTGACTCCGTCGGCCGGCTACTGGATGCCCTTGTTGCCATGGGGCTGCTGACCAAAGATGCCGGGGGTTATGCCAATACCGAGGCCAGCCGGACATACCTGTCGATGGATTCGGACCGTTACATCGGGTACATTATCCGGCACCACCACCATTTGGTGGAATCCTGGGCCAGGCTGGCGGAAGCGGTTGCCACCGGAAAGCCAGTCCGTCTGCCTGTTCGGGAGAAAGGCACGGATGCGCGGGAGGCCTTTCTCATGGGGATGTTCAACCTGGCCACCCAGCTGGCGCCACAGCTGGTCCCGGTTGTGGACCTTTCCAACTGCACCACCCTGTTGGATCTGGGGGGCGGTCCCGGTACCTATGCTATTCACTTTTGCCGGCATAATCCTGATCTCACCGCAACCGTGATGGACCTGCCCACCACGCGGCCGTTTGCGGAAAAGACCATAGGGAAAATGGGCATGGATGATCGTGTCGCCTTTATTCCCGGTGACTATTTGATAGACGCCATTTCCGGCAGCTACGATGCCGTTTGGATGTCCCATATCCTGCATGGCGAATCGGCGGAGGACTGCCAGCGCATTATCGAAAAGGCCTTCCAGCGTCTGAATCCCGGCGGCGTGGTGGTCATCCATGAGTTCATCCTGGACGACACCCTGGACGGCCCCCTGTTTCCTGCCCTTTTTTCCCTGAACATGCTGCTTGGAACCGACGGTGGACGGGCATACAGCCAGGCTCAGCTTGCCGATATGCTCGAAACGGCTGGATTTGTGGATGTTCATCGGTTGGATTTTACAGGGCCCAATGACTCCGGTCTGGTCCGGGGCGTCAAACCCACCTGATTCAACGATGTATGTCGAGGGCATCCAGTGGAAATCGATTCTGAAAAATGGCGGCAAACCCTGATTGAGGGCGCGTTTGCGTTGGGGCTGACCGTTACCGCCAACCAGGCCCGAACCATGGGTGAACATGCGCTGGAACTGCTCCAGTGGAACCGGGTTACCAACCTGACGTCCATCACCGATCCCGTGAATGTGGCGCTGAAGCACTATGTGGATGTCCTGGCGGCGGCGCCCTGGATCGGCGACCGGGCTCAGATCCTGGATGCGGGGACCGGCGGCGGGTTTCCCGGTATTCCGCTTGCCATCCTGCGGCCTGACCTGTCGGTCACCCTGGTTGACAGCGTCCGCAAAAAGGTCACTTTTCTCAAACATGCCATTCGGATCCTTGGGTTGAGTGGCATCGATGCCATTCATGGGCGTCTGGAAGACCTGTGCCTGCTGCCGCAATACGGTGGGAAATTTGACCGGGTGGTCTGCAGAGCTTTCTCCTCGCTGGAAGACTTTGCCAACCTGACCCTGCCTTTTCTATCTCCTGGAGGCTGCCTGCTGGCAATGAAAGGTCCGCAGGCGGACCACGCGCATGAAACCGCAAACCAGAAGGATGACGGGTCAATCATTCTCGGCGGCACGTCCTTTTCGATGCGAATCCACCGCTATCGCCTGCCGTTCCTGGATGCCCGGCGAAGCCTGGTGGTGTTGACGCCCCTGGCGAAGGGATGAGAACCGAAGTCAGAGGACAGACGTCCGCACGCAATTCTTAAACGAAGTGACCGTATCGTATCCACAAGACTGTACTTGACCAGACAAACACGAATGATGGTTTCTGCAATTGGGCCGAACTGGAAATCAACTCCTGCCGACACCCTGGGCTATCCTTGACAAAATCTATACGATTTAGGTATAAGATTAATCAATTCCACCTGACCTGAAGCACTTCTCCATCAGCGAAATATAGTCAAATCTCCCTACTGTTTTTAATCCTCCTTCGAATCACGTTCCCATCTCGTTATCGTTAAACCGTAAGAAAAAAGAATCAGCGTTGTTATTGAACTATTATGTCGTCAAGTCATTGGAAACTGCTTAAACGAGGATAGAAAAATGGAAGAAAGGACGACCCGATCTTATCGCCTGGCCGAGAAACTTTCACAGCTTTTCGACTTGGAGAGCAAAATAGATACGGTGCTTTCAGTTTCCATGTACTACCTCAACCAGTTCATGGATTCCGAAAGATCATCGATATTTTTATTTCAACCCTGGAATCAACAACTTACCATCTTTTCATCCCTTGACCTTGAGAAGCATGAAATCTGTATTCCAAAATCATGCGGTGTGGCTGGATGTGTGTTTGTAAACCGTCAACCGGCAGTGGTTAATAATGCTTATCAAGACAGCCGTTTTTATAAAGCGGTCGACGATATGACAGGTTTTAAAACACGCAATCTGATCTGTACGCCCTTACTTGATTTTAAGGAAAATTGTTTCGGTACACTTCAATCAATGAACAAGAAAAGTGGGGACTTTGCGACCGAGGACCTCGAATTATTGAACCTGGCCGCACGTATGATTGCTGTGGCCATCAATGATAGCAGACAATATACTGAGCGCTTAGTTAAAAAGGAAGCCAGCAGAACAGTTATAAGACAAATTGCTGAAAATAGCGGTAACATCTTTGACGAGTTGTAAACTGATTTACATCGGGTGTGGTTGCAGCGGTTCAAGTAATTCGGTCAGGGCACATGCAAAGGGTTGACATACCCTTCGTCTATGGATTTTTTTTCCTCCGACCTCCGACCTCCGACCTCCGACCTCCGACCTCCGACCTCCGACCTCCGCTTACTTCAACGCCCGCACATGGGACTGCAGCGTGCACAGTGCCTCCTGTCCCCGTTTACGGGCGGCGATCC
>JAQYWF010000171.1 GCA_030145105.1 Desulfosarcina sp.
GATGCCGTCGGTGCCGCCCAGGATGTTCAGCGCCTCGATTCCCCGGGCGAGGAAGAGGGGATACATGAGGGTGACGATGGCGAAGTAGACCCCCCGCAAGGGCAGGCAGGGGAGCAGCAGGATGGTGCAGATCACGCCGCCGAGAATGGCGGCGGCCGGGACGCTGACCAGGGGGCTGATCCCCAACTCGGTGTTCAGCAGCGCGGTCAGGTAGCCGCCGACACCCACGAAAAACGCCCCCCCTAGGGAGACCAGCCCCACATAATGGGCCAGAAAATCGAAGCTCATGGCCAGCAGGGCGTAAATACAGACGATGGAAATCACCCGTTGCCAGTACATGCCCGGAACGACCACAGGCAGCAGCAGAAGGCCACCGATGAGCAATAGCCGGGGTGCAATCAGGTAGGATAGTTCCCGCCAGGACATCAATGCATATAGACCGTCTGTGCGAATTTTGATACCCCGGTCGATTCTTTCTTGACGCCGGTGTTGCGTTCCGATTTTCAAACGCGTTCCTCCAGTTCTTTTTGCTGGCCGAATAGACCCGATGGTTTCAGAATAAGTGTAAAAATAATGGCCAGAAGCGCGACCATCATCTGGTAATGGGCCCCCAGGTAGACCACCGTCAGGATCTGGGCAAATCCGATCAGAAAGGCCGCCAGCACGGCCCCCACCCAACTGCCGAGGCCGCCGACGATGCACACGGCGATGGCCAGGATCAGCACATTATAGCCGGATTCCACCACAATGTTTCCAAGGGGCAGCAACAGTATGGCGGCAAAGGCCGCCAGCATGGACCCCATTCCCATGGCCACCACCGCCATTAAATCCGAGTCGATGCCCAGCATGAGGGCTGCCCGCTCGTCCTGGGCCATCCCCCGGAGGGCCAGGCCCACGCGGGTGTAGTGGGTAAACAGCCATAGACAGCCCACCAGGGCGGCACCGACGACGACCACCAGGATTCGCTGATAGTCCACCGAAATGCCGCCAATGGTCATGCTGCCTTCGATGAAGACCGGCAGGGTGTAGGTCATGCCTCTGAATCCACCCCAGCGCAGACCTTCTAAAATGGCCAGGGCGATGGCATAGGAGGCGATGATCTCCGAGATTTCCATGCCCCTGACGCGAATCAGGAAAAGGCGGTAAATGATCGCACCGATTATGCCGGTGACCAGAAGACTGACGACGACGGCTACCAAGAGGTTGGCGTTCAATGTGTTGATTACCGTCCAGGCAATAAATCCGCTGAGAACATACAGGGCGCCATGGGCAAAATTGGGCAGGCGGCAGATGCCGTAAACCAGAGCGAATCCTAACGCGTACAGGGCCAGGGCCACGCTGTTGATGGTGCCGTAGATCAGGACTTCCATTATTTCCCCATCCATGGAGGCAATTGGATCTCACCCATGGCGATGCTTTTGGGATAGACCACCACCCGTTGACCATCCTGCCATTGCAAAATGCTGCCCACGGCGCCCTCTTTGGGATCCGTCGACGGGATGACCTGGTGACTTTTGGGGTCGAAGCGCAGTCTACCGTAGACACCCATCATGTCCGTCCCTTCAAGGGCTGCCACCACCTTGTCCGGGTCCAGGCTGCCGGCCCGTTCGATGGCGTCTTTCAGGACATACACCGCCATGTAGCTACTCGACGTTCCCAGTCCTTCTGGCTCGATTTCCCAGCGTTTGGTATAGGCATCGTAAAATTTCATGGTCCATGGGGTGGCGTTGGAGGGGGCGTTGCCCGCATTGACCACATTGCAGAGCGTATATTCGCCTTTACCGTTCGTGGCCTTCCAGAAACCAGGTTGCTCGGCGGCGGCAAGGGTGGACCCGAATGGCAGGGCTGGAATCTGCATATCGTACCACTGTTTCAGGAGGATGGCGCTTTCGGGCATATCCATCCAGATATTGATGATCTCGGTGTTGGTTTTTTTAGCCTTGAGCAGACCAATCGAAAAATCGGTGGCGCCCGTGGGATAGATCTCCAAGCCGGTTACATTCCAGCCCTTTTTGGTGGCCACTTTCTTGATGATTTCCGCCGCCCCGCGGGCGTGTGAGACATCCTGGGCGATGATAAACAGGTTGTTGAATCCATATTTGGCTTTCAACTCACCAAAATTGGCAAAAATTTCACCCACCAAATTCTTGGCTTCGCCGTGGATTCGAAAACAGTATTTGAATTTGTCGTAATTCTCGGCAACCATGGCGTGGTATTTGGGCGTCAGCACTCCCGTCGTGAGAATGGACACTTTTTTGTATTTGCTCAGCAGGGGCATGGCCGCCAGGGCGGCTTCAGACCTCACCGGACCGCCGATAAGGAAATCGGCTTTCTTGTCCAGAATGAGCTTTTCCACAGCCAACAACGCCTCACTGACCGGCACGCCCGGCTCCAGATCACGGGTATCGATAACTTCGACTTTAAACGGGCGTTTCTTGCCGCCGACATTCACACCTCCTTGCGCATTGATCTCCTCGATGGCCAGGGTCACGCCCCTTTCGGCATCCCAGCCATAGAGAAAGGCTGTCGAAAGCGGGCAGCCGATCACAATCGGTTTTTCCGCCAGCGCGTTGCCGCTGAAAAGACCCACCAAAACAGTAATCAGCAGGGCCACCATCAGTTTACCATGGGCTGTTTTCATCTTTTTGTTCCTCCTTTGGTTATCGCAACTGGGTTTGCATGCTCATACCGGTTCATCCGGTTTTTGAAGGCCGTGTTCCCGAATTTTTTTTTTCACTTGTGTAAGGGAGATTTGTAAAAGGCGTGATGCTTTTTCAAGATTCCAGTCGGTTTTGGTCAAGACCTCTTCAAGGAGTTCTTGTTCCTTGTCCCGCAGGGTTTTGATTTGCATCCTGCTGATCCAGTCCGTAGAATGATTTGAGGAAAATGATGTGTTGATAAAAAATGAAGATAGTTTAGACAGTGAATTTACTACAGCAAGCTACATGCCAGGCTGGCAGAAAGTCGGATTCGCGATTAACCTTACGATAATAAACAGTTTTACCAAATTTATGGGAAAGGGCCACCGGTTGAGGCCTCGATTGTGATGAAAGAACCTTTCAGGGGTAGAAAGAAACTTTCAGCGGGTTCAAATTTCATCGGACGGAAGGAACAATACCATATTTTCTGATTTTTTTTCGCAGGGTGGGCTGGGAGATGCCTAATACCCGGGCGGTTTCGGAACGGTTCCAGTCGAGTCGGTCCAGGGTCGTCCGAATATGTTCTTTTTCCATATGAGGCAGGGAGTAGGTCGTCAGTCGGGTGGTGGTAATCGGGTAATTGGATAAAAGGATATTTTCAATTTCATCCACAAGGATCACCTTGCCCCTGGCCCTTACCACGGCTTCAACCAGTACGTTCTCCAGCTCCCGGACATTGCCGGGCCAGGTATGCGCGGTCAGTCGGTCAAGGACCCCCTTTTCAAGGCTGAAGATGTCCGTGCCCAATTCCCAGTTGATTTTCTGCAGAAAATGACCCACCAGGTCCGGGATGTCGGTCAATCGGTCCACGAGCAGGGGCACGTGGATCATGACTACCTTGAGCCGGAAGAATAGATCCTGCCTGAACATGCCGTTGTTGACCATTTCGGCCAGATTCCGGTTCGTCGCCGCAATAATCCGGCATCTCGAGGTGAGTGGGTGCTTGCCACCTACACGATCGTATTCATTGCGCTGCAAAAAACCGAGGAATTTTCTCTGCATGATCAGCGGCAGTTCGCCGATTTCATCCAGAAACAGCGTGCCGTTGCCGGCCAGTTCAATTTTACCCGCTTTGGATTGGGTTGCACCGGTAAAAGCGCCTTTTTCATGCCCGAACAATTCGCTTTCCAACAGCGTCTCCACGACGGCGGAGCAATCGAATGTGATGAATGGCTCCATGGCGAACAAGCTGTTGCGATGAATGACCCGGGCGATCAACTCCTTACCGGTTCCCGTTTCTCCCTGGATGAGAACAGGCGCCCGATTCTGGGACAGCAGCCCGATGGTTTTGAATATGTTGCGCATCCGGTCGCTCTTGCCGATGATGACTTCCGGGTTGGGGGGCTGGGTCATCTCAGCCGCCTGGGGGGTCTCGCGGTCAATTTTCAGGGTGTACAAGGCACGATCCACTGCCCGTTCAATTTTGTCCACATCCAAAGGCTTATGAATATAGTCGTAGGCCCCCAGCTTCATCGCCTGAATGGTGGTTTCCATGTCCTGAAAGGCGGTGATCATAATGACCTTGCACGGTTTTTCAAGTGCCTGGATATGTTTCAGCAGGGAGATGCCGTGGGTGTCCGGAAGCCGTATGTCTAATATTACCACATCAGGATCATGGCGGTCGAGAAGGGCCATGCCGGTTGCCCCGCTGTCGGCCGTAAAGACCTGGTAACCCTTTTCAGTAAAGAACATGTCCAGGCTTTCCAGGATAGCGTGTTTATCATCGATGATCAGGATTTTGTGCATGGTTCCCCATATCAGTGGTTGTATTAATGAACACGACCACTTAGTCAGTATCCATCCAGCAATGGCACCTTTCGGCCCAGGCCGGCGTTCTCACTTCCTTGAAATCCTCGACGTAGCGTTGCTACGCCTGCGGTTTCAACGACGCTGCGGCCTTGGCCTGAACCAAAACCTACCATTTCTGGATGGACACTATTCAGTTTTTTCAACGGGAAGGATGATTTTAAAAAACGCACCGGGTATCGGGCGATTTCCGACATCGATCCTCCCCCCGTGGGCTTCGATGATACGATTGGCATTGCTTAGCCCCAATCCGGTGCCGCTGCTTTTGGTGGTGAAAAAGGGTTTGAAGATATCCGATGCATGCTGCCTGGCGATTCCATGGCCTTCGTCGGCGAGAATGATCTCAATCTCGTCCCCGTTATCTGACCCGAAAGTGGTTAGAATCTCAACTTTGGAGCCATAGGTCGAGGCCTCAAGGGCATTCAACAGAATATTGATCAAGGCCTGCCCCAACTTTTCACCGTCGGCCTGAATGGTCGGAAGGTTCGAATCGAGATCGGAAATGGTGTTAATGCCTGCTTCTGCAAATTTCATGTCCAACAGTTCGAGTGAGGCCAGCACGATCGCGTTGATATCGACCCTATCCGTTTTGATCTGGAGGGGTTTGGCAAAGTCGAGCACCTCTTCCAGGATACGCTCCAGCCGGTTCACCTCCTTGGCCGATATGTCAATGCGGCGTTGGTCGTTGCCCATGATTTGGGGGTTCTTTTTAAGAATCTGCAGGTTCATCTTGACGGCGGAGAGCGGATTTCGGATTTCGTGGGACAGGGAGGTGGTGATTTGGCCGATGTAGGCCATCCGTTCACTTTCACGCACCTTTTTCTCCATGCGAACCCGATTGGTGATGTCGCGGCAGATGCTGATTTGGGAGATGCTGTTGTCGTATTGGGCCACCTTTGATTGAATTTCGGTTGGAAAGGTCTCTTTTTTTTTGGTAAGGCGCAGGTACTCAAACGTCCGCGGGCGGGCTTGTTCATCAAGTCCCTTTTTATAGATCTCAACTATTTTCTCACGGTCCCCGGGGGCCACGAAATTGGAAAAGTTGCCGCCCAGTACCTCCGGCAGACCATAGCCGTGCATGTTGCAAAAGGCCTGGTTGGCAAAGACGATTGCCTTGTTTTGAACCACAAAGTAGCCGTCGTTGATCTCCTCCACCAGTGTTTTGTAATTCAATTCCGATTCCACCAGTTCGGCCGTGCGCTCACGGATTTCCGCCTCCAGCAAACGATTGTGTTCGAGGATTTTTTTTTCGTGCATGGCCTGGAAATAATCGCTGAAACGGTGAATGGTGTAGTTGAGGCAATCATTCATGCGGACAACGGAATCGGAAAATTCTACCAGCGTAGTCTCCTCGATCAGAAGATCGATGGCCAACCGGCGAAACAGTTCAAATGCTTTTTGAACATCGGAGAGCAAAAAGCCGGCTTCAAGGCGCATTTTTGTGATGTCGGTGATGAAGGCATTGATCCTTTCATAATCATCGTTGAGGATCACATCCACTTCTGCGTCGTAGGCTTTTGAAACCGTTCCCATCAGCTCCTGGCGTGACCTGGCAGCATATTGCTTACCCACTTCCGTTTTCAGCAGGTCAACCCACTTGGTGACGATTTCATTGCGCCTGGTTTTAAAAAAGGAGGGAAGGCAAAATCCCACAGAGACCTCCTTGCCGATGAATGTGTTAAACGAAACCTCTACTCGATTATTCTAGGTAAACCGAAACCATCGCCAAGTCCATTAAAATCCAACAGATCGATTGACCTCTATGATACCATATGAGAAACTACTTTGAGGTTGTTGAAAAAACGATGGCGTCTGACAATAAACCGTTGAATGTCCGCCCTACAACTCAACGATCATTCCAATACTTTGTTTTGAATCCCAATTCTGTATGCTTCGTCAGGCCCTGTTTGGTTTCCCACAGCCGGTGATCGGGTCTAATAAAGGAGGGGCGTGATCGATGAAAATCCAAATCGAAAAACAGTTGTTGAAGTCCCTTGTACTGATGGCATCCGTGATCGAAGCCCGGGATGCCTATACCGGAGGGCATCTCTGGCGAGTTTCCCAGTATTCCCAGCGGCTGGCCGAAGCGGCCGGCCTGCCGACGGAAATGGTCTTCTTATCCAGGCTGGGCGGCTTCCTGCACGACATCGGTAAGATCAGCATCCCGGATGTCATCCTGGGCAAGCGCGGCCAACTCACCGAACCGGAATATGAAATGGTCAAAACCCATCCGGGAATCGGGGCCACCTTGATCCAGGACCACCCCCTGGGCAACCTGGCCCTCCCCGCTATTCATCAACACCACGAGTGGGTCAACGGTAAGGGCTATCCGGGTGGCCTCCAGGGTGATCAGATCTCCATTTTTGCACGTATTGTCAGCATCGCCGACGCTTTCGACGCCCTCACGAGCACGCGTCCCTACCGCCGGGGGGTAGCTGCAGCACCTGCGGTGGAGGCATTGAAGGTCGAGCATGGCAGTCAATTTGATGCCCGGTTGCTGGACGATTTTATTCAAGTGGTAGGCTTGAATGCCCTACAGGTGATTGTCGGGACCTGTGAGCACGGTGTGCGTATGGTGGTCTGCCCCACCTGCGGCCCGGTGATCAGTGTTTCCGGCAATGCCAGGGATGGTGACATCGTCTATTGCCGCATATGCGGCGCCAGGCACCGCCTGCACCGGGACGGTGATACCTTTGTGGTGGAGCCGACCGGTGCGAAGGGCACCGCCGAAGATCTCAAGCCGCGTCCCGAGACTGGTTCCATCGATGCATTCATCTCCCGGGCGCCGCAGTGGGTCGATATCTGAAAAAAACCTATGGACTCGACACCCCCTCGCCGAAGCAGTCGGTGCGACATTAGCGGGTGAAACCAGAAAGTGACGCCCCGGTGCGTATCAATTAAAAAGGGGGCATTGTACCGGAGAAGCAGATTCCTGCGGCCATACCCCGGTTGGTATTGAGACCTTTCCTGGCTTATTTTTCTGCCATCAGTCCATTGCCGAGGCGATGGTTTTGATGCCGTTGGCAAAGGCGGCATCCATCTTCCCGGTGAAGGTCTTCCAGTCGGCGCCGAAGCGGTAAAAGGCCATGGATGAAAGCTTCTTGGTGAGGATGGCATCCCGGTAAGGCTGCAGCTCCTCGGCGTCCAGCGTGTCCATGATCGCATCCTGGCCAAGCCTTTTGATCAGGATGGCCGGGATGTAGTTCTCCAAGACTTTCCAAACCAGTGCTTTATCCTTCAGGATGACGGCGATGTTCTGCTCGCAGATCCGCTGCAGGGCGAAGATCTGCTCACTGGTTTTTTCCGACAGATCGAACAGGGGGACCGACGGATCGGCTTCATGGATCCGGATGAGCATCTCCGTTTCCGCCCGGGCATACCTGTCCACCAGTATCATGATATCCCGTATCAGCGCCCAGCGGGTTTCCCTGTCGTTGAGCAGGTTGGCCTCGTAGTCGTCCCCGAGCAGAAAGGCGGTAAGCACTTCGGCGATGGAGCTGGAAAAGACACCGCCCTTGTTGGCTGTGGTGTCCTTGATATGCTTGATGGCGGTGGAGGCGGCAATGGTTCGCCTGGCGGCGTCATCGAAAAAGACGTTGGCGCCGTCGACGATGAACTTCAGCTCCTTGAAAACGGAGAGAAAATTCCTAACGTTGCCGCGGTTGATAGTGTCCTTGAAGCCGCCGCAGGGGATGAAGGCCCGGATGTCCGCCTGGCTGATGAACCGCCGGTTGTCGGGCTCCGAAAGGAAATTGCGGTGGAACAGGGCCCCGTCTTCCACGATTGTGCCGTCGGGCAGGGAGACATTTTTGGCGGCAAGGGGGACCATGAAACCTTGGGGGCTCAGCTTCTCCGTGGGGAAGTACCGGGTATTGGCCCGGGGCGAGGTGTGCCGCATGAAGGCGATTTCCATTAGCGCTTGCCGGTCCAGCCCCTGGGGATCAAAAAGAATGGAACCCCCGTCGATAATCAGGCAAATCTTTCCTTTGTAGCACTGGATCTCGTTGGCTCCCAGGTCGCCGTCTGGACCTCCGGTCATCATCAGGTTCAGATCTTCTTCTCTTGCCCCGTAGTGAGTGATCAGGGTTCGAAAGGCTCCCATGACCCCGGTGGTGGTCATGCCGCTGATCTCGACGTTGCCGCCGATTCGCTCGTAGATGGCGCCCATGTCCGTGGTCACGACAACGGAGGTGCCGTTGACGTGCAGGTCCGTGCCTTTTTCCTTGCGGTCGAGCAGGCCGAACAGCTCGCCGTTTTCCAGCATGCCGAAAGTGTCGTGAGGGATGCCGATACGCTTGCCCGTGGTGAGCGTTCTCCAGTAGCGGTATCCGCGTTCCTTCGAACGGAGGGCCACCGCATCCATCAGCGGTGCGGTTCCCTCGTCGGGGCCGAAGAAGATCATCTCGGGCTTGCCGTAGTAGTCGACGATGCTGTCGTCGCCGAGTACCAGGTCGATGATTCCCTCGGTATAGTCGTACAGTGCATCCATGCTGTGGCTGGCGTAAATGGGGTGGGGCACCACGACGCCCTTGGACCCGCTTTCGCAGATGTCCTTGTGCTTCAGCCGCTGGGCTTTGGGGCCCAATGCGTAGTTGAGCAGCACGGCATTGTCGATCTCGGTGGGGTAGTTTGTCGGGGAGACGCGGATCAGCCGCAGCCCGCCCCTGGCGATGTCTCCGGCCCTCAGGTGGGTGCCGCAGGCATAGTGGCCGTTGACAAAGAAGATACCGAAGACGAACTGGTTGAAAACCAAAGGGTCCAGGATGGCATTATCGAAGCGGAAGGCGAAGGACCGTTTCTCGGGCTTGTAGAAGTTTGTCTTCAGGGTGCACGAGACCATCTTGAACATGAACCGCAAGATGTCGCAGTGGAGCCAGTTGTCCATAAAGCGTGACGAAATGATCTTGTTGAACTCCCTGAACTTCTCATCCAGCGCCGCATCGGTGATCCGGTCTTTGACCGCCGGGTGGAAGCGTCTTTCAAAAAGACCATAGAGAAATTTCACCAGGTCCGGGTTCTCGGTGACCGCCTCCAGGATGGCCTTGTAGACATAGGTGGATTTGTTGGAGCCGTGGATCCTTCCGGCAAAGGCATCCCTGTGGTCCTTGCTGGTCAGACTTTGAAGGATCTCCCGATCCGTGGCATTGTCACGCTCCTTGAAGATGAACATGTGGGTGAAATCTGCAGCGTTGCCGGCAAAGAGGGTCTCGTTGAAGGTCAACTGACCGTTTACGTAAAGATCGGTGACCCGGTTGACGGCAAAGGAGAGATAGGCGCACAGATCGCCCACCAGTTCCGCCTCCTTTTTGCGTGGCAGTTCACCCTGGATATAGAGGGAACAGATCGACGAGGGTACGGGGGACTTGCCCCAGTAGGGCTCAGAGTAGGCCCGCTTGAGCACCAGACCGTGGTCTTCGAACAGTTTGCGCAGCACGGGCAGCTGGGGTGAGGCGAAATCGCTGTTGAACATCAGGCGCATCTCCCCGGTTTCGGGCAGGTTGAACACCTCGATCAGGGGGGCGACAGCCTTCTCAGCCGCCTTGATAAATTTTTCGTAGCGCTGCCGGGTGGGCTCGGGGGTGGTCATGTAGTCCCCGGCCAGGGTGAA
>JAQYWF010000052.1 GCA_030145105.1 Desulfosarcina sp.
TGAGCCTGTCTTCAATTATTGCCAAAGGTCAAGAGAGGTGCTGGTTGTGGGGGATGCCCAGTTGGATCACCGTTTTGCCGAAGACAGGATGATCCAAAAACATAACATCCAATCGATGGCCTGCATCCCTGCCTTGCACCAGGGAGAACTCAAGGCCATACTGTATCTTGAAAATCGGCAGATTGCAGACGTCTTCACCATGGATCGTGTGGAAATCCTCAAACACCTGTCTGCTCAGTTCGCCGTCTCTTTGGAAAACGCTTTGCTTTACGAAAACCTCAGCCAAAGCCAAGAACGCTACGAACTGGCCGTTTCCGGATCTGCAGCCGGGATCTGGGACTGGGACCTTCGAAATGATAAGGTGTATTATTCTGACCGTTTGAAGGAACTTTTAGGCTACAGGCCCGATGATTTCTTGGACACACTGGACGAATTTTGGAATCGAGTGCACCTCGATGATTACGACGAAGTCCGACTGGCCGTTGACAAACATGTTAAGGAACGTATCTCTTTTATTATCGATTATCGCCTTCAAACCAAGTCCGGAGAATACCGGTGGTTTCATGCCCGCGGGCAGGCCATCTGGGATGAAACGGGCAAAGCCATCCGAATGTCCGGCTCTATAACCGACATCACAGAAAGAAAGCAGGCTGACATCGAACTCCACGGTGCTTATGAAGAGATCGAGATGTTGAAAAACCAGTTGGAAGCCGAAAGCGCTTACCTGCAAGACGAAATCAAACTGGAACACAATTTTAAAAATATCATCGGTCAGAGCGAATCGCTGAAATATGTGCTGAACAGAGTCGAGCAGGTCGCCCCCACGGATTCTCCTGTACTTGTCATGGGAGAAACCGGGACGGGCAAGGAGCTTATGGCGCGAGCCCTCCATGAGCTCAGCCCTCACGGCAAACGGGCATTGGTCAAAGTGAACTGTGCGGCCTTGCCCAGGGAACTAATTGAAAGCGAGTTGTTCGGACGCGAAAAAGGGGCCTTTACCGGGGCGACGACGACTCAGCTCGGGCGTTTCGAACTGGCCAAAGGATCGACGCTCTTCCTGGACGAAATCGGTGAACTGCCGCTTGAGCTTCAGGCCAAACTGTTGCGCGTGATTGAAAGCGGTGCGTTTGAAAGGCTGGGAAGTTCGCGCACATTGCGCTCCGATGCCCGCATCATCGCCGCCACAAACCGCGTTCTTGAAGATGAAGTGCGTAAAGGCCGTTTCCGGGAGGATCTGTGGTACCGGCTGAAGGTTTTTCCGATTACGGTGCCCCCGCTTCGTGAACGCCCTGAAGACATTCCCCTGCTGGTCAAATGGTTTGTGGACCAACTTGCAAGAAAAATGGGAAAACGCGTAGCCGAAATCTCCAAGCGCACCATGCAGATGTTGCAGAGCTACCCCTGGCCCGGCAACGTGAGAGAACTAATGCATGCTGTGGAGAGTGCATTGATTACCGCCGAGGGGAAGAAACTGAGATTTGACCTTCCCCAAATATTGGACACTGAATTAACCGACTTTAAATCTTTCGAGGACATGGAACGCGATTATATTCTGCAGATTCTGAATGCAAAGAAATGGAAGATCGGCGGTAAAAACAGTGCCGCTTCAGTCTTGGGGATGAATGTCAGTACGCTTCGTGGCCGCATGAAAAAACTTGGTATTAAAAAGTCCGATATCGGCGTTACGCTTCATCCCTCGTCACTGCGGAGTACAGTAAATATTCCGAGGATAAAATTGACGACTTAGATTGAGCATGAAATATTTATGCTCCGATCATTGTTACGCTTGCTGCTTAACCGGCAGACGCAGGGTGAAGGTGCTGCCCTTTCCCAGCTCGCTCTCCACGGTCACATTGCCGCCGTGAGCCTGGGCGATGTGCTTGACGATGGCCAGACCCAGGCCGGTACCGCCGAGCTTGCGGCTGCGCGCCTTGTCCACGCGGTAGAACCGTTCGAACAGACGGGGGAGATGCTTTTTGGCGATGCCCATGCCCTGGTCCTTAAAGCGGATCTGGATTTCATCGTCCACGGTCAGCGCTTCGATCTGGGTGGTGCTTTTGGCCGGGCTGTACTTGATCGCATTGTCCAGCAGGTTCACCGCAGCCTGTTCCAGCAGGGTGGCATCGAATCGGCCGCCGAGGCCTGCCTCGCAGGCGAGCTTGACATCAATCCCCTTCTTCTTGCTTTTTTCTTTGCATAGGCCGACGGCGGTGTTGAGCACGTCCTCGATTCGGCAGCACGCCAGGCCGATCTGCTGGACTTCAAGGTCGCTTTCGATGCGCGACAGCTGCATCAGGTCGTCGATAATCGTGGTCAGCCGGTTGACATGCTTGTCGATGATGGCCAAAAATCGCCGGGTCTCCTCCCGATCATCCCCCTCGCCAGTGCACAGGGTTTCCACAAAACCCTTGATGGCGGTCAACGGGGTCTTGATCTCATGGGAAACGGAAGCGGCGAAATCACGCCGCATGTTTTCCATACGGCGCAGTTGGGTCACGTCGCTGATCACCACCAGCCCGCCCATACGCTTTTGCAAGGCATCCAGCAGGGGCGTGCAGTGAACGTTGAAGATCTGCTCACCCTTTTGGTGATAGACGATATCCGACTCGAGGCTCTCCCCGCTGGAGAGGCTGCGGTCCATCAGTTCCTGGAACGCGTGGTTGCGAACGATTTCCAGAATGCTGCGACCGTGGGCGGACGCCATGGGGACACCGAACATTATTGCGGCGGTAGGGTTGATGTTGATTACCCGCTGCTCCAGGTCCGTGGCGATGACCCCTTCACGCATGCTGGACAATACCGCCTGGGTCTTGCTGCGCTGACTGTTGATCTCATCTATTCGCTGCTGAAGCTGCTCGGCCATCTGGTTCATGGTCTCCGCCAGCCCTGAGAATTCACGGATGTCGGAGAGGGGCAGGCGGTGAAAAAGATCCCCATCGGCAAACTGTCGCGCACCGCTGCGCATCTTTTCCAGCGGCTGGGTGATCCGCCGGGAAACCAGCCAGCTGACTCCCGATGCCAGCAGGGCAACCAGCAGCCCGCCGTAGGCGATTCGCCAACGGATGGTGCCGATGCGATCGTCGATGGCGGTAACGGCCAGGGACATCCTCAGCACGCCGGTCAACTGCTGATCCGTGTAAAGCGGAAGCGCCACATACATCATGTTCTGAGATATGGTGTCGCTGTGGCGAATGCTCATACCGATCTTGCCCCGATAAGCCTCGCGAATCTCGTTTCGGTCCCGGTGATTGTCCATGTTGGCCGGCGCTTCTTCAGAGTCGCCGACCACCCGGCCGTCGGGCAGGACCACGGTCACCCGCGTGTCGGTCTGACCGGCGGCATCCTTGCAAAGCAAGTCTACCGCCTTTTCGTCGAGCGGAGAGAGCAGGCGGACCACCTGCTCCTGGAGGAGCCGCCCGCTGACTTCCAGATCTGCCTGGGTACGCTCCAGGAAAAACTGGCGGGTAAAACTCAAGGCATACCAGCTGACCGCCAACACTGAAACCAGGGTGATCAGCAGATAAGATGGAAACAGTTTATAGAGCAAATGCTTCTTTTTTTTCATCGGAATCCTAAATACACGGCTTTCAAGCGTTATGAAACCCACAGTTCCAGCTTTCAAAAGGTTTCACACAAAACCCAAGATCAAGGCTTGCGAAGGACGAGGAAAGAGGCTGTACATGAAGTACGCCGCAGTGACGAGTGATTTGCGTAACGCCGATATTGGGTTTTGTGTGAAACCGTCAACTTTCCATGAATCGGTAGCCCACCCCTCTTACGGTCTCGATATATTTTCCCAGTGGACCCAGCTTTTTTCTCAGGCCCACGATCTGGACATCCACGCTGCGGTCGGTCACCGGGTAGTCGTCACCACGCACCGCATCCACGATCTGAGAGCGGGTAAAGACCCAGCCTGGCCGTCGGGCGAGAAAATAGAGCACCTGGAATTCCGTGTAGGTCATATCCAACGACCGGCCCTTGGCGGTCACGTGGCGGCGACCGGTATGGATGGACAGCTCTCGAATGGTCAATACTTCGTTCTCCGCTTCAGACGTGCCGCTGCGCCTGCGGATCACCGCTTTCAGCCGGGCGATGAGAATACGCGGGGAAAAGGGCTTGGTCACATAGTCGTCGGCACCCAGTTCCAAACCGGTGACAATGTCCGCCTCCTCGCCCTTGGCAGTGAGCATGACAATCGGTGTCTCCCGGGTGGCGGAATTTTCTCTCAGCCGGCGAGCCACCTCGAGGCCATCGATCCCCGGAAGCATCAGATCCAGAATGATCAGATCAACCGGTTCAGACAGCGATGCTTTCAGGGCTTCTTCGCCCGATGTGGCGCAGGACACCGAATATCCTTCACGGGCCAGGTTGTAGCGCACCAGTTCAAGGATATCCTCTTCATCGTCGACGACCAGTATCTTCTCTTTACTCATTATTCATTGGCCTTTAAATTGCCGGCGTTTGCCGTTCACGGACATCGGACTTCAGTCATCTGTGTGCGATCGATCAATCCAGCCGGCCATGCCTGACGATTTCGCCCTCGATCATGTAGACCACTTCTTCGGCCACATTGGTGGCATGGTCGGCCAACCGTTCGATGTGCCGGGAGATGAGCAGGAGGTTGATCATGTAGCCAATATCTTCGGTCACACCATCGGCGATGGCCTTTTTGATGTTGTCATAGGCCTCGTCCTTGATGGAATCCACTTCGTCATCCAGTTGGAGCACCTTGATCGCCAAGTCGAGGTCCTGGTTCACCAGGCTGTCCAGACTCATGCGCAACATGCCTTCTGCCTTGTCAGCCATCACCGAGTAATCGAACTGATAGGGGGCCACCGGATGTTTGGCAATACTCACCACGCGCTGGGCAATGTTGACCACCTGGTCACCGATGCGCTCCAGGTCGTTGTTGATCTTGATGACGGCAATCAGAAAGCGCAGATCGGTGGCCACCGGTTGGTGCAGGGCAATGATCTTCAGGCACTCCTCTTCGATCTCCACCTCCATCTCGTCGATCTCGTGATCAAGGTGAATGATCTCCTTGGCGATAACGACATCGCGGTCTTCGATGGCTTGTTTGATCTGGTTGACGCGCTGTTCGACGAGTGCCCCCAGGGACAGAATCATCTTTTTGATTTTGTCGAGTTCTCTAAGAAAGTGCTTCACCGATAGGTTTCCCCTTTGTAGCGATAGTTAGTGCCCATCCATAAATGGCCAATTTGCCCGATATCTGCTTTATGCTCTAAATTTTATCCTCAGAATATCAACCATATGCACCCCAAGGGCACTTCTTTCAGGGCGCCTGCGGTAAAATTTCTCGCATGCCTTGATCTCGACCCAATTTGCCTATTTCTGGACGGACACTAGTTAAGATCAAGGTACCTTTCAGCGCCTTTTTCATCTGTCGTGCCGTGGGCCGATCAGCCAAATCGGCCAGTAATGTAGTCCTGCGTCAACCGGTGAAGCGGTCGGGTGAACAATTGGTCCGTTGGGCCCACTTCAATCAGGACGCCCAGATGAAAATAAGCGGTTCGCTGACTGACTCGAGAGGCCTGTTGCATCGAATGGGTGACGATGGCAATGGTGTATTGGGCGCTCAGCTCGAGGATCAGTTCTTCGATAATCGACGTGGCGATGGGATCAAGCGCGGAACAGGGTTCGTCCATCAGGATGACTTCCGGATTGACCGCAATGGTCCTGGCAATGCACAAGCGCTGCTGCTGGCCGCCAGACAGCCCGGTGCCCGGCTGATCCAATCGGTCTTTGACCTCTTTCCACAACCCGGCTTTGCGCAGCGACATTTCAACGATTTCATCGGTATCGGTGCGGTTGGTGACGATGCCGTGTATCTTGGGTCCGTAGGCGATATTGTCGTAGATCGACTTGGGAAACGGATTGGGTTTCTGGAAAACCATGCCCACTTGGGCCCGCAACGGCACCACATCGATTGCCGGATCATAGATGTCCATCTCATCGAGCTTGATCGTCCCACTGACACGACAAATGTCGATGGTGTCATTCATGCGATTCAGGCAACGCAAGAAAGTGGATTTGCCGCATCCTGAGGGACCGATCAGGGCGATGACTTCGTTTTTACCGATGTCCAGGGAGATATTAAAAATGGCCTGTTTGTCTGCATAAAAGACTTCGACACCGCGGCAGATCATGCGCGGATTGTCGCTGCGGATATTGCCGACGGTCTTCTGGTTCTTGGGATCTGCCGGATCGAATGTATCCGAATCGCTCATTGCTTTCCTGTCTGTTGTCACGTGTGAACGGTGCCACGGATGCCGCGGGATCGCTTGGGGTTACACCAGCAGCAGGGTCTTGGTTACGCTGAATCAATCAGACGCTGGGCTGCTGATGCGGGTTCAAAAGTAATGGCGGGCGGCCTGTCCATCCGGCTCGCCCGCCGTTTCAAATTACTTGCACTCCATCGGGATCAACATTTGGATGTCTTTGGCAAACTTCATACGTTCCGCTTCGGGCATGGGGATCAGGCCCTTTTCGGACAGGTATCCGTCCGGCCCCCATGTTGCTTCGGCGCTGAAGGCCTTGAGGTATTCCGCGATGCCCGGGATCGTGCCGATGTGGGCCTTCTTGACGTAGAAGAACAACGGTCTGGACACAGGATATTGGCCATCGGCGATATTGTCAAATGTGGGCTCCACGCCATCCACAAAGGCGCCCTTGATTTTATCGGCATTCTGGTCCAGGAAGCTGAACCCGAAAATACCCAGCGCGGTGGGATCCTTATCTAACTTCTGAACGATCAGGTTGTCGTTCTCACCGGCTTCCACATAGGCGCCATCTTCCCGTACGGTGTGGCAGACGGCTTTATACCGCTTTTTATCCGTTTTTTTCATGGCCTTGATGAAGCCGAATTCCTTGGCACCGGCCTCCATGGCCAGTTCCACGAAGGCGTCGCGGGTACCCGAGGTCGGCGGCGGCCCCAGCACCGTAATTTTCTGGTTGGGCAGTGACGAATTGACATCCTTCCAGGTCTGGTAGGGGTTGGGAATCAGGTTTTCGCCACCCTTGGGATCCGGTACATCCTTGGCCAGGGCCAGGAACAGGTCCTTGCGGGTAAGTTTCATCATCGGTGCCGATTTGGCGTTGGCCACGACGATGCCGTCATAGCCGATCTTGACCTCGATGATCTCTTTGACGCCGTTTTCGAAACAGGCTTTGCATTCGGAGGATTTGATGGCCCGGGATGCATTGGTGATGTCCGGATGTTCGGCGCCCACGCCGGCGCAGAAGAGCTTGAGCCCACCGCCGGAACCGGTGGATTCGATGGTCGGCGTCTTGAATTTGGTGGTTTTGCCGAATTGTTCGGCGACCACGGTGGCGAAGGGGTAAACCGTGGAGGACCCCACAATGCTGATGTAGTCTCTTGCCGACATGGCATCGATGGCGTTCAGGCTGATCAACAGGGCCGCTGCGCTCAAGAGGGTCAATACCTTTTTCATACCTTTCTCCTTTTGCAGTTGATTTAAATTGTTTTCCGCCCGGTCAGGCAATCGCTGCCGACAGCGCTACAGACGCCACTTCGTCAGCTTTGGGTTTAAATGCTTATCTTTTATTTTGGGATTACCACCGCTTTTCGAAGCGTTTACGCAGCACCACGGCCAGGGCATTCATGGTGATCAAGAAAGCCAGCAGCACCATGGTGGCGGCGGATGTGCGCTCGACAAAAGCCCGCTCGGGACTGTCGGCCCACAGGAAGATCTGCACCGGCAGCACCGTCGACGGGTCGGTGAGCCCGCCCGGTATGTCCACGATGAAGGCAACCATGCCGATCATCAGCAGCGGGGCGGATTCTCCCAGCGCCCGTGCCATCCCGATGATCGTGCCGGTCAGCATACCTGGAAGCGCCAGTGGAAGCACATGATGAAACACCATCTGATTCTTGGAGGCACCGACGCCCAGCGCCGCTTCACGGATGGACGGCGGCACCGACAGGAGCGAGGCTCGACTGGCGATAATAATGGTTGGCAGGGTCATCAGGGACAGCACCAAACCGCCGACGAGGGGCGCCGAACGCGGCAAGCCGAAAAAGTTGAGGAAAACGGCCATGCCCAGCAGCCCGAAGACGATGGAAGGGACGGCGGCCAGGTTGTTGATGTTGACCTCGATGATGTCAGTCCATCGGTTTTTGGGGGCAAACTCCTCCAGGTAGACGGCAGCGGCCACGCCAGTCGGAAAAGAAAGCAGCAGGGTAACGACCAGGGTATAAAAGCTGCCCATCAGGGCCCCGCGGATCCCAGCCAGTTCAGGTTCACGCGAATCCCCATTGTTGAAGAAACTGAAATTGAAGGCCTTGTGCAACCGGCCATCTGCAGCGAGCTGATCGATCCAGGCTAGCTGTTTGTCCTTCAAGCGGCGGTCACTCTCCGGCAGGCCCCGATCCATGTGCCCTTTGACAAGCATGTCCACGTCATCATCCGCGGGCACCCAGACCGGGATACGCTGTCCGATCAAGCTCCGATCCTTCAGCAGCATGTTGCGCATTTGGAAAGCCGCCCCGGTGCTCACCAGCCCGTAAAGCGAGCGTTTGTCCCGTCGCCCGGAGACGTCGGGAAACAGGGAGCGCATTGCGTCCTTGACGATGGCCAAATAGTTGGCGTCAGCGGCCAGTTTGTCTTTAAATTCCATCGGGTCGAAATAAACGTCGAGCTTGATTTCCGTCTGCCGAAAGGCGCTGTAGCCGTTGCCCACAATGGTGATGAACAGAAGCGCGAGAAATACGAGACTGAGAGCGATTGCAGTGATGCCGTATATCTTGAACCGGCGTTCGGCCCGGTAGCGACGCTTCAGGCCACGGTTGACGATGTCGATGGTCCGACTGCGGCACGACCCGACGGAAGATTCGGTTGGCTGGGGCATTTTATTCATATTGCTCCCGATATTTGCGGACCACCACCAGGGCGATGACGTTCAAGGCCAGGGTAACCAAAAACAGCAGCAACCCCAGGGCAAAAGCCGCCAGGGTCTTGGGACTGTCAAATTCCTGATCACCCACCAGCAAGGTTACGATTTGAACCGTTACCGTGGTGACCGCCTGAAATGGGTTGGCCGTCAGATTGGCTGACAGTCCGGCGGCCATCACGACGATCATGGTCTCGCCGATGGCTCGCGACACGGCCAGCAACAGACTGCCCACGATACCGGGAAAGGCGGCTGGTATGACGACCTGCCGCACGGTTTCGGAGCGGGTGGCGCCGAGGGCCAAGGCGCCGTCCCTGAGGGCCTGAGGGACCGCATTGATCACATCGTCGGAAAGGGAGGAGACGAAGGGAATGATCATCACACCCATGACCAGACCGGCAGCCATGGCGCTTTCCGACGAAATGCTCAGACCCAAAAAATCACCTGTATCTCGGAAAAAGGGCGCTACGGTCAGGGCGGCGAAGAAACCGTAAACCACGGTCGGAATGCCGGCGAGAATTTCCATGAGCGGTTTGACCATGTCCCGGATACGCCGGTTGGCGTATTCAGACAGATATATGGCGGACATCAGGCCGATGGGCGCCGCAACCGCCATGGAGATCATGGATATCATCAGCGTGCCGGCGAGCACCGGAATCGCCCCGAAGGTGCCCGAAGAACCGACCTGGTCGGCACGGATGGCCATCTGCGGGCTCCATTTCAGTCCGAAAAGAAAGTCGGTCACCGGTACGGTCTGAAAAAAGCGGATGGCTTCATACAAGACCGAAAGAATGATGCCGATGGTGGTGAAGATGGCGATCATGGAACAGGCAATCAGCAGATAACGCACGATGCGTTCCACCTGATTGCGCGCGCGCAGGTTGGGCACAATCCTGGACCGTATGAAAATCAAGGCCAACAGGCTCAGTGAAACCGAAGCAATGGTCAGGCTGGTAAGCGAAATCAGTTTCAAATGCGCATACCGGTCGGCGGCCTGCTGAATCATCGGATCGGATGCCGCCGATACGATATTGCCGTCTACCAAGTTCCGAATATCGTTAACAAGAAGGTTCAACATGCCGTCCGGAAGTGATCGAATCTCATCCGGGAGGCCGTTGAGCACCAATCCGGTAATAATCGACGGTTCGAAAGCCAGCCAGGCGGCAACCACTGCGATGGCCGGAATTCCGCACCACATGGCGGTCAGTGCCCCGTAGTAAACCGGCCTGGAGTGCAGCTTTTGTATGCCTTGCGCGCCTCCGGCCACGGCAAAGGCCTTTTTGCGGCCGATATAATAGCCTGCGGAGGAAAGCAACAGCAAGACGATTAGCAGATGAAGTGGATTCATATATACCAGTGGATGATCTGAGATGGTGGGCGATAACCCGGCTTGCCGACGCCGTTGGTTAGCTCAACGATGCCGGTCGTATGGGCTGAAGTGTTACTTGTTGGTCGAATGTCGTTTGGGTCGGTCACTTGAAAAACCGTGTTGGATTAATGTTAGCATTCGGTTAGGACGCGTGTACTTCCTAAAAAAGCCTGCGTTTTCTGTTCTGGGCAAATTAGGCGCCAATTGTTAGCTTAATGTTAGCGTCAAGTTAGTTTTCAATGAGCGCGGGCGATCGAGAACGATAGGGGCGGTGGATTGAAAAAATAATTGATGCTTGACCGGGGCTGCGGGGTTGCCTACGATGCCGGCTTTTCCTGAACCTGACCTGAATAATGGTCGGTGCGGATAAAAACCATTCCCCCAACCCGTCAACCAATGAGACCAATGAGACCAATCGAACCAATCAAACATAAGAATCAAACCAACCTGAAAATCCTTTTCGCCCTGACCCTGGTCCACTTCACCGGCGATTTTTACAGCGCCTTCACCACGCCCCTGTTTCCGGCGTTCATGGACAAACTGAACCTGACCCTGGCCCAGGTGGGACTCATCGCCGGCGTCAACCGGTTTCTTTCCTTCATCGTCCAACCGGTAGCCGGTTACCTGGCGGACCGTTACCAGGGTCGCGCCATCATTCTCGGCGGCCTTCTCATGGCCGTGGTCTTCATTCCCCTTTCAGGCATCGCCGGCAGCTACTGGATGCTGATGCTGTTCATCGCCCTGGGGTCAGTGGGGTCCTCACTGTTTCACCCCTGCGTGGCCGGCATGATTCCGCTCTATTCCGGAAATCGCAAAGGTTTTTCCATGTCCGTGTTCAACACCGGCGGCACGCTGGCTTTCGCCGTGGGCCCCTTTTTTATCACCGCCATCGTGGCCGACTGGGGCCTGGACGCCATGCCGGTCACCATGGCCATCGGGTTGGCAGTAATGGTCTATCTGTGGGTGGTGGTGCCCTCCCCCAAAAGTGAAGGCATGGCATCCTTGGGATTGATGGGCACACTGAAGAAACAGTTCGGGACTGTCTGGAAATCCATCTTTATCATCTGGCTGGTGATGGTGCTGCGGGCGGTGGTGGGCCAGTCGTTCATGACCTTCATGCCCGTCCTGCTGGTGAGTCGGGGATACTCCCTGGTTTCCGGCGGCCTCATGATCACCCTCTTCACCCTGGCCGGCACCGCCAGCGGCCTGCTGGCCGGATATCTGGCCGACCGGGCGGGGGCCAGGCCCATCTTCCTGGTTTCCCACCTGCTGATGACACCGGCCCTGCTGGTGATGCTTTCCCTGTCGGGTTCATGGATCTACGGTGGGGTCTTGGTGGCGGGCTTTTTCGTGCTGGCCACCATGCCCCTGGGGGTTACCCTGGCCCAGGAACTGGCGCCAGGCGGGCGCTCCATGGTCTCCAGCCTGATGATGGGACTGGCCTATGGTCTGGGCGGGGCGGTGGCGCCGGTGGTAGGGAAACTGGCCGACCTCTATTCGGTAGCTACCGTGCTGTGGGCCGTCTCCTTCATCCCTCTCGTCACCGTTCCTCTGATTCTCATGTTTCCCCGGACGAATCGGAACACAGAAACCGGATGACCGGAGTCAGAGGCAACTGAGGCGGCGACGATCGTTGATTGACCCTTGACGCCCACAATCCATCCAATCTATCTTTGATAATCTACCCTTGCACACAACAAGGAGGCGACCATGGCCAGATATCGATGCCAAGTGTGCGAATACATCGTCGATGAAGAGAAAGCCGATGCTCCATGGATAGACCTGCCCGAGTCCTGGGGGTACCCGGTTTGTGGAACGCCACAGAAATTGTTCGATAAAATCGAAGCCGTCCCTGCCCCGGAAGCAAAACCACCGGCCGTGGAACAACCGTCATTTGGGGGCCACGGCCCCGACGACGCCCTGCTGCGCGCATCGGATGAGATCGAGACCTATATGGCCGATATCCACCAGATGGCGGAAACCGGCCAATCCATTGTCGAGCCCATGCGCACGCGCAAACCCACATTTTCGTGGGACGATTTGCTGATCAAGGGTGCCCAATTGGCCAGGCTGCCGCTGAACCTGGATGAACCTGTATCCACGGAAACCGTAATCGGTCCAAGTGCAGATCGGCCGATGGTTATTCAGACACCGGTCTACATTACGCATATGTCATTCGGAGCTTTGAGCCCGGAGGCCAAAACGGCGCTGGCCAAGGGCTCGGCTGCCGTCAAAACCGCCATGTGCTCCGGTGAGGGCGGCATTCTCTCCAGTTCCATCGACAATGCCTACAAGTACATTTTCGAATACGTCCCCAATCGCTACAGTGTTTCCAAGGAAAATCTGAAGCGTGTGGATGCCATCGAGATTAAATTCGGCCAATCCGCCAAACCCGGCATGGGAGGGCATCTTCCCGGCAACAAAGTTACCCGCGAGATAGCCGAGATCAGAGGATTCAAACCCGGCGAGAGCATTACCAGCCCGGCCAGGTTTGATGACATCCGTAACCGGGAGGACTTGAAACAAAAAATTGACTGGCTGAGGGAGGTATCCGGAGGCCGCCCAATCGGTGTTAAATTTGCAGCCGGCAATATTGAGGCGGACCTGGAAATGGCTCTTTATGCGGGCCCGGATTTCATCACGCTGGACGGAAGAGCAGGGGCCACCGGGGCGGCACCCAAGTATGTGAAGGCCGCCACCAGTGTTCCCACCATTTTCGCGCTCTGCCGTGCAAGAAAATTTCTGGATGAAAGCGATGCCAAAGCGGTCAGTCTGATCATTACCGGCGGCATCCGGGTATCGGCGGACATCGCCAAGGCATTGGCATTAGGGGCGGATGCCGTTGCCATTGGCACGGCGGCGCTGATGGCCATCGGCTGCCAGCAATACAGGATCTGCAACACCGGTAAATGCCCCATGGGAATCGCCACGCAGGATGCGGCACTCAGAGCCAACCTGAACATCGACAAAACTGCCAGACGGTTAGAGAACTTTCTGGCCGTCACCACCAACGAGCTGATCGAGTTTGCGCGACTCACCGGCAATAACACCGTCCGCGGCATCTCCATCGCCGACATGTGTACGGTCAACACTGAAATATCCCTATACACCTCAATCGAGCATGTGTAATCGGTTACATATGGAAATTTACAGCGGTGCCGACACCCCAAAAGGATCTTTCCATGAAGGCAGAACTACCATCCAATGAAGCTGCCCGTATCGAGGCACTGCGCAATTACCGGATATTGGATACTTTGCCGGAGGACTCTTACGACGACATCGCCTTGTTGGCTTCCGAGATTTGCGGCACGCCCATGGATATAGTTATTCAAAGTGACTGCATCTGGGTGGTGACAAACACCGAGGCAATCTTAGGGCTCTTGAAATGAAAGCGTTCGCCCTCCACCAGGTCCAGGCAGGCGGAAACCACCTTGGGATCGTATAGGGTGCCACTGTTGCCGGCGAGCTCCCCCATGGCTTTTTTCAACCCCAAGGAAGGGCGGTAGGGCCGGTGGGAACCGATGGTTTCGAAGACATCGGAGACACTGAGGATTCTGGCCTCGAGCATGATCGCTTCCCCGGATAGACGATTGGGATAGCCCGAACCGTCCATCCGTTCGTGGTGCTGAAGGACAATATCCGCCAAAGGCCACGGGAAATCGATCTTTTTCAGGATGTCGTACCCAGACTGCACGTGGGTCTGGATCATCGCGTACTCGGGGCCGCTAAGCCGCCCCGGTTTGCATAAGATCTCCCCGGGAATGGTGAGTTTTCCCAGGTCGTGGATGACGCTGGCCATTTGAAGGCCATATATTCGATCCTTTGAAAGTCCCATCTCCCGGCCAATGGCGCAGGCCAGATCGGCCACCCGATTCTGGTGGCCCGATGTATACGGATCGCGCATTTCAACGGCCAGTGCGATGGCCTGGACCGATCCCTCCATGGCTTTCTGGAAATGAACCGCGTTGCTCCGCAGCTCCTCTGCGGTCTGTTTGAGCTTCCCCCGGGTCTGGCGTTCAAGCAGCACCCGTTTGAGACGGGCCACGATCTCTGCCAGCCGGATGGGCTTTTCGATAAAGTCGCTGGCCCCCTGGGCGATGATCTCCTCATAGGCGAAATTATTCACCAGGCCGGTAATGATGATCACATCGGCATCATAATGATCTTTGATTTGGCGGCACAGGTCGAGGCCGCTCATGCCATTCATCTGGACATCGGAAATGACCACCTCCACCGGTTCCGATTTTAAGATCCGCAAGGCCGCTTCCCCACTCTCAGCGGTGAGGCACCGACACCCGGAGGCCTCGATGCCGTATGAGAGAATATCACGGATATCGTCATCGTCATCCACCACCAGGACCAGGGGGGATGGCGCATCAGGGGCGGCTATGGATATCATCGAACTCCTTAGCAGGTTGTTGGAAAATCAGCCCTTCAGGATTTTAAAATGAGGAAAGACACATAGGCCACGTAGCATCCAAGCAGGATCAGACCTTTTTTGCGGGAAATTGTCAAGTCCCGTTTCATCAGCGCCCAGGGCAGTGCACTGATAAAGATCATCACCAGGTAGTCCACCACCAGCCCGCTGCCGATGAAACCGCCGGAGATGGCAATGGGTTTAACCATGGCCGTAGCGCCAACGACACTGAGGAGGTTGAACACGTTGCTGCCCACCAGGTTCCCTAAGGAGATGTCCATCTCTTTTTTCAAGGCCGCCACAACGGAGGTGGCCAGTTCCGGCACCGAGGTACCCAATGCCACCACGGTGAGCCCCACGAACTTTTCGTTGACGCCCAGGGCGGACATAACACTCACCGCCGCATCCACAAGCAGATCCGCACCGACGACCACCGCCGCCGTTCCGCCGGCAATCATCAAACACTGCACCCAGCGGCGTTCCAGCAGCCCGGCAGCCAATGGTACCGCATCCACAGTATCAGGCGTGGTTCGATCGACGCGTACGGCCACCTTGTAATTGAACCACGTATAGGCAACGATACCGCAGAAAAGGATGACACCCTCGAGCCTGCCGATAACCGAATTGAACGAAAGCAGCAACAGGAAAACGGAGATGGCCAGCATGAGGGGAATATCCCGGGTGATGACAATACGGCTGGTCGTCACCGGATGAAACACGGCCGTAAGCCCCAGCACCAAAGCGATGTTGCAGATATTGCTGCCCACCACGTTTCCCAGAGCGATCATGCTCTTGCCCTTGGCGGCGGAGACCAGGCTGACCACCAGTTCGGGCGCGGATGTACCAAATGCCACCACAGTGAGTCCGATGACCATCGGCGTAAGCCCCATGCCGCGGGCCAGCGTGGATGCGCCTCGGACCAGCCAGCCGGCACCATAGTATAGCAGCAGAAGACCTGCTGTGAATGCGATCAGGTGGGTGACGGTCAAGTAAATTTCGCCTTCCTGAGGCCGATGAAAAATTAGCCCTTTTTTAGTGTCCATCCAGAAATAGGCAAATTGGGTTGAGATCAAGGCATGCGAAAAATTTTACCGCAGGCGCCCTGAAAGAAGTGCCCTTGGGGTGCATATAGTTGATATTCCGAGGATAAAATTTTGAGCATAACGCAGATATCAGGCAAATTGGCCATTTGTGGATCAACACTAATTAGTTGCCGCCCTTGCCAAGTGTCACGTGCAGCAGACAGAACGCTGCATCAATATGACATCGTTGTCGATTGAATGCAACGGTTGCCCTATCGAAATTGTTTTTAATCTGAACCGGTTAGTGAGTGTCTCCGGTACCCGCATAGCGGATCACGACCGGTTTTCGCCCGGCCACCCGATGATAGGTTTCATCGGGCCAGCCGATGGCGATCACGGCATAGGGGGTTTCATGGTCGGGGATGCCCAGCACGCGGACGATCGATCGATCCCGCCGCATGGCTTCGATGACAAAACCGACCAGACAGGTGCCAAGGCCCATGGCATGGGCCGCCAAGAGCATGTTGCCGGTGGCCAGCAGGGCATCTTCAGACGGGCAGGACGCGCCATTGTCCGCGGCTACCACGATGGCTGCGGTTGCCCCGTGAAACAACAGGTCGCGCTCCCCCCCGTCCCATGCCGAAAGCCCCATCTCCACGGTGGCATAATGCAGGTGAAAGTAGGTGTCCAGTTCCGGTTTGCCGAGCAGCTTCAATCCTATCCGGAGCCATCGGTTTTCCGCCATCCGGTTGGTTTTTCTGAAGAAATCGGCCACCCGACGTCCCAGCCGGTTGACGGCCCGGCGGTCAGGCAGAATGGTGAAGGTCCAGGGTTGGCAGTTGGAGCCCGATGGGGCCGTAATTCCCACCTGGACCAGATCTTCTAATAGTGGTCGATCGACCGGGCGGTCGGAATAATTCCGGCAGGAGCGCCGTGACCCCATGAGATTGACCAGGGTGGCGGTGTCGAAGCGGCCATGTGCCTGCCAACGGGTGTCGGCGGAAAAGGTTTGGAACGACCCCAACGCGGGATCCACCGCCGTTACTTGGATGGCCCCAGTGGGACACACCGCCGCACAGTGGTCGCAATTCAGCGATTCACTGCCGCTGACCACAGCGATGTCGCCCTTCATGGTCAGGGTCTGTTTCGGACACACCGCCACGCACAGGCCACAACCGATGCATCGCTCGGCATCGATCACTGTGGTCACTGAACGGTCGTATGTGTTTTTCGGGTTGTGGGTCATTATTTCACTACTCTCTGCTTGACATAATTTTTGTTGGGATTAGTATTCTCGCTTTTGAAAAGCGAAACTCGCCGGTGCGGGTATATTAAAAACAATCTTTTAGGTGCTTCCAGGCAACATTAAAAGGAACGGCCCATGAAAAAGCTGCTCTATCACCAGTATATCTCATCCGTGTTGTGGAACCTGTTGTTGATTTCGGCCAGCTCCGTTGTCTTTGGCATCGGGTTGAAGTCCATCGCTGTTCCCCACGGGTTCGTCACTGGCGGTATCTCGGGCATGACCCTGCTCTTTTACTATGTCAGCGGCCTCCTGTCACCCGGTTTGTGGTACTTGATGGTCAACATTCCCATCTTTCTGGTCGGTTGGGTCCACGTCAGCCGACGCTTTTTCCTTTATAGCCTCTATGGCATGGCCGCCCTTTCTGCGGCCATCGACATGATCCGATTCACCCTCCCTATCCACGAACCGATCCTGGCCGTACTAGCCGGCGGCGTGCTGATGGGCGCCGGCACCGGCATCATTTTGCATTCACTGGGATCGGCCGGCGGGTTGGACATCGTGGGCATCATCTTGAACCAAAAATTCAACCTGAGCATGGGCACTTTCTACTTCGCCTTCAATATCGTGCTGTTCGCCTTCAGCTTCGGGTTTCTGGAGGCCGACCTGGTTCTCTACTTCCTGTTCATGAGCTTCATTTCCTCACAAACCCTGGATTTCGTGCTGACCGTCTTCAACCAGCGCAAGATGGTGTTTATCATTTCCGATCTCAATCAAAAAATTGCCAATGAAGTGCACACAAGGCTCAACCGCGGAGTGACCTTTTTGAATGGCAGCGGTGCCTTCACGGGCAAGGAAAAGAAAGTTATCCTGACCGTGGTTCACAACTATCAGCTGAAAAGGGTGGAAGAAGCAGCCCTGTCCATCGACCCGGAAGCCTTCATCATTACGGGAAACACCTTTAACGTGCTGGGTAGGGGCTTTTCGCGGCGCAAGGTGTACTGATGGTTCAGGGTTCAGGGTTCAGGGTTCAGGGTTCAGGGTTCAGGGAAAAAAGCAAACCCACCACCCTTGGTCAAGCAAAAAAAAAGCTGCCAGCACCCACAGGCAAAGCGGGTACCGGCAGCGTTGGTCTTCTCTGCGGCCTTCTATCAATCAGATGTTGTCGGCAATTTTTCAGGGTCTTCTTTTTGCGCCGGGGGCTCACCATAGATAATAAACCCGCCTTTCTCACCGGAGAATAGGCCGGGACCGGGCTTTTCGTCCCGGTTATCATGGTAGACAAACGGTTGAGGCGACGATGCACACCCGGCGAGACCGGCAATCAGGGCCGCCGCCGCCAGCAAATAGATCCATTTCATCTTCATTTAGAACTTCACCCGCATGCCGGTCATGATGGCATTGATGTCGTCGTAATCCTGGCTGTCTCTATCCAGCTTATGAAATCGGTAGCCGATATAGGCCTCGGTGCCCCACTCCTCGAGGTCCTGCACCATCTGCAGGCCGAAGGTGTCGGCATCGTCACCGTTGACGCTGATGTCCGAGGCGTGGCTGTAGTCGGCGGACAGGGAGGTCACCCCCAGCGGGCACCAGTGGGCGCGATAGCCGAACTTGGTGTAGAAATACGCGCCGTCATCCCGACCGTCGCCCTTGTTGTCGCGTGTGCCCATGGCAAAGGTGCCGTTGAACCCGGAATCATGCAGCACGGAGACCGAGCCGTTCAATTGATCGTCAATGGTATCTGATGTGCTGCCGGGATTGGAATAGGCAACGGCGGCGGCCAGCTTGAAGGCATCGATTAGGGCATTGTATCTAACCGCAACATCCCCGCCGCCGTCGGAGATATATGAGGCGGACCCGACGAAACCGGCAAACGAGGGGCTGTCGTAGCGGATACGTTCATCCCTGCCGAGCCCGTCCATATTGGTGAACACATTTCTGATGGCCGTTGTCGACAGGCTCTGCGTGTTTTCATCGAAAAACAGCTGTCCGCCAGCCATGTCGCCGACGCTGGAGTAACCCACGACGTCGGTGCCGGACAGATCGACTTCCGAGGTGCCGTCCGAGGCTGTGGACCCCCATCCCAGAGAGAATTTACCGAAAGCATTCGTGTCCACCCACAGGTCCAGATGGCGCTTCTCAAAATCGGTGTTTCCGATGCGTTCATCTTCCTGGCTGACCAGGTTGCTGGGATTGGTCTGGTACTCGAATTCGAGGCGGGTGCCGACCTCAACTTTATCGTTGGGGTTGATGGATCCCAGCACACCGATGCGGGTGGACGAGTTGTCGTTGTCCACCAGGTAGGTGTTGCCACTGTTCCCATCGTCGCTGAACAGCACCGCTTTGTTGACCTGGCCGTACAATTTCAGGTTGGCCTTGGGGTTGCCGGGCTTGACGGCCACCGGGCTGTCCGTGGCCGCCGCCACCGGGGCCGTGGCCGTCTGGCCTTTCAACGTCTGCACTTCACCCTGAAGTTGCTCGAGGGCTTTCTGCTGGGCTTCGATCTGGGCCTGCTGCTGCTTGATGATTTTCTCGAGGCGATCCAAGGTCTCCTTGTCTGCCCCGTAAGCCGAGAAAACTGTCAGAAAACAAAAAACGAGCGCAACCAATAAAAGCTTCAAACACACCCGCCATCTTCTCAGTCCCATTGATACCTCCTAATTCATTTGATTGGTGTTGATTAAAGTGCTCCTGGCACGTACCTTCTGGAAAAATGGATATACAGTAAATGATCCTGAGAAGCCGTGCGCTATCGATTACCGGCAGTCGTGTGGGACGCAAGCGCCGGGCACCGGGTTTGAAAACGTGTTCAGACACCTTAAAATTGGGCAAGGAAATACTCGGACCATACAGACTTAATGGTTTGCCTTGCATATCATTTCAGGCGAAATTTGTAAATCACAAGGGTATCACTTACGTAAAATAAACCCCAACCATACAAAAGCTTACAGGCTTCAGATTAGGTTTGTTGCCAGAAGCATTTTACGTTAGAATGCGGACATCAATATTTGACGTTGACGGAAAACAAGACAGGAAAGGATAGGATGGCCAACAGCCTTTACATCGCCAGCATCGAACCGGAAAGCGGCAAGTCGGTGGTCGCGCTGGGCATCATGGAGATGCTCTCCCGAAGAGTGGGCCGCGTGGGATATTTCAGGCCCATCATTCCCACGGCCCAGAAACGGGACAACGACATCGAACTCATTCTGCAGCGTTACCACCTTGACCAGACCTACTACGAGACCTTCGCCTTTACCCGCAATGCCGTCCAGAGTCTGTCCACCGGCAGCAGCAGCCAGGGCATACTGAAACAGATCGTGGAAAAA
>JAQYWF010000182.1 GCA_030145105.1 Desulfosarcina sp.
CCCTGATTTATGGCCGACATCGTTATCCGATAATCATTGGGGATAGCCCTGAATATGCTTTTATTGATGCTGCCTTCTGCGTCTTTCAGGGAAATTTCTGGATTTTTGAGATATCGATTGATAACGACCTCGCTCTTATTCATGGGGTATCCCAGGCCATAGAGCGATTTGAGAAGCCTGTTAACATTAGCCAGGCAGCAGGATATGGATCCCAAGGTCAGTGCTGCGCGTCTGCTGGGCGAATTTCTAGATAAGTATACCATTCATCACCAACTGCTCTCCGCTTCATACAGTGTGGGCGGGCCGTCGGCAGGATACGCCCTGGCCATCAACACCCTGTCGGCACTGATGCACATTCCCGTGCACAATGATTTCGGCATTACGGGTGCGCCGTGGACCAAAGGGGTCAAGCGCGGCGAGGTCGGTGGTTCGGTCATCATCGGCGGGCAGCGCAAAAAAACAGAAAAGGTGCTTATGTACCTGCGGCGCATGTATATGCCGCTGAAAAATTACCTGGATTTGGAAAAGGAATTTCTGGTCGGCTACTGGACCCAGGACAAGGACATCTTAGGGGTTACCCATTTCGGAGATCTGGTTCCGGAAGTGATCTGCCTGGACCCTGAATATGAGCAGGTACTGCAGGATCTCATTTTCATACGCGTCCGCTACAAGCTAGACAAATACCAGGGGAAACGTCCCGACCAAGCGATCAAAGAGGACATTCTTAGAAAGAAAGAGATTCTTAGAATCCGGGCGGAAAAAGAGATCAAAAACCGGCTGATTGCCCTGCGCCGCTACCTGAGAAGCCCGGCCAAAGACCCCCATCTTTCATTAGAGGAGATTTTTCGCCGACGCGAATCCACCCTGACCCTGATGACCGACCCGCTGAAGCGCCTGATTCAGAAAGTGCGCTCCCGCAAAAACAGGCCCGTAGAAGATTTGGAGGCTTAGTGGTCTTGTTAATGAACACGACCACTTAGGCAGACTGCCTTTTAAAAGGCTGCGTCCGGGTCAATCGCACGTCCCTCAACGACCCAGTGAACAATCCGCTGGCGTGCGTCCAGCACGTGTTCCGGAGACGCTTTCACGGCCATAAAATCCGCCCGCATTCCCGGGGCGATTTTCCCCCTTTCAGGCAGCCCCATGAGCAGCGCCCCGTTCCGGCTGGCGCATTGGATGGCCCCCTCCACGCTGAATCCGGCGGCGACAAATAGTTGGAGCTCCGCTTTCAACGATTGCCCGTGATGAACCCCCGGGCTGCCGGCATCGGTTCCCACGGCAAGGGTCACCCCCAGTTTCCGGGCGATAGCGATTTGCTCCAGCTGGTGTTCCAGGTTTTTCAGGGATCCCTCGGCAAAAGAGGGATCGCTGCGGTGTCCCTGAGCCTTCAAGTAATCGCCGTAGGCCTTCATGGTCACGGCCGTGGGCACCCAGACCACGCCGTGATCGGCCATGCGGCATATATTTTCCCTGCCCATGAAAAAACCATGCTCGATACTGGCGCAACCGGCCTTGACAGCCAGTTTCACCGGCAGGTAACCATTGGCGTGGACCATGGCGGGCTGGCCGCGCTTCCGGGCTGCAGAGACGGCTGCGGCCAGTTCATTTTCATTAAACTGGGGCGGAGATTCTACGCCGAATTGGGTCAGGCTGTTGAGGCCGGAATTGACCAGTTTCAAATGATCTCGCTGTGTGTCTGTCCCGAAGGCACTCTGTGCCAGGGTCATGCCCGCTTCCACCGGGATGCCGATGAGTTTCCCGTATCGGCCCTGAGCGTGGCGGGCGCGACCCGCTGAAGCGATGGTCACCACCGTCGGGGGATGATCAGCAATGTCTCGTTTATAGCGCAGGGTGTCGCCATTGTGGTCCCCACCGTCACGAACGGCCAGCACACCCCAAGCCAGATGCTGGCGCAAATGTTCCGCAATCGTTTCAAGACGGTCCGTGTAGAGGCTCTTCAGCTGTTCCTGGCGAATAGACGGTTCTGTCGAGCCGGACATCACCAGATGGACGTGACTGTCGATCAGTGCCGGAAACACCGTGCAGGGTGACAGATCGACGATTGTCATGCCTGCCGGTTGCGGGTCATCGGGGGCCAGGATTGCCTGGATCCGGCTGCCGTCGATGGTGATAATCCGGTTTTCGACAGCCGGTTTACCGGTCCCGTCGATCAGCCATCCCACACGATAGGCGATAGTCGTTGGCGTCATAGTTGCTACGATTTTAAAAATTCGATATTTTTAGGATACACGTAAGTTGTTCGTTAGCACCCCAATCCGTAATCTATACAATCAATCTTTTTGAATCCTCCCCGCAGCGAGCCGCGGGGAGGATTCACCGTAAGGTTGAAAATTGATTCTCCGCTCGCTCGTTATCGTGGTTCAATTGGATTCCCCTATATCCGACCCGCCCACGGACTTCAACCCCTGCCGAAATGCAGCGCCGATCGGCCGAGGTCAATTTCCCCGCGGGCCAATCGTTGCACAAAGGGCAGATCCGCCGGTGTAAAGGAAAAAGTGGCTAATTGATCCGGCCTTACCCATTCGAAGGCTTGGTGGGACACCAACCTAAAAGAGACACCGTTCGAAAATGCCCGGTAGGCCATCAGCTCGATAGAGATGTGATCGTATTGATATGTGTTGGATCCGAGATAGTCACCAATGACGGCATCCATTTCCAGTTCCTCCCAAAGTTCGCGTTTCAGGCATTGCTCCGGGGTTTCCCCGGCTTCAATCTTGCCGCCGGGAAATTCCCATTGTCCTGCCAGTCGATCACTCGGATGGCGCTGGGCGATCAGGATGCGGCCATCACGGACAATGATTGCAGCAGTGACGCGTACGATGGTTTTCATGGCGACGGTGTGTCGATCCTGGTCAGCCAGCCAGGCAACAAGAACCAATGGATGGGTAACCAGGTCATGTGAACTATCCGATTGATGATTTGGACTGGATCATAGCATTCATTTTCTTTTTGTCCATCGCTTTCATTAAAAACCTGACGGCTTTTTAGGTGGGTATGGCGACCTGACGCCACAACGTGGTTCGAGGCGGGTCGAAGCATATTTTTTAAATATTTCAACAATTAACTTGCTTTCAACCCAAATAGGTTTATTATTGAATTCAAATTCAATGAGATCTCGCCTTGTCATGCGGGTCGATTTTTTCTGCAGGAAAATTCAGTACGCCAATGAAGCATCCTCCAGATTTAAGATTTTGAATAATTTTGCGAAAGGAGGATGTTATCATGGCCACCGGCATTGTAAAGTGGTTTAACGACCAAAAGGGCTTCGGCTTCATCGAGCAGGAAGACGGTCCGGATGTGTTTGTGCATCATTCAGGCATCAACGCAACCGGTTTCAAAAGCCTGAGCGAAGGTGACCGGGTTAGTTTTGACATGGAGCAGGGTCCAAAAGGACCTTCCGCTGTTAACGTCACGGTCAGCTGAATCGGTATCTGAGTAAAACCGGGGCACACCACTTGATACAGGGTGGCTGCCCCTTAGGGTCCCCACCGCGAAAATCCCAGATTACAACCCAAAAATTGTAAGCCCCGGAATTGTCCGCGGGTTTTCTATTCATTGCGTGCGAACGCATTCCCATGCAGGCGCAGGGGAACGTTGTCGTCGTAAAGACTCGAGCGGCAATCAATGGCCGTAAACTCAAACAAGGAATATAGTCTTTTGAATTTTAATACTTTTTCATTTCACCCCGCTGTTGCCGAAGGTGCAACGCAAGCTGGTTATTCCACCCCCACCCCCATCCAGGCCAAAGCCATTCCCGAGGTCTTGAAGGGACGCGATTTAGTAGGGCTGGCCCAGACCGGCACGGGTAAAACGGCCGCGTTTGTATTGCCCATTCTCAACCGCCTTATCGATGGCCCACGCAATCGGGTCGGTGCACTGGTCATCGCTCCCACCCGTGAACTGGCCGAGCAAATTCATGGTGAATTCAAGACTCTGGGTCGCCAGACACGACTGCGCAGCGCCGTGGTGTATGGCGGAGTAGGTATTAATCCCCAGATCCAAGCCCTCAAACATGCGGAGATTGTGGTGGCCTGCCCCGGCCGGCTGCTGGATCATATCGGTCGACGGACCGTCGATCTTTCCCGGCTGGACGTGCTGGTCATTGACGAAGCCGATATGATGTTCGACATGGGTTTTTTCCCGGACATTCGTCGCATTCTGACCCACGTACCCCCAAAAAATCGCCAGACTCTGCTCTTTTCGGCCACCATGCCCAAAGAGATCCGTCGCCTAGCCAATGATGTCCTGCAAAACCCGATAACGGTTCAGATCGGAATCACGGCTCCGGCGGAGACGGTCAGTCATGCCTTGTTCCCGGTCGCCCAGCACTTAAAGACGGCGCTGCTGATCAAATTACTGGGCGATACCCCGACCGGTTCGGTCCTGGTATTTACGCGCACCAAGCACAGAGCCAAAAGCCTTGGCGAAAAGCTGTCTAAGGCCGGCTACCGATCGGCCTCGCTGCAGGGCAACCTGTCCCAGGGGCGGCGCCAGGCAGCGCTGAACGGCTTCCGCTCCGGAACGTATCAAATCCTGGTGGCCACGGATATCGCGGCCCGTGGCATCGACGTCTCCAATGTTTCCCACGTCATCAATTTCGATATTCCCTCTACCCCCGAAGCCTATATTCACCGTATCGGTCGCACCGGGCGGGCCGAACGCAGCGGAGATGCCTTCACCCTGATCACCACCGAGGATAGCCAAATGGTAAGGGCGATCAATAGGGCCATCGGCAGCCCTGTGGAGCAGCGCACCTTTTCGGATTTCAATTATGATGCACCATCGGTATCACACGGGAAAAAAGTCAACGCCCGGGCAAATCGCCGGCATCCCGTGATTGAACGGAGAGCACCAAAGCCCAGAGCCAATGGACGGTCAAGCAAGGGGGCCTTTGCCTTCCTTTCACCGGACAGGTCCAAGCACGCCGGCAGGCGCAGTGCACCATAAGTGTGCATCGCTGCATTTGAGCTACAGTAAAAACGAAGTTTGACAACCCATCGACCTCATTTCTGCATGAGAATCAAAAAGGCTGACCACTTCATTAAGTGGCCAGCTATTTTTTTTTAATCAAAGAATTCCTCGCAGCTCTGCTGCGGGGTAAGAAGTGCGAGCGAAGCGAGCTTCCTTTTGAGTTCAGAGCTTGCTCTGGGGTTCATACCTTTGATTGCTGGTGCTTTTTGGAGTGGTGCCTGAAAACTGTATGATTGCATAGCCGACAGGTCATCCCAAGATATCAAGGTAAGCGTGTAGCGCGAGTCAAAAAGCGCTCAACTTACATTTCATTTTGTGTTATCCAGTTGCTAAGTAGAAATTTTTTCACAGCAATTTACGGAGAATAGTCGCATGGCCGAAGCGATCCTCACCACCCTGCAAAAGGCCTTTGCCTTTAACATGGACCACGACAAGTACGGCACCATCGCTGAAATCGGTGCCGGACAAGAGGTCTCACGCTGTTTTTTCCGGGCTGGCGGTGCGGCCGGCACCATCGCCAAAACCATATCGGCCTACGATATGTCGTTCAGCGATGCCATCTATGGGGAGGAGAAGGACAAGCGTTATGTAACCGAAAGTCGAGTAAAAAAAATGCTCGACAAGGAATTCAACCTGGTCTTGCATCGGGTCGGCGACAAGCGTCCCAAAACCTCGACCTATTTTGCCTTTGCCGATACAGTCACCGCTCGCAGTTATAGCCAGCAAGGTGAATGCCATGGCTGGTTGGGGATTAAATTACAGGTGACGCCAGGTGCTGATCCGTGTGAAATTCTGATTCATATTCGCATGCTGGATGAAAGCAATGACCAGCAGCAGGAAGCCGTAGGCATATTGGGTGTCAACTTGATCTATGGCGCCTTTCACTTTCATACCCGCCCGGCACGCCTCATCCAATCCCTGGGAGACAACCTGGATTGGGGACGGTTGGAGGTCGACCTGATCCGTTTTAGCGGCAGCTATTTTGCCGATATCGACAATCGTTACATGGCCCTAAAACTGGTCCAGACGGAATTGACCGATGCCGTTGTCTTCGGCGCCGATCGCAAAACCCTGGTGCATCCATCGGAATTGTTCTACAACCGTGACGTCATGGTTATGCGCGCCATGTTTAAGCCTGTGACCCATGTGAACGTGGATATGATGACCAGCGGCATGGAATTATTCTCCCGTATGTGCGAGGCCGGATCCACCCCCCCCATCATCGTTCCGGAAATTTCAGTTGCCGAGATGCGCAAACAAAACAGCTATGACATGCAGGACATTCTCGATCGGGTCGACTGCCTGAACATTCTGAATTATCCGGTCATCGTTTCCAATTATCTGCGCTATTTCCGTCTGTCCGACTATCTTGGTCGGTATACCCGTGGCAAGGTGGCCTTTGTCATGGGAATCCCCAACCTGGAGACCCTGTTTAACGATGCCTACTATGACGGCTTGAAGGGGGGCATCATCGGTGCGTTTGGCGCCCTTTTCGACCGTGACACCCTGATATTTGTTTACCCCATGTACCGGAACGGAAAACCCGACGAGGTGGTTACCACCGATAACTTTCCCGTCCCCGAGCATTTGAAATACTTTTATGCCCACCTGCGGGCCAACAATAAAATCCTTCCGATACACGATTACAATGAAGCTAATATGCATATCTGGCCCGAAGCGATCCTCGAGCAGGTCCAAGAAGGGCCCGGGCCATGGCAGTTGTCCGTTCCCAAAGCCGTGGCCCGGGAGATAACTGCCCGTTGTATGTTCGGTTTTTGTAAAAATACCGAATTCTTATGATCTCTCCCGAATCAATATCGCTGCCGATGACCGCTTTTCAAAAGTGGTGCCAAATCAGGTCTGAACCAGTTCATAAGTATTGCCCTTGAACAGATTCAAATATTCCGATACTTTTATCGATGAGCGTTGTGTCGAACGCATTTCATCTTTGCCATTGTTTAGCCATGATACGTATGGGTTCTGTAAACGACCGCCTACCTGTTGAGATTGTAAAATGGAAACTGTTGGTAGTTACCTAAAAAAAGAGAGGGAATCCAAGAATATCAGTTTGCATGAACTGTCCCAGTTAACTAAAATTTCAGAGTTATATCTGGAATACATAGAAAAAGATGCGTTTGAGAAACTTCCACAAGGGCCTTATATAAAAGGATATATTGCATCTTATTCCAGATTAATTGGAGGCAACCTCGAGCAGGCCATCACCTTGTACGAGGCCTTGAATAAAGAGCGGATTCTAACTGAAGACATTCAACCCGACATCTCGACGCATAATGGCAGGAACGGGCTACCCGAAAAGCCCAAAACGAAGGATCGCAAGAAACCGAACAGGCCCCGGTTTGGCGAGGTTAAATCGTTTTTCAATAATGTCGTATCATCCGTACCGATCAACAGTTTTTCATTCAAGGCAGCGGGGAGCGCAATCAAGAACATCGGTTCGTCAATACGAATAAAAAGGAATTGGCTCGCCATCGATGTTTCATTTTTTAAGAAGATCGCTTTATCATGGTCCTGGCTGTATGCTTCCATTGCGCTGCTTGGCATCGGTATTCTGGTGCTTGCCGGATTTGGATTCTACCATTTGTTTATCTATGACCCCAATTCATTGTCAATTGCCCAATTGCAGCACGTGCAAGACAAGGACGCACGCCCGCTGCTTGCCATTGATTCTGAAAAGTCGGTTTTAGCTTCAGAATCCACAGATGCATCCCCAACTGCAGATAAACTGGTCGGACATACCAACGATATACAGTCCTCTGAAGCAACCAATCCGCCTGAGGCTAGAAAACAGGCGACACCGTCGTCCACCGATCCCGACGAAGCGACAATCCGCACAAAGTTAGAACCCGAAAATTCATCTGGGACGTCTAATCCCGTCATACAGACAAACACCCCGTTATCCGGTTCACCTTCATCGGCAAAGAATGCTGACTCAAATCGAACCATCGCCGGCACTGAAAGACAGTTGCGATCGGGCCAAAGCGAGTTGAAGGCCGATCCATCACCGGAACCAACGACAACCGATGAAGCGCTAAACGTTTTGCAGGCCAGCGTCTGTGCAGAAATTAAAAACCGAATGCCGTCTGGTGTCGACACTTCTTTTCTGACAACTGCCCAACGGGTTTATGTGTGGAGCGAGATTGAAGCGCTGCAGGTCCCATCCAAGATCCGGCATATCTATTATTTTAACGGGAAGAAAATCGGTGATGTCCATCTGGATGTCCGGTCCACCAATTGGCGGACATGGAGCTTTAAGAATATTTCTGATAGTCGTTATCGGGGCGATTGGTGGGTCGATATCGCTACGCCAGGCGGAAAGGTGCTGCGACGCCTTTACTTTGTGGTTAGATGAACCTTTCGATGACCGTGACGATATTTTTTTTCACGTCCTTTAATTTTCAAAACTGAAACAAGCGGATTCTTGTATCGGCAGACCATTAGACAGCGGGGCGTTCCATGAAATGGAATATACGCATAGCGATGTTGGCCTGTCTTCTTTTCATCGGCTGCGTCATTTCATTTGGTGGCGCCAAGACGCATGAAGCCAAGATTGTGCCCGCCACTGCATCTGACCCGCTGAATGCCATCTACATCGTCGAGGGTCAAGAAATACGATTGGTCGAGGGCCGTAGTGAAATAGAATCTGCACCCGGTTCGGCAAGCAAGGTCATCACCTCCGTGTTTGGTAAGCCGGTCTATGGAAACATCGACGGCGAGGGGGATGCGGACGCTGCGCTTATCTTAACCTACGACCCCGGGGGCAGCGGAACTTTCTATTATGTTGCAGTCGCGCTCAACGCAAACGGTTTTTATCTTGGTACCCGTGCAATCCTGCTTGGTGACAGGGTGGTGCCGCAAAATATAAGTGTTCGCAACGGTGTGATCGTTGTGAATTATGCGAATCGCGCTATAGGCGAACCAATGGCGACCCCACCTTCTGTCGCCACGTCAAAATATCTGGTTCTTGAACGTAATGTTTTAAAAGAGATACCCTCCCCTACCGAGGGAGAAGCGGTTATTGACGGTTGGGTAATCATCGGTCACGAAGTCCGATCGTTTTTGCCATGTTCGCAGGAGAGAGAACTTTGGCTCCCGGGAAATTCACCAGCGTTGAATGAAGTTATGGCAACCTATCGAAAGGCACTCCCCGGCCGGATACCGTACACGCCGCTGTTCATGACGCTTGCCGGAAAGACTACCGGTTTTACCCCTGAAGGCTTTGGGGCGGAATACGAAGCGTCGTTTTTTGCTTCGCAGCAAGTTCATGTGTTTCCACAAGGAAATTGCAAGAGCGATTTGATCTATGTGGAATCACCTTTGCCGGGATCACGTATCGAATCACCCCTTAGCATCTGGGGGCATGCAAGGGGTAAATGGTTTTTCGAAGGGGACTTCCCCATTGCCCTTGTGGATGCAAACGGCGAATATATCGCCCAAGGATACGCCACCGCTAAAAGCGGCTGGATGACTGAAATGTTCGTACCATTTGAATCAGTGATCAAGTTCAAAACAGCACGTTCCGGTAGTAAGGGCACCCTTATTCTCAAAAAAGACAACCCAACCGAGCTGCCGGAATTTGACGATGCGTTGAAAATATCGGTTTTTTTTAATGAATAATCATTCCGATAGATTAGATCCTTCCAACCAGACTGGCGTTTTTGGGGAAAGAGAAATGCGAAAAATTTACGCGACAGAATCTACGGTCCCATGCACGAAAAATGGTGGCGGTAAAGTGCTTGTTTGGAACTGGCAACCGCTGCCAAAAGTCGCTCTTTGAAAACTTAAATACCG
>JAQYWF010000246.1 GCA_030145105.1 Desulfosarcina sp.
GATGTCCATGGGCGCCTTGCAGGCCCGGTCCATGTGCGTCATCTTGTGCCGGCAGTAGCACATACTGATGCCCCGGTGGGTGGCACTGTTGACCACTTCACTGGCCCGCTCGTAATCCAGCACGTACAAGGCATTGGCCGCCGACAGGGCCGGCTCATGGACAAAGGCCCGTCCAAGCTGGGTCTGCCCTTCGGTGAACAACGCCCGGACAAAGTCTTCCTCGACGTTCAGGTATTGATAAAACAGCTCTGCCAGCAGCCGCTGGTCGATGTCCTCCCGGATGCGCATCATGGAAAATTCAAAAAACCCGGCCATCGGCGGCGGCAGCACGTAGTGCATGTCGCCGTCCACATAAAAATCCACCAGCAGCGCCTTTGCGGCCAGCTGGTCCAGGATCTTGTGCGCCTGGGTCTCGGACATGCGCCAGACGCCGGCAGCCCGTTTCACCGTGAAGGGTTTGATCGGCAGCAGCGATACCAGTTCGGCTTCCCGTTGATCGAAAAGAACCTTCAATATCTTGGTGAGCAGTTCAGTCGGTGGAGCGCCCTGGGGGAAGCGGTTGAGGCGTTCGGTAAGGCGCTGGTATGCAGATTGGGAGACGCTGTGGGCCATGGCATGTTCCTGGCTGAGAACCGGTTTTTAGCCCATCATCCCGCCCGAGCCGTGGATGGATGATGTGTGACAACCCATGCGGCATCATACCAGAATCAAAGGAAGGTTTCAAATTGCGTGTGACCGCTGCACGCGGCGTCGACGGGTGCCGTTTGGGGATAGTGTCGGTATTGGCGCTTCCAGCCGGTCACCCTGATTTAGGTGTGGTTGGTTTTCACCCTACGCGGTGATGCATGCTTTAGCCCGGCGGCCGCTTATTTTGGCTGCCCGGCGATAGCAGGCATGCCTTTGCTCCGGCGTGTTGGATTCCATCTCACAGGAAACAAGCCGGTGAGTCAATCGCTGAGACTCTTTTGTGCAGCATCGTTTGGCCTTTGATTTAAATGCGTTCATCATCGGTTTACTCCTCCTTATGGATTTCGTCCGGGATATCGTCCTGGCCGCTGCCATCCGATTAGGCTGCCACACCCACAACTGTCGAATTGGTGGATGTGACAGGCAATGGAGGACTGAAGCCTGTTGATCCCATTTTCCGTAATCGATAGTCGAGATCGCGGCCGATCGATCGTGATCAACCCGTCAGCTTTCATTGACTCGACCACAGCGCTGACGCTTCGATATGGAAGGTCTGAAAATTCTTCTAAAAGTCCCGATTGGTTGATCGTGCCATCCTGGCGCTCCCCATTGAGCGGATTGCACAAAAAATAAAGGATATTGATTTCTAGGTTGTTGATTTTCATATCACGCCTCTTCGCGATCGCATTCGCTGGGCTATGGGATAGAAAGGCAGGACGAACGGTCGTCAATCATGCCATCGTGTTTCAACAAGAATCGGGCCAACTGCCAAAATATAAACAACCATTTGAAAAAACGGTGTAAGTATAACAATCCAGTGCTTTATGGGTGCTCAATAATTTGAGGGCTACAACGTTTTGAGTTCATATGTCAAAATATTGATGGAGGCAGGATGGGTTGGCATTGGCAGGAGAGGGGCGCCTTGCGCCCGCAGGCTAACTGGGTGGCTTGCGAATGTGCTTTCGCTTCATTCGCTCGATCAGTGTCGTCGGTTTAATCGCCAACAATTGAGCGGCTCCCGCTTTTCCATAAATTTTCCATTGGCAGCGGATCAGTGCGTTGATCGTGTTTCGGCGCTCGACTTGTTTTAATTCCGCTTCGGTCATCACCTGCCCGTGGGTATCGCCATCCGGCAGGCTGACCGCAGGCAGGCTCTCATTGAATTGAAGTCCCGCTCTGATAAGACTGAAATTCAGATCCTTGGACCTGGCCAGAATCATCGCCCGTTCAATGGCATTTTCAAGCTCCCGGACATTTCCCGGCCAATCGTAAGATTGCAGATCGATCAGGTTGGCTTTGGTCAGACGGGGGCATGGCACATTCATCTCTCTGGAAAGCTTCTTGGCAAAATGGGTGGCTAAGGGTTGAATATCCGCCTTGCGGGCTCTCAAAGGAGCGATCTGAATGGGAAACACATTCAGCCGATAGAACAAATCGTCACGGAATCGTTTGGCCGTGACTTCCCTTTGAAGGTCTTTGTTGGTTGCGGCGATGATCCGAACATCCACTTTCCTGGTTTTGTCTTCTCCAAGGCGCTCGTATTCACCTTCTTGAAGGATGCGCAGCAGCTTGCTTTGCAGGTCGAACGGGATTTCACCCACCTCGTCCAGGAATATGGTCCCGCCGTCGGCAGCCTCGAATCGACCGATCCGATCTTTTACCGCACCGGTAAAGGATCCTTTGACGTGGCCGAAAAATTCGCTCTCATAGAGCTCTTTGGGGATGGTTGCACAGTTGACCTTGATCAGGGGCTTTTCTTTTCGGCTGCTGTGCTTGTGAATTTCACGGGCGACCAGCTCCTTGCCGGTACCGGACTCGCCGTGAATCAGGACATTGGCATCAGTGGGTGCCACCAGTTCAATCTGCGAGATGACGGTTTTTATCGGATGGCTGTCGCCAATAATGGTGCCATAAGTGTGGGACGCTGCAAGTTCCTGTTTGAGAAATACGTTTTCAGCCTTCAGCCGGTCTTTCAGCAGCCGGATCTCTTTGGTTCGCTCGGCAACCAGTTTTTCCAGCTCATCGTGTGCGTTCCGGATTGCCTCTTCAGCCTTTTTGCGTTTGGTGATTTCAGCTGCCAGATTGTCGTTGGCCGCCTCCAACGAACGGATGTACGCGGCGCACTGGCTTTCCAGATGCCTGCACCGCTCCTTTAAAAGGTGAAGGTCTTCCGGCGGATTGATGGGCAATGCAACCATGCGGTGCTCCACGATGTTTTTGATCGGTTCAAGCCGCTCAGATCAATTGGCTGTTGAGCTCACCGATCGAAACGGAACGAATGGGTATAAAAGGGTAAGCTACTACAGGTTTAAAAAAAAACAACGCGCAGGGTCTTCCTTGACAATGCACGGGAGGCCGGCTTATTATTCGTTCTCAACAGCACCTTTATGCGATTCTTAGTCGTTCGCTCTCCACAATTTGATGGTCCTCGTTCGTCCAACCCTTGAAGAGAAAAGGTGAAACGTGCAGCCGATTGACGCCCACGCCCTGTTATCTCCCTGGCAGCCTGGTATGTTTACTCTGACCCTCTACGCTGTCGTCGTCATCGCGCTTACGATTGCCCTTCTCTTTCTCTCCCGCTGGCTGGGACAACAGCTTCCCGACAAGGAAAAACTGCGCGTGTACGAAAGCGGCATCATCCCCACCGGTCAGGCGAGGCTGCGCTACCCGGTGCCTTTTTTCATGGTGGCCATCTTTTTTTTGATTTTCGATGTGGAGGGAGCCTACATCTTCTCCTGGGCAGTGGCCAGCCGTCCACTAGGATGGGCAGGCTGGTTCCAGATCCAATTTTTTATTGCCGTTCTGATTGCCGGTTTGGTCTATATCTGGGTGAAAGGAGGCCTCGAGTGGGGTCCGCATCGCGATTAAATTCCGACATCGCCCTGGCCAGTGTGGACGTGGTAGTCAACTGGGCCCGTCAGTACAGCCTGTGGCCCATGTTTTTCGGTCTCTCCTGCTGTTTCGTGGAAGAGGCCACCGTATTCACCGCCCGCTATGACATGGCCCGTTTCGGTGCAGAGGTGCTGCGGCCCTCGCCGCGCCAGGCGGACCTGCTGATTATTTCCGGGACGGTTTTCAAAAAGATCGCCCCGGTGGTCCTGCGGCTCTACGAACAGATGGCCGAGCCCAAGTGGGTGATCTCCATGGGCTCATGTTCCAACACCGGCGGCATGTATGACGCCTACAGCGTGGTCCAGGGCGTCAACCAGATCCTGCCGGTGGACCTATACATCCCTGGATGCCCGCCGCGGCCCGAGGCGGTCTTGGCCGGTCTGGTCAAACTGCAGGAGAAGATCGTCCAGGAAAAACCGGCCCGACCCATTTTTCACCTGGCCGGCGGCACGCAGGGCACGCAGCGGCCGGTGCTGGTTGACGGGGTTTCCAAAAGCCGCGACCCGCGCGGCCCAGGCATGGCCGGCAGCGCCATTCGGGGTACCTCGGTGATCCCGCCGGACTTTGCCGGCAGCCGCAGCGACGGGATGTGGGCCCCGCCGCCGGCCGAACGCCCGGCCACCGAAACGGACCGGCAGCTTGCCGAAAAACTGCAGCAGCGCTTTGGCGATGCCGTTCGCGCCGTATCGCCCTCCAGCGACATGGCCACCGTTGCGGTCGCCCCCCGGGCCATCCGGGAGGTGATGGCCTATTTGAAGAATGATGCGGTGCCTCGATTCCGGAGGCTGGATGATCTGACCGCCATCGACGAATCGGCCCGTCGGAACCGCGAACCGGGTCACGATTTTACCCTGGTTTACCATCTGTTGTCCTTTGAACCGCCCACCCGTCTGCGCTTGACCGTGAACCTGGCCGGCGAATCCCCCTCCACCGCCAGCGTCACCGGTATCTGGCCGTCCGCCGCCTGGTACGAGCGCGAAGTCTACGACATGTTCGGCATCGGCTTTGACGGGCACCCGGACCTGAGACGGATCCTGATGCCGGACCACTGGCAGGGCCACCCACTGCGCAAGTCCCACCCCGGGCGGTCCACGGAAATGGATCCGTACACGCAAAGCGACGCCCGCCGGCTGCAGCCACGCGATGGTGGCTTCTTTTTCAAGGGCCGCAAGGGGCAGCAGGACCTTATCGTTAACGTGGGCCCCCACCATGTGAGCACCCACGGACTGATCCGATATATAATGGGCCTGGACGGGGAAACCATCACCGACATGGATATCGAGATAGGCTACCACCATCGGTCGGTGGAAAAGATCGGGGAGCGGCAGACCTGGCACCAGTTCATCCCCTACACCGACCGGGTGGACTATCTGGCCGGGGCGGCCAACAACCTGCCCTATGTGATGGCCGTGGAGAAGCTGACCGGCATCGACGTGCCGTCGCGCGCCCAGTGCATCCGCGTGCTGCTCAGCGAGCTGTTCCGCTTGAGCAACCATCTGGTCTGGCTGGGCACCTATGCCCATGACGTGGGCGCCATGACCCCGACGTTTTACACCTTCCGGGAACGCGAAATGATCCTGGACATCGTCGAGCTGATCACCGGTGGCCGGCTGCACCCCTCCTGGTTCCGCATCGGCGGTGTGGCCGCCGATCTGCCCGAGGGCTGGAAAGCCGCCGTGGACGCCTTTACGGGCATCTTCGAAAAGTGCATGGATGAATACGAAGCCTTGATCACCCACAATCCCATTTTTCGTGCCCGGACCCTGGGAGTGGGCGCCATCAGTCTGGACGACGCCGTGACCTGGGGGGTCAGCGGCCCCAACCTGCGCGCCTGTGGCCTGGCCTGGGATCTTCGCAAGGCTTTTCCCTATAGCGGTTACGACCAGTTCGACTTCGATATCCCCACAGCCGAGGGCGGGGACTGCTACGCCCGCTACCTGGTGCGTATCGAAGAGATGCGTCAAAGCCTGCACATCATCCGTCAGGCGGCCGCACAGATGCCGCCGGGCCGCACCGTCACCGACGACTACCGCTACTCGATCCCGGCGCGCAAGGATATGCTTACGGATATCGAAAGCCTGATCCATCATTTTATCAATGTGACCCGGGGACCCAAAATCCCCAGGGGCCAGGCCTATGTCGCCTGCGAGATTCCCCGCGGCGAACAGGGTTATTTTGTGGTCAGTGATGGGCTTGGCTATGCCTACCGCATGCGCATCCGGGCGCCGGGTTTCGCCAATGTGCAGGCCCTGCCGCTGATGGCCAAAGGGTGGTCACTCTCCGATCTGATCACCATCATCGGGTCGGTGGACTATATTTTACCCGACATTGATAGATAAGTTTATGTTTCCGGAATCGTTAAAAAACGAGCTGCAGCAAAAGATCGACCGGGTGGCCCATCCGCGCGAGATGGCCATCGACGTGATCAATGCCCTGCAGGATCATTACGGCTACTTTTCCGACGAGGCGCTGGGGCAGGCGGCCGACCTGCTGGCCATGACGCCGCTGGAACTGGACGAGTTGGCCACGTTCTACACCTTCATCTACCGGGAACCGGTGGGCAAATACGTGATTCACGTTTGCGACAGCCTGATCTGTTGGATGGAAAACGGTGAGAACCTGGTGGCCCACCTGTGCAACCGGCTGGACATCCAGATGGGCGAGACCACGGCCGACGGACTTTTCACCTTGTTGCCGGTATGCTGCATCGGCTACTGCGACCGGGCCCCGGCCATTCTGGTCAACCGCATGGTACATGGTCCGTTGACCACCGACGCATTGGACAATTTGATCGACAAACTGCGGGAGGCATCGACGTGAGCGGCCCTTATCCCCAGGTGTTGCTGAAACACCGCAAACCGGACCGCATCACTACGCTGGCGGAATATCGCCAGGCTGGCGGCTATGAGGCGCTGCACCGGGTGTTAACCAGTGAAGATGCCGCGGCCGTCAAAGCCGAACTTGCCGATGCGGTTCTATTGGGCCGGGGAGGCGCGGGGTTTCCCGCCGGAATCAAAGTACAGACCGTGGCTGAAGACGCCCCGTTTCCGCGATATGTGGTCTGCAACGCCGACGAGATGGAGCCGGGCACCTTCAAAGATCGTGTGTTTCTGCATGCCGAACCGCACATGCTCATCGAAGGCATAACCCTGGCGGCCTTCTCCATCCGGGCGGCCCATGGCATTATCTTCATCCGGCCGGAGTACGAAAGTGCCGCCCGGATACTTGAACGAGAGATCGGCATCGCCCATCGCGAGGGGCTGCTGGGTGACGGCATTTTCGGCAGTGAATTCAGTTTCGACATCGATGTGCACCGCAGCGGCGGACGCTATATTTGCGGTGAGGTGACTGCCCAGATCAACGCCCTGCAGGGTATACGGCCCAATCCAAAGCAGCCGCCGCCCTATGCCACTGACAAAGGATTATGGGGGCAGCCGACCCTGGTCAACAACGTGGAGACGCTGGCCTGCATTCCCCACATTGTCAATAAGGGGGCCCAGTGGTTCAAGGATCTGGCGCTGACACCCGAGGCCGCCGGTACCAAGCTGTTTTGTATTTCGGGCAAGGTAAACAAACCCGGTTGCCACGAACTGCCCTTAGGAATCAAGCTTTCGGAGATTATCGAGGACTTTTGCGGCGGCATGAAAGACGGCGCAACATTCAAAGGCTGTCTGCCGGGTGGGGCCTCAACTGGGTTTCTGACCGTAGATCATTATCATATTGCCATGGATTTCGACGCGCTTAAAAAAGTGGGCAATCGACTGGGCACCGGGGCCATCATGGTATTCGACCACCACACCTGCATGGTGGATGTGACCATAAACCTGACCGAATTTTTCGCCCGCGAATCATGCGGTTGGTGCACCCCCTGCAGGGAAGGCTTTCCATACCTGCTGGACCTGTTGCGACGCATCGAAAATGGGCAGGGCGAGGCGGACTTTCTTCCCATGATCAAAACGATGTGCCAGCACCTGTGGAAATCTTATTGTGCCTTTGCACCGGGCGGGGTGGCCTCCATCGAAAGCCTGATCGTGAACTTCGAAGACGAGGTGATGGCGCATATAGAGGGCAGAGGATGCCCCTTTAAAAAGTGAAACGATCATGCCCAAACTGACCATCGACAATCGAGGGCATGTGCCGCCGCCTCGTCCGGTGTCGGCCGGGTCTGTGGCTCTCCCAGGGCGTCACGCCTGGCGTGGGCCTGGGCGTAGATCTCGGCCAAGGAAGGCAC
>JAQYWF010000010.1 GCA_030145105.1 Desulfosarcina sp.
CTATCCCCGGGCTTCTCCTGACCCGGGGAATATGGCCGCACCAAAATCCGTCTGAAATGAGATGGATTAAGAACAGACGGTTTCCAGTAGAATGGCACAAACCTCATAGGGGTCCATGTTGGCTGCCGGGCGACGGTCCTCCAGGTAGCCTTTGCCCTTCTTTACGGTGGGCAGGGGAATCCGGATGGAAGCGCCGCGATCACTGACGCCGTAGCGAAAATTGTGGATGGAGCAGGTTTCGTGCAGGCCCGTGAGACGCTGAGCATTGTCGGCGCCGTAAACCGCGATATGCTCCTCATGCTTTTTGCCAAGTTTTTTGCAGGCTTCTTCGATGATTGCAAAGCCCCCGTCTTCCCTCATCCCCTTCGTGCTGAAGTTGGTGTGGGCGCCGGCCCCGTTCCAGTCGCCCTTGACCGGTTTGGGGTGGATTGTAGCGTTAACCCCAAAATCTTCTGCGATCCGGTACAGCAGCCAGCGGGCGATCCACAGCTGATCGGCTACTTCCAGGGGGCCCAGGGGCCCAACCTGAAATTCCCACTGCCCGGGCATAACCTCGGCATTGATACCGGATATACCAAGACCGGCCTGCAGGCATGCGTCCATGTGTTTTTCAACGATATCGCGGCCGAATACCTCATCGGCACCCACACCACAGTAAAAAGGTCCCTGGGGTGCGGGGTAACCGCCTTCGGGCCAACCCAGTGGAGATCGTCCCCGGAAAAAAGTGTATTCCTGTTCGATCCCGAACCAGGCTTCACTGGCGGCAAAATCCTTGGCCACCGCTGCAAGATGAGCGCGTTTGTTTGTCTCGTGAACGTTGCCGTCCGGGTAGCGCACCTCGGTCATGACCAAGATATGGTCGCCGCCGCGAATGGGGTCCGGCACAAATGCGACCGGCAGCATGGCCCGGTCACTGTCATGACCCTCGGCCTGCAATGTGCTGGAACCGTCAAATCCCCAGTCCGGTAATTGAGAGAGTTCCGTGACCGGTCCATCGATGATCTTGGTTTTTGAACGCAGCTTGGCGGTGGGTTTGTTTCCGTCGATCCAGATGTATTCTGCTTTGATCTTTGCCATGATAGTGTTTCCTTTCGTCTTTCGTATTCGTTTGGGTTGATTTAAATAGGGAACGTCCCCCGCGGTGGCAGTACCCCAGAAACAACCGTCGGCCCTGCCGGATTCTTTATCACTCCCTTTCCCCCCGGTTCTTGAGGCTCGTGGTCTGCATCAACTTTCTTAGCACCGGCACCAGCTCGGCCGCTATTTTGTGCTTTGCAACATAGCCCCTAACACCGGCTTCTATGGCCCTGGCCCGGTACTCGCTGGATTCCTCGTAATTAAAAGGAATAAGATGATCGTGTATAGATTTTTCATTTTTCACCACACCTTTCTGGTATTTAAAGGTGATTTAGTTGGAGATATTGTGTTAAAACCATTGTTATAGCTAAGTCTAAGCTCTGATGTCGGTCAATTATCAAGGTCCACTCGCGAGATCGACAAAGGTATTGCCGCTACCAGAGTCTTTAAACACCCTTACGCCGAGATCATAGGCATCGCTATCATCCTCCGTACCAAGGGCAACGGCAGTATAGACGTTGCCTGCCTCAAGGGAGACAGGACCAAATGTCAGCTCGTCGGTGGAATTATTGCCCACTTCGATAACAACCAAAAAGTATTCGCCGGGATCGATCAATGCGTAGTCGGTGATATCTTTAAAAATCCCAAATAACTTCAATACTTCTTGATCTGCCGTTTTGATGTTGACATCTATTGCTGGTACATCGGGAGCAGCGTGTACTACGCGTACCTTGGCCTTGTTGGCATCGCTGGATCGATCGTCATCGGACTGGATGAACTCCAGAGCGGCGGCAAGGTTGACGGCATAGACGGTATTGTCAACGTCACTGGCAAATCCGGGATCTTCCAGACGGCCGAGTTCCTGGTCGTCACTGCCTCGCTTGAAAACAACCTCCTCGATCACAGTGCTTGTTTCCGTATAGGGGGACGCCTCTTTGTATTCCAACCCAACAATGGTTTGTTCCACTTCGATCAATTCGAAGTCGACATCAACTTCGGGGGTGTCGGGGGAAAGGTGTATTACCCGTACATTGGCCGCAGGGGCAACCTCGTCGATGATGTCACTCACAGTGTCACTGCTGCTACCGCAACCGAAGAAGGCAAATGTCATGAGGGCGAATAGGATAAAGGCAAACCGGCGGATGGACAAGGTCTTCATGATGAAATATTCTCCTTTACGATAGATATAAAGACAGCATGATGTTGGAAAAAAATTCGATTCTGTGCAAACTTGAGCAGTCCGAATCCTTTAGAATCAGTTTTTAAATTTTTCTGCCAAGAATTCAAAAGAATCACGATATTCAGGAAAACGTTTTAAGCCTTCATTAATAAATTCTTCTTTGGATATTTGGTTGTCCCAGTAAGGGAATGCTTGATTCAGGAACCATTCTTGGTCTTCTTTGGTATCTAACGGGATACGTTTGTAATTCGGATTTTTATCGACTTCTTTAACTACCTCTTTTAGCTTAGCTTCGAATGCCTTCACTTTTTCTGGATCATTTGCGTCAGCCAGCGACGAATCCGTTTGTGTAGTTGCGCATCCGCTTAACGCGATGAATAACACTGCGATAACCAAGGTAATTCCGACCCAATTTGCTTTTGATATAACCTTGTTCATTCGTTTCACCACTAATTGAGTTAGGATGTTAATTTAACAGAAGAGTATATCCTGAATATTTTTATACCACTTTGTGACATTGTCAATCTATTCCATGGATTTATTATTGGTAGCGGCGATGGAATCATATTGACGAATCACGACTTATAAGTAGGAAATTTATAGAGAGTAGCTGCCGAATCACGTCCTTGTCAAATAGTGGTATAGATGCTCCTCGGATAAGCGGCAAAAATTTTCATGGCCACGCAAGTACGTTATGGCTATCCCATGAAAACGGACCATTCCGAAACTTGGGATTTCTTGCCATAAAACCAAATTCGGTTAATGTTCATATTGGTTATGGAAATCTGCAAAATTCATCTAATATACTTTTGCCCACCCTCTTCCCCTCTATAGTTTAACGACCCTTTTATTAGGCGGAATGCCGAGGGGAAAATCCCTTTACTTTATACTGAATATAATTTAAATAATAATTATGATTCAGCTTAATTTAGCGAGGTGATAGAAAATGGGTAAAATGGCAGCAATAAAAAAACAGGCATTGGTGATCGGCTACCTCAGGGTAAGTACCGACGAACAGGACACAAAGAATCAAGAATTGGCCCTGCGGCAGTACGCAGATGGTCAAGGCCTTACGATCAACCAGTTTATTGAAACGACAGTTTCCAGCCGGAAAGGAATCAACCAGCGTGGGATCGATGAGTTGTATCGAACGTTGAGCGCAGGGGATACATTAATTGTCGCTGAGCTGTCGCGGCTGGGACGGTCGATAAATGAGCTTTTGCAAATCGTCGATGCACTTATCAGGGCTAAGATCCGTCTCGTATCAATTAAAGAATCCATAAATATTAACGGCACGATGGATATACAGAGCAAGACATTAGTAACGATGTTTTCACTTCTTGCAGAGATCGAACGCGACCTTATTTCGATGCGAACCAAGGAAGGACTTGCCAAGGCCCGTGCTGCCGGTGTCCGACTTGGAAGACCCAAAGGCCCCGGTAGATCAAAACTCGATGGGATGGAGGATGAGATCCGGAATCTATTGGGGCTGGGCGTTACGAAATCATCAATGACGAAGATGTTCGGCGTAAGTTGGTGTGCACTGAATAATTTCATTAAGACCCGAAAACTAAAGCCTTCTCGGAAGCCAGTGACAAAGCTGGCTCAGGCAACTGTCCAATAAGTATAGCAATATATTTTTAGGAGTTTGGACATGGGATTAGATAATTTAGACCGCATTAATAAAATGATTTCAGACTACCACCATGCCTTTGAAAATGGGGACATAGTCCTGGCGCAGGTTATTAAAAATGCACTTCTTTCAAAACATGGCATTCATATCTGCCCTTCTGAAGAAAAGCCATTGAATCGATTAAAATTATTTAGGTACAGATAAAACATTTCTATTCATGTTTTTTATGGCCTATGACGCTTATCACGATTTCTTATGGAAAACAGAAAACGGTACCTTAGGGTCTGAAAAAACCTGAAAAAAGCCTAAAAAACCTGAAAAGGGCCTGAAAAGGGCCTGAAAAGGGACTTGAAAGGTTCTGAATAAAGCCTAAAAGAGCCTGCAAATATTCTTAATAATTCTCATTTAGAGATATCCCATAGAGGGACAACTGGAGGCTGAAATGTTGTTTTATTCTTTTTTTTCAGTTGTTTAGAACATTTTTTTGTGTAACCGCTTGTTCATATCTCTTTTTTTTGTATACAAGTATAACAACACATAACGATTATTTATTTCAAATAGCCAATCTCGTCAGAAAAACCGACAAACATTAAGGAGAAAAACAATGTCAAAATTATTCTTTACAGAAGAAGAAGTCGCCAGGCGTTATGGGCTGAAAGTTCAGACCTTGAGAAATTGGCGTTTTAAGGGATGCGGGCCAGCCTATCGAAAATTTAATTCGGCCGTTCGTTATTATGAGGCGGACCTGGAAGCCTATGAAAATTCCTGCATGGTGCAGACGGAAGGGTAAGGCATGCTTGTTTTTAACCGATACCGAAAGTCGGGGCAGGACCCTGAGATTGCATTTTTGATAGCCATGGAGAAACATTGGCTCAAGACCAGAATTTTGTTAACAAATGATTCTATAAGGGGGAAATACGGGGGGAAACCACAGTTTACTGATACAAAACGGGCACTCACAATCGCTTGTAAATGCCCGTTTTCATTAAGTGGTAGCGGGGAGAGGATTCGAACCTCTGACCTTCGGGTTATGAGCCCGACGAGCTACCAGACTGCTCCACCCCGCATCAATTTTTATAAAAGTAAATGATAAGTGAAATTTCTGTTGTTGTCAACAGCCGAATCAACGAAATGATTAAAAAGCTCATTGGCGCCATTGTTCCCGATTGATTGGCAGAAAGGCGGATCAGCGGACGGACACTATGTTTTTGCCCAGGACATGATTACCTTTTTGATCGTTTCCCATTGGCCACTATCCTTCTGGCAATGAACCCTGACCTGCTTGTTCCGCCCAGTGTGACCAGAGACGATCACCACTGATGATTTGGCCACAGATAACAGCCCCGCTAAAAATACCCCGCAGGCTTTATTGGCGGCATTGTCCACGGGTGGTGCGGTGAGATTGATCTTCAACGCATCGCCGTATACACCCACAACCTGGTTTTTGGAAGAGCGGGGCTGGAGGCGTATTTTAAAGATCAGCCCGTCAGGTTTTTCCTGGATGGTGAAGGGCATGGTTCTGGGTTCTGGGTTCTGGGTTCAAAGGAATTAATTCAATAGACCCTGTCAACTATACAAGCCCTCAATCCTGCAGCCGATTTTTTATCAGTTCGCGGATAAAGGCTGGCGGGCGGACCACCTTTCCCTGGCCATTGATAAACGCGTGCCGGGTGTATCCAGTGGTGTGGATGACGGCGCCGTCCTGACTGGTGATGGTGTAGTCGAACTGCATGCCGGCGCGAAACCCCGTATTGAGGGTGGCTTCGATCACGATCACGTCATCATAGCGCGCGGGAGTGAGATATTTGCATTTGACCTCGGACACCGGAAGCATGAGACCCCGGGCTTCGATCTCACGGTAGGGCAATCCCAAGTGACGAAACAGTTCGGTCCGTCCGATCTCAAACCAGCGCAGATAATTGGCGTGGTAGACGACCCCCATGGTGTCCGTGTCGCCGTAAATCACCCGGTAAGAGGTGCTGTGGGAATGGGTTCTGGGTTCTGGGTTCATGGTTCTGGATTCTGGGTTCTGGGTTCTGAATTCTGGGTTCTGGATTCTGGATTCTGGATTCTGGATTCTGGGTTCTGGGTTCTGGGTTCTGGGTTCTGGAATCTGCATTCCCGTCAATCTGTCAATCCCTTAAGCTCTCAATTTCCCAATTTCTCAATCGCTTGTAAGGATCTTGCCAAAAGCATCCTTTAGATCGTCGTAGGTTGTGGCTACGGGAAACTGAGGGAACTCATCGATCACATTCTGAGGGGGGCAGAACAGGATGCCCCGATGGGCCTCTTTGAGCATGTTGACGTCGTTGTAGGAGTCGCCCATGGCCAGCACTTGGAAGTTCAAGCGTTTAAAGGCTTGAACCACCTTGCGTTTGCCATCGGTCTGCCGCAGGTTGTAATCGGCGATGGCACCGTTGCTGTCGATGGTCAGGCCATGGCACAACAGCGTGGGCCAGCCCAGCTTTTCCATCAGCGGCCGGGCAAATTCGACGAAGGTATCGGAAACGACGATCACCTGAGTGCGGGCCCGCAGCCAGTCCAGAAACTGCCGGGCACCCGGCAGCGGGTTCATGGTGGCGATGACGTCGGTAATATCCTTCAGTTTGAGGCCATTGGCATCGAGAATGGACAATCGCCGCTTCATCAGCACATCATAATCGGAAATGTCCCGGGTGGTGAGACGTAATTCACCGATGCCCGTGCGCTCGGCTACGTTGATCCAAATTTCCGGAACGAAAACACCTTCCAGGTCTGAACAAATTACATGCATGAAACTCCTCAACAATCCAGCTTGCCTGCTTTTGGTCGGAATCCAAAATGAATCCTTAAACGGCCAACCGCAGTGGCAACTAATTTTATTTTTTCTGCGGTCATCACCCTATCGCTGCAGGGGCTGGAGCGCTTCAGAACCGCGGCGGAAAGGGTGAAGCCGTAGTCCTTCTACTGCGAATCCTTGACAACAAAGGATATGGAGCGCTCCGGCCCCTGCAACGTTTACTCCTGCCCGTCATCGTCTTCAATGCGGATCAGCATTGGTGTGCTGGCGACCACGTCCAGGGTGCCGATTTCAGCCAATGCCCGGGTCACATCCGCCTCCCGTGCGTGGTGGGTCAGCATGACCACCGGAACCGAACCGTTGGTTTTTCTTCCCTTCTGGTGAACGAACTTAAGGCTGATAGCATATTTTCCTAAGATACCGGCGATGGTGGCCAGCACCCCGGGCCGGTCCATGGCATCGAAGCGGAAGTAATAGTTGGTGACGATGTCGTCCATGGGCATCACAGCAATGGTCCGGATTTTGTCCGGCTGAAAACCCAAAACTGGCACCCGCCCGGCGCCGTCGGAAGCCAGGTTTCTGGCGATGTCCGCAATGTCGGAGACCACGGCGCTGGCAGTGGGCATCATGCCTGCCCCGTGGCCGTAAAGCAGGATATCTCCGACCGCATCGGCAGATACGCTGATGGCATTCAATGTACCGTTGACATTGGAGAGCATGTTATCGAACGGAATCATGGTGGGGTGAACCCGAGCCTCCACGGCCCGGCCGTCAAACTTGGTGATGGCCAGCAGTTTGATGCGGTAGCCGAACTGGGCGGCAAACTCGATGTCCATGGGGGTGATTCGGGAGATTCCCTCGATGTAGACATCATCGAAATTGATCTTCATCCCGAAGGCCAGGGCTGAAAGGATGGCCAGTTTGTGGGCCGCATCCTGCCCCTCGACGTCAAGGGTCGGATCGGCCTCAGCATAACCCTTTGCCTGGGCCTCGGCCAGGGCAGCTTGGAAAATCACACCCTCGTCGGTGATCTTGGAAAGGATGTAATTGCAGGTGCCGTTGAGAATGCCGATCATGGCCTTGATCCGATTGCCCACCAGGGATTCTCTCACCGTCTTGATGATGGGCATGCAACCGCCCACACTGGACTCGTAAGCCAAATCGACGCCGCGATCGGTGGCGGCGGCGATAATTGAATTTCCGTGCTTGGCCAGCAGGGCTTTGTTGGCGGTCACCACATGTTTGCCCTTGTCGATGGCATCGAGAATCAATTGTTTTGCAATTCCCTCACCGCCGATGGTCTCCACAACGATATCGATCGTTGGATCAGCGATGGCCGTAGCCGCCTCCGGAATCATTACCCCGGGTGGCAAGGTAAGGCCTCGGTCCTTATCCGTGTCGATATCAGCCACATATTTTAGATTGAGTGCACATCCGATGCGGTCCCGGATGATATCTCCGTTTTGCAGCAGCAGTCGGGCCACTCCCGTACCCACCGTGCCGCAGCCTAAAATGGCAATGTTGACCTGTCTCATGGCTTGTTTGTTCCTGTTCTTATCCGGTCCTCATGCGTTCTGGCGTTCAATAATCTACGCGAATGGTTAGCGTTAGTCAGGCAATTTCTTATGAGCAGGGCTTGAAAGTCAACAGAAAAAGGAACGAGAGGGTTGATTGGTTCAACTGGTTTGTTTGGTTAACAGACCGTTTTACGTGTTAGGTGTTTGGTGAAGCGTGTTTTCGTTTCACCGTTTGCGGTTGACAGTTTTATTATCGTCAGGCGTATGTCGTTTTTCTCTCACGCTTTCACGCTCTCACGGATCTTCTTCCTTTTTGCTTTCAGCTTTGAGCCTTGAGCCCACACGCTCACGACGTCTTTAACCGCCTGGCCAAGCGCCAGGCCATGGCGGCCACCACCAGCACACCGGCAAGCAGAACCGACCACAGCACAATCCGTCTCATCGGTAGCGGTTTCGGTAGTGGTGACAGCCGCTGCGGACCGCCCAGAACCAATGGTGAGCCTTGCGGCATCACCCAGCGCTCGAGGCTATTTTCACGATGCCGGTCCGATGCCGTCGAATAATGCGGCCACATTCACCTTCAGCGGTTCAACGGCAGCGCTGCCGAATGCCAGGGTAAAGGGGCCGTTGCCCCGGGCAACGAAGAAGATGTCGTGGGGACGGTAGCCGACCTCCAGTTGGGGAACCGAACTGCCAATGGTGCTGTCGCTGGCGTCAACGGTCAGGCGCCAGTGGCGGTCCATGGAGATGGACACGCTCTGGGGGGCGCTGATCAGGGGGGTGTTGTCCACGTCGATGCGGTAAAACAGGCCCCTGGCTCGCCGGGCCCAGTTCGCATTGGGATCACTGCGGGATTCGAGCTCTGCTTCCGCCATGCTGTTGGCCTGGTCGAAGATGAGATTAACCCGGTCCACCGGAAACGCACCGGTGCTACGGTATTCGAAGACACCTGACGATCCGGGGACGGGATGGCCGTCGGTTTTTAGAAAAACACGGATGGCCGTCCGCCCTTCCGGCTGCACCCTACCATCGATGCGGACCAGGGATATCGCCGGTCCTGAATCCAGCTGGCGCAAACGCAGGTAACGTTTCGTGCTCGGATTCAGGGAAATGATGTTGCTGAGCAGCCGTCGGCCACCGAACCGAATGTCCGAGATCGCCGCCCGCTGCTGAATCGTGGTCCAGGCGACCAGGTCGTCACTGGCATCCACGGCCAGAGCGGCCATCAGATTGGCTTCACCCTATCGCCATTCCAGCAGCAGCTGGGCCAGACCACGCCCGACGCGGCTCAAATCAATCAGGAACGTCCGTGCGGACGCCACTGGTGTTCGCGCCGGTCGGGGATCGACCCGCACCACTGCACCGTCCGGTCCGGTGCGCACATAAACCTGGTACCCACCGGCCTCCTCCGTCGCTTCTTGTGGAAGCGGGAAGAATGGCAACAACCGCCAGGGCGCATCAGCTGGCTGGGTTTGTGCGTATCGGATCATATGCGGCACCGGTTCCCCGTTGGCATTGAATACACGGAGGTCTCCCAGGTCCCTCCGGTAGGCACTTTCGTACACCTGCTCCGGCATACTCATGGCGGCAACGGCCGTACCGGTGGGCACGTCGATCTTAATGCCGTAGGCGAATTCATCCACGCTGGTGTCCGCCAACGATACGGAAGGTAGGCAACCTGTCAGCAGCACCAACCACAGCCATATCCTCATCGGCTCTCTCCTTTCGATATTACCGGAGGCAATGGGGTAAAAAAACCGATCACCAGCATCAAGCCGCCCACCGCCAAAAATGAAACAATTCGGGAGACGGTACCCGAGCCCGACAGGTCTACCACGAAAAGCTTAACGACAACCACCACCAGCAGGCCGGTACCGGTAAACCACACAGCCCGGCGTTTCAGGCGATTGGCGGCGATCATGCATCCTAACGCCAGAAGGCCCCATAGCACGGCAATTGCCGCGTGGAACAGGTCGGATCGAAACATGGCATCCCCGTCATAACGCACATTGGCCAGGTGGTGGACGGTGCGTGCCAAGACGGCGGTCAGCCAGAAAAAAATCCCTGCCGCCGGTGTCCCCCACAGCACCGCAGGCGGCAGATACGCAGCCGGGACGACCGGCTCACGATTCATCCACAGCACCCAGCTGATGATTACCAGGAAGACGAAGATCTGAACCAGGTCCAACGGGTTGAGCAGCGGCAGGTAAGACAATGGCCTGGGATCACCGTTCATGGCAAGGCCCATCATCGTCCAACCCATCAGACCGAGCACCAGCAAGGATGGCAACCATCCCCGGTAGGCCGTCTGCCAGGGATCGAAGGGCCATCCCTTCTGATTGCTGAACCGGATCAAGGCCACGACGACGACGGCCGGAACACCCCCCCAGGCAATAAAGGCCCAAACCCGGCCACCGCCGGCCAGCTGGTCCAGAAGCCACCCGGCTTCCCAGCCCAGCATCAAGGTGGCCAACAGCGCACCCGCCACGTGCCACCCCAGCACGATTGTCTCATTCCAGGTGGTTTCCATGCCACGCAGGAGGTAAAAATGAACCGCAACGGTCAACGGCCAAACGACGAACCACCATCCCTGGAAAGGATGCTCGAAGCCGAATTGATCAAAAAGCGCCGCCACCGCCAGGACCATTGCTGGAAGCAGTCCCAGGGCCGGCCAGCGCATCCCCTTCCAGTCCAGCCGCCGAAAAAATAGTCCCATGGCCGTTGCGCTGAGGGAAATGAATGCCATCGAGCCGACCAGCTCATGGCGGCGGCTCAGCCGGCGGTCGATCTCCTCCAGCCCCGTGCCAAACCACCAAAGCAGCCCCCAGGCCATGATTGCAGCGGCAAAAAGCCGCTCCAGACGTTGCAGCCGCGCCCCATATCGCTCCAGAAAAAAAGCCGAAAACAGACCCGCCGTACCCACTATCATGCCGCCCAGAAAGCGACTGTTGAAAACGGCAACTTCGCCCACAGCACCGTGGCTGCCGAGCAGGAAAACGGCTCCCGATCCGATTTGAAGCAGCAGCCCGAAAGCCCGGGCGGTCCAGCGGTTCTGACGGATACCCACCCAAACCAGCCCTGCACCTTCCAGGCTCCAGGCCACCGCCGTCCAGCTGCCGGACAGCGCCAATGGAACGGCCAGGCTGCCGAAGATCACCCCTAAGGCGAGAAACGCCTCCACCAGCGCACTCAACCCTTGATCCCGCCGTCGCCACAAGGCAGTGGCCAGGCCGATATATATCAGGCCCATGGCCACGGCACTGAAGGCCAACCCGTACTCGACATTTCTCACCAGCCCGGTCTGCAGGCTGAAAACCACCAGGGGCATGCCGAATACCAGGGTGCCGTCTACGTATCCTTTCAGCCGGGGCGGCTGCCGCAGGGCAAAAAGAACGGAAATAGAAAGGTAAAAAGCGAAAAAGAGCATCAGAAACGGTTCGGTGGTGGCAAAATGATGCGGCCGGTAGTACTGCAATCCCCAGGCGGAACCGATGCCGAAGGTAAAGACAAAACCCAGCAGGTTGAGCCACCGCCAAGCCTTGAACCAGGCAATGCCGAAGATACCTGCATTGAGCAGGGCGTAGTACGAGAAGAGCATCACGTGGCTGCCTGTACCCGTGGAGAGCAATACCGGCGCCATGAAGCCGCCGGCTGCCCCAAGAACGGCCATGGCGCCTGCATTCTGTAGCACCGCCAGGATGCCGGAAAAAACGACCAGGCCCACCATCACCCCGAATGTGAGGGCCATCAGCACCATGTGAAAAAGCCGGGCAGAGGCAAACAGGGTCAGGTACATTACCCCGATGCCCCCGCCCTGAAGGGCCACCGCATAGCCAAAGCGCCGGATGCGCAGCCGCCAGCCCAGAAGCAGCAAACCGATGCCGGCGGCAAATGCGAACGTCAGGCGAATCTCCACCGGTACCAGGTCACGGGCAGCAGCGTATTTTACCAGAAAGGCAAAACCGAACAGCAGCACCACAACCCCCACCCGAACCATAAGGTTGCCACCGAAGAAAAATTCTCTGATCGAGTCGCCCAGACCACCCGACGGATGTGACGGTTGATCCGCCATCGTTGATTTCGGCGGCGGGTCAAGATCAGCGATGGCTGCGTCGGACAATTCTAGTTCCAGAGAAGGAATATCGGCGGTTGCTTTCGGAAAAGGCGCGGACACCGCCGCCGTTTCACCTGCAGCACCCACCGTGGATTCTTCTTCCGTTTCAGACGCGTCGACGTCACTGCCAGAGTCGGTTTGGGCCGCTCGAACCGATGTCGGGGGTTCGGCGGATGGCGCCGGACCAGCAATTGGCTCTCCGGAAAGCAAACCGGCAATCTGTGTCTCCATGGCCGCCAGGCGGGTTTTCAGCGCGAGGAGCCCGTTCCGCTGGTTAATGGTCGCCGCGACCAGCAGGCCAATGACGCCGCCCAGCAAAAAGTCACCCCGGCCATAGAGGTAAAAGCTGCCCATGACGGCCCCGATCAACCCTAAAACGATATATATCATGCACGCTCCCTTATTTGTCGGGCAATGGCCCAGCCTGTCTATAATTTCCACAACCAACACACGCCGAACGGCCGACGAATGAACAAGCAGCGGCGTGGATCATACGAAAAACACCTGACATGTCGACGAAAATGCACTTTAGCAGGATGTCATTGCCGACTGCCGGTGACCGCCGGCACTGGCTCCTTAGTTCGGCCGGCAAGGGTGGTTACTCAGGAAAAAACATGAACCGTTCCACCACGATAAAACCCAAGCAGCGGCGATGGCAATCGCCCAGCCTGTTCGAATCACCTTGCTCAATTTTCATTCGGGTGCCTTCAGAAATACTGGCGGACTTCGCCTGAGGACCTGCCCGGTTTGACATTGTCCAATCAGGCATCACTTTTATGCCATCGTCCACCCATTGAAAAAAGGAGCATCGTTATGGCCTACACATGTAAAAGTTGCGGCGCCATTGCCGAATCACCGGGGCATCTGTGCAATCCCTGCGGGGATAAAGAAAAATGCAGTTTCTGCGGCGCAGCAGAAGTTGATCCCAAGCACGTCTGCAAGGACAAGCTGGCGGAAATGAAGTATGTATGCGATGGATGCGGCCGTGTGGCAATGGAAGAGGCCCATCTTTGCAGCCCAGCCCCGATCAAGTAGTCTGAAGATGACGATCGAACCATTGGCACAAAGCTGTTCCAGCTGCATCCATGAGCGGTTTTGCGACTATGAGGATCGTTTTCGCCGCATTACGCTGCGTGCACCCGGGCGATTCATGAACCGCCAGTGGGAGCTGGTCCAGGCCGACACCACCGAGAGGCTGAATCTATACGCAACGATCGTCGACCAGACAGAAATCGAGATCCGCAGCTTGCTCGAGGACCGGATCGCCGATGAAGCGTTATGGGCCGCCGCCAAGGCCGACTACGCCGCCCGCATCACGGGTATGGATGACCGGGAGTTGGCCGAAACCTTTTTTAATTCGGTCACCCGCCGCATTTTCGGCACCGTCGGGGTGAATCGCCAGATCGAGTTCGTCCACGATGACCAGCAGCCGGCATTGCCATGCCCGACGGAATCAGTTTTCAGGACCTATCCGTTGGCTGGAATCATTGGACCGGTCATCCGACAGATCCTTTCCGACTACAGCGACCTCAAGATCGACCGCGTAGCCCTGGAAAAGGGTGTGCCCCGGATCGTGGAAGGCGTGGAAGCACGCCTGAGTAAAATAGTCGACCGCACCCAGTCGGTTCGTATCGAAATGATTCGTCACGTCTTCTACCGCGGTCAGGGCGCTTATCTCATCGGACGCGTGGTGGCGGGAAAACAGCTGATCCCGCTGGCTATGACGCTGCTGCATCCACCGGATGGTGTGGTGGTGGACGCCCTGCTGATGGACGCGGATGGCTTGAGCATCGTCTTTTCTTACACCCGCTCGGCCTTTCACGTGACGGTGGAAAAGCTTTGCGAACTGGTCGGTTTTCTCAAGTCCATCATGCCTGCCAAACCTGATGCCGAGATCTACTCTGCCATCGGCTATTTCAAACATGGCAAGACGGTGCTTTACCAGGATGTTTGCCGGCACACGGCAGAGTGCACGGACGGACAGTTCCACATATCGCCGGGCAAGCGGGGGATGGTCATGGTGGTGTTTGACATGGCCGACCATGAAATGGTTGTCAAACTGATCCGCGACCGCTTCGACACCCCGAAGAAAATCACACGAAACAAGGTCATCGAACAATACGACTTCGTGTTCAACCACTACCGAGTGGGACGACTCATCGAGGCTCATACCTTTGAACACCTCTCTTTCGACCGCTGCTGGTTTTCCGACGATCTGATCGATCATCTCACGACCGAGGCCGATCAGACCGTTCACCTGGTAGACGATCGCGTGATCATCGACCATGCTTACCTGGAGCGCCGGGTGACCCCGCTCGATATTTACCTGAAGGAGCAGACCAGCATAAAAACCGAAGCCGCGGTGGTGGACTTCGGCAATGCAATCAAAGATCTGGCATTCGCCAACATCTTTCCCGGCGACTTACTGCTCAAAAACTTCGGCGTGACCCGCCACGGGCGGGTGGTGTTTTACGACTACGATGAAATTGTGCCACTGACCACCTGCCGATTCAGAAAAATTCCCCAGGCACGGTCATACATGGAAGAGATGGCCGACGAACCCTGGTACGCGGTGGGGGAGGACGATGTCTTTCCCGAGGAGTTTTCCCGTTTTTTGGGACTCTCACCCGGACATCGGGACCTTTTTTTAAGCCAGCACGCCGATCTGCTGGCGCCGGACTTCTGGGTAAAGGCTCAGGATGAAATCCGTTCAGGGCACATTCGACACATCCGTCCCTATCACCCTCGATACCGGCTGTAAGGGTGGCATTATGATTGACCGGGTTTACATTGCACCACGCAGCATTATCTTTGTCCCAGTTTCCCATTAGACCAACAGTTCCGCAAAGACCAGCTGCCGGCGCGCCAACCGGCATCACCGTTTCTTTATTTCCCTGACTCAACCCCGACCGTTCCCAATGTCGGGCCGCCGGGGAGGGCTGTCATTCGAGGCTGAATGTCGCTCTACCGGCAATACACAAAAGGAGGAATCAGATGAGTAACACCCGCATTCCCGATGGCGTCACCATCAACGCACCGGTCACCGACGCGTTCGGCAGCATCTTGACACCCGAAGCGCTGAGCTTTGTGGGGACACTTGCCCGTCGGTTCGACACGCGTCGGCGAGAGCTGATCGCTCGCCGGGAGAAGGTTCAGGCCGATATTGACGCCGGAAACCTGCCGAATTTTCTGCCGGATACAAAGCCTATCCGGGATGGTGACTGGACGGTGGCCCCGGTGCCCGACGACCTTTCCGACCGCCGGGTGGAAATTACCGGGCCGGTGGATCGAAAAATGGTCATCAACGCACTCAATTCCGGGGCGAAGACCTACATGGCCGATTTCGAAGACAGCCACAGCCCCACCTGGACGAACACCATCCACGGACAGATCAACCTTCACGACGCCGTCAACCGAACCATCGAATTTATCAACCCGAAAGGCAAAACCTACCGTTTGAATGACAAGACCGCCACCCTCATCGTCCGCCCCCGCGGCTGGCATCTGGTGGAAAAGCATGTTCTCATTGACGGGCAGCCCATTTCGGGAAGTCTGTTCGATTTCGGACTCTTCTTTTTTCACAACGCCAAGCGCCTTCTGGACCAGGGCAGCGGGCCTTACTTTTACCTGCCCAAAATGGAGAGCCACCTGGAGGCGCGGCTGTGGAACGACGTCTTCATTACCGCCCAGGAGGCGCTGGGAATCCCGACAGGCACCATCAAAGCAACAGTGCTCATCGAGACGATCATGGCCGCCTTCGAGATGGATGAAATCCTCTATGAGCTCAAGGACCATAGTGCCGGATTGAACTGCGGGCGTTGGGATTACATTTTCAGTTTCATCAAACGATTTAAAAATGTTCCCGGCTATCTGTTCCCAGACCGGGCCCAGATCACGATGACTCGTCACTGCATGCGTTCTTACTCGCTGCTGGCGATCAAGACCTGTCACCGCCGCGGGGCTTATGCCGTCGGCGGCATGGCTGCGCAGATTCCCATCAAAAACGACGCGGAGAAAAATATCGAGGCATTGGGAAAAGTCCGGGCAGACAAGACCCGTGAAGCCACCGACGGCCACGACGGCACCTGGGTGGCCCATCCGGGCCTGGTCCCCATCGCCATGGAGGAGTTTGACAAGGCCATGCCCGCCCCCAGCCAGATTGATCGGTCGCGAAAAGATGTTCACGTGACGGCTGCAGATTTACTGAAGGTGCCTGCCGGAACCATCACCGAGCCGGGCATGCGCACCAACATCAGCGTAGGGATCCAATACATGGCCAACTGGCTTTCGGGTCTGGGGTGCGTGCCTCTGTACAACCTCATGGAAGACGCGGCCACCGCCGAAATTTCGCGGGCTCAGCTGTGGCAGTGGATCAACCATCCCGATGCGGAGCTTGACGACGGGAGAAAGATCACGTTAGACCTTTTTCGTTCGATGATGAAGGAGGAGATGGAGAAGATCAAGGCCGAGGTGGGCGACACGCATTTTCAGCAGGTCGAATACGAACAGGCCGCAACCCTGTTCGACGAAATCATCGCCGCCGACAGCCTGGCTGAGTTTTTGACATTGAAGGCCTACGATCATCTGGAGGGCTGATCCCGATGTCGCATGTACCCATCCAATCACCCCGGGGTCGCGGAAAAAATAAGCGGTTCAAAATAAACATTTTTCTGCTTACTCCCCCAATTCAGGAGAGGCAAGATGAAGACCATAGAAGAGAAAGCTGAGGAGATTTGCCAACGACTGACCTGTCACGAAGTGGTGGCCGACGAACGCGAAGAACTGGAAAGCCATTGGGCAAGTGATCCGCGCTGGAAGGGCATCGTTCGCCCCTACTCGGCCGAAGATGTGTTGAAGCTGCGCGGCAACCTGACCATTGCCTACACCTTTGCGACCATCGGCGCCAAGCGACTCTGGTATCTGATCAATCATGAAGACTATGTGCCGGCATTGGGGGCGCTGACTGGCAACCAGGCGGTTCAGCAGGTCGAGGCCGGTCTCAAGGCCATCTACCTGAGCGGCTGGCAGGTGGCTGCTGACGCCAACCTGGCCGGCGAAATGTACCCGGACCAGAGCCTCTATCCGTCCAACAGCGTGCCGGCGGTGGTCCAGCGCATCAACAACGCCCTGCGGCGGGCCGACCAGATTCAGGTGCTGGACGGAAGAAAAACCGGCCCTTACTGGTTCGCCCCTATCGTCGCCGACGCCGAGGCCGGGTTCGGCGGCCCGCTCAACGCCTTCGAACTGATGAAGCAGATGATCCAAGCCGGCGCCGCCGGGGTGCATTTCGAAGACCAGCTCTCCTCGGCCAAAAAATGCGGACACATGGGCGGCAAGGTGCTCGTTCCGACCCAGGAGGCAGTGGCCAAACTCGTGGCGGCCCGACTGTCCGCCGACGTCTGCGGCGTTCCGACCATCCTCGTGGCACGAACGGACGCCGATGCCGCCAAGCTGGTCACCAGCGACATTGACGAATGGGACCGGCCATTTATTCTCGACCAACCCCGCTCCAGCGAAGGTTTCTTCTACGTAAAAAATGGTGTGGAATCCGCCATTGCCCGCGGCCTGGCCTACGCCCCTTACGCAGACCTGGTCTGGTGCGAAACGTCCAAGCCGGACATTGCTCAGGCCAGGCGCTTTGCCGAAGGAATTCACGAGAAGTTTCCCGACAAGCTGCTAGCCTACAACTGCTCCCCGTCGTTCAACTGGAAAGCCAACCTGGACGATGCCACCATCGCCACCTTTCAGCGTGAACTCGGGGCCATGGGCTACAAATTCCAGTTCGTCACCCTTGCCGGGTTCCATGCCCTGAACCTGGGCATGTTCGACTTGGCCATGAACTATCGCAAAAACGGTATGCTGGCCTACTCAAAGTTCCAGGAAGAAGAATTTCGCTTCGGCAAGGAAGACGGTTACATGGCCACCACCCATCAGAAATTCGTGGGGGCCGGCTATTTTGACCGATTAATTGACACGATCAGCAGTGGGGACTCCTCGGTTGGAGCCATGTCCGGAAGCACCGAAGAAGATCAATTCAAGTAAGGCACGAAACGTTAAGGGATCAGCGCATTCCTGCACGATGAGAGCATGTTGAGCCGGTTCGTGACCCCGCCATGAACACGTAAAAAATTCTTAGAATGGGGGTTTTAAAAGGTCGACAGTATAAGCAATACTGAGGGTCCCGGGAATCCGGGGCCCTCAGCATGTCGGGCTTCAGGCCATCTTATACCCCGCATGCACACGGGCTGTTCTTCATCAGGCAAACCGATTCATGTTCCTTGCATTGCATACCCAAAACAACACCTCTTTTGACTGCACCGGGTGCACCCACCATCACCCGGCCGCATTTCACCACACCGTCCACGACATTTCCGGGAGCCTAAGTGCCCCTATTCGTAAATACGATGGCATTCGATTGCCGATTCATCCCGGCTTGCTGCGTTGCTCGGCGCGCTATTAGCTAAGGCTATTAGCCGCTTCTCGTGCCTTTCGATCCAGGCGCCTCGACAATCTCTGTGCATCACCATATTTTCGTATAGGGGCACTTAGCGCAACTGATTCCTGCGTTAGCGGGGGGGAGTGGACGACCGGTTTCTGGCGGCTCCGACTGGAGAGCTGGTTTTCTGCGCGAAGATTATGAAAGCCCCATGAAAAAAGCAATTTGCCAAATTAATATCGTTGCAAGTGTCGAGGTATTAAACCCTCAGCTTCGCAATAAAAGTCAGGAAAAAAAAGCGGGATTTCTTTTTCTTGATTTATCGAAGGGATATGGTAGGCAAAAGAGGTGGATGTTTCATTCAAACAAACCGTTTATTTATCGTATTGCAATGAAAAAAATATAAAACCAAGGCTACATTAATATGGCCATAGGCAAAATCTATCAAATTCTTGGCGAATCGTCTGATACGCTCAATGAATCTTTAGAGAGACTCTGGCCAGCCAACAATCATTAGAAAAAAATATCAATTACTCTGAGGAAGAAACCAAACAATAGATGAAAGGAGATGGTAAAGATGTCGAAATTTGTATTTGTGCTGACACGCGGCTTAGAAGACCCGACACGGGTTACACGAACTTTTCAACTGGCAAAGGCCGCTCACGAAACCGGTCACGAGGTCAGTCTTTTTCTCACAGATGATGCAGTGGTTTTAACCAAAAATGGTATGGTCGATAACATTGTAGCACCCACCGGCGATGAAGCCGGACCGCATTTGTTCTATTTAGTAAAGAACCAGGTTCCCATTTTCGTTTGAATTCCCTGTGCCGAGAGTCGCCAGGTTGGCGAAAAGGATGTTATTGATTCCGTAACTTTTGCTGGTGCACCCAAACTGTTTGAAATTTCAGAAGGGGCTAATATATTGACATTTTAAAACATAATATTGGTTTCAGTAAACCATTAACACCAGTTGGATAATCTCAATATCACCACCGGTAAAATTTGATGCACTCGTAAAAAGTCACATTTCCAACGGCATCATATAAAGCCCGATATCAAGGCCTGCGAATCCCGAGGAATGAGGAGTACTTAAGATACTCCGCAATGCCGAGGGATGAAGCGTAACGCAGATATCGGACTTTTTACGGTGCCGTCAAATTTAAATTTTATCTACAAAGACTGGTATGTAATCTTTTTCAAACGGTATTCAAGCTGGGCCACAAGATGTGGGATTTAGCCGATTCAAGAATAATGGGCACATCTATCGGAACTATACCGAATTGATGTGCCCATTTTTTCGTTTGATACGTTTCATCCGGTTCTCGAACTGTTGATAAACAAGTATTGCAGCCTGAATGTCACGTCTGAAATTTTCTTCAGCAAAGCCAAATCCACCAGGCAAACCAATTGCTGTATTTCTGCCACCGGAGTTCGAGGGCCACTCACTCAATCACATTACAAGTATACAGCGCTGGCGGACGACCTTTACCTGGTGCAAAAATTGATGAATTGATTATAACCGTCATCCTAATACTACTTGGTGGCGGTATACCATTGTTTGGAGAGTTGCCTGAACGGATGGAGTTTGACTATGTGAAGACGGAAATCTTTTTGAATGCAATGGTGCAGAATTATTACCGCAGGAAAAAATACCCTTAATGGGTTACTGGGTGATAGTATGTAGGCATCGCGCTACGACCATTAGTCCACGGTGGTGGGAATAGTTTTTGAATAGCAGAATACGGCTATCAGTGTTCGGTTAAATATACGAAACAAAGTTGAGGACTGCCACAATAATTCCACTGTTATTCAAAGGCGGTCTATAGTTAAGTCGAAGATGGGCGCGGTGATTTTAGTAGTTTTTTATGTAGCGATTGATTTCCCACTCGGTAACGGCAGTACGGTATGAATCCCACTCCTTTGTTTTTCCTTCAATATACTTCTCGAAAATATGTTCCCCTAAAGTTTCTCTGGCAAATGAGCTGTCCTTCAGGGCAATAATGGCCTCCTCAAGGCTACCGGGCAAACTGGCGATACAAGCTTGTTCTTTCTCAGCCGATGTCATTTCGAAGATGTCCACATCGACCGAAGGGGGCGCAGTCAGTTTGTTCCGAACACCGTCGAGGCCTGAGTTGAGCATCATTGCCAGCGCCAGGTAGGGGTTGCAAGCCGGGTCTGGGCAGCGAACCTCTGCCCGAGTGCTGATGCCACGTGAAGCGGGTATTCGCACCAGCGCTGATCGGTTTGAGGCGGACCATGCAATGTAGGTCGGCGCCTCGTAGCCGGGAACCAGTCGTTTATAGGAATTGACCAAAGGGTTGGTGATGGCTGCAAATCCGCGGGCGTTTTTCAGGATACCGCAGATGTATTGATAAGCCGTTTCGCTGAGCTGTAGCGGGTCTTTTTCGTCAAAGAACGCGTTGGTTCCGTCCAGATTAAACAGCGACTGGTTGGTATGCATGCCGGAACCATTAATACCGAAAACCGGTTTTGGCATAAAGGTAGCGTGGAGACCATGTTTTGCAGCGATCGATCGGACGACCCATTTGAAGGTGACTGTGTTGTCTGCCGCGACCAGAGCGTCGGCATATTTGAAATTGATTTCGTGCTGTCCCTCCGCCACCTCGTGGTGCGAAGCCTCGATCTCGAAGTTCATGGATTCGAGGGTCTCGATAATCTCTCGCCTACAGTTGATGCCGGTATCGTCCGGGTCGACATCGAAGTATCCGGCCACGTCATTGGTTTCCGTCACGAGCTTTCCGTTGCTGTCCTTCCGGAAAAGGAAAAACTCGCATTCGGTCCCGACATTCATGGAATAGCCGAGTTCTTTTGCTTCTGCCAGGACTCTTTTCAAGTTGACGCGCGGGCATCCCGGAAACGGCGCCTCATCCGCTGTGTGAACATCGCAGATTATACGGGCAGCGTTCACCCTGTCTTTTTCCCGCCAGGGCAAAACGGTGAATGTGCCATAGTCCGGTTTGAGATACATGTCCGATTCGTTGATACGCACGAAGCCTTCGATGGATGAACCGTCGAACATCATCTTGCCGTCCAACGCTTTTTCAATCTGACTGCGCGGTATCGCAACATTTTTCATAAAACCGAAAATATCTACGAACTGAAGCCGGAAAAAATTCACATTCTTTTCTTCAATGGTTTTCATGATTTGATCACGATTCATGACGGTACTTCCTTTCAATTTAGCCCAACATGCCGATTAGGATTGAAGTGCATTGACGGTTATTAGGTCTATCTCAAAATATAGATTTTAGTTCAATATCAAGGCGAGGCTGGGTTTAAACCCGCAATCATACATAAGTATGTCGAGGAATTAAAACCAGACTTCATCGCCTGGATTGGCCCAACAGATTATTTTGAGCTGGTTTCTATCATTATCCCAGGAGCATGGTCGAGAGGATGTGAAATCCAGCCTGTCGGCCAGAGGTTGTCTATCACAAAACAAGCATAATATCCTTGTCATTTTTTACACAACCGATGATATATGCCACCTATAGAAACGACCCGACGCAAAAAACATGTGTGGGCATGCACACAATTATGTTTTTCAGATGTCTTACAGCTCAAAGCTCTGTATGATTAGGTATACTTCTTGCGGACTATCTCTGATTGACCATCAATCCGGCAAACTACATTATATGGGTCCGCCCCGATCCGCCATTTGGGGCCAAACCGAAGAATACTGAAATCATTATGTGGTAGTTTTGATTTTGCCTGGGCTGAAGATTGTTGGCAAAAGTCCTCATTACTCTCAATTTATAGGATGCACAAATACAATCTCAATAAATCGATTTCACTTCCTCAAGGACAAAGGAACTGCGGGTAACTACCAGATGTTGAAGCTGATCTTTCCACGTTTAAGTCCATTTTATCTGCAGATACGATCAATCCAACTCATTATAAAAATGACCATTAATTTCTTTGATTCCTCCAACTCATCACTGGTTTTTGCATGTTTTGCAGAGTCATGATGATCTCAATACATCTCAGGTCGCCACATTTCTGTGATAGATTCTTTTTCTCAATGTAATCTGCAATGGACTGGAAATTCAGCCACCCCCATATGTAGTGTTGTTTAAAATTTGCCTTCTGTCCAACGATTCGGCAACCTATGGCAAGATATCTGACCTTTAGGATGGGGGCTGATAGATAGAGTTCTTGTAATCTATCCTGCTATGCTTTCATTGATTCCTTCTGTAACCAATTAGCATTGCAATATCATCAATTTTGATATAAAATTTATGGTCATAAACTCGCATATCGACCCCGCCTTTACATTGGAAAAACACGACAAAATGCCTATTCACATCGCACAGGCTGCCAATTTTTGGAGGTTTTCGTGAGTCGACTGGTTAATCTTTTTTTATTTTTCATGCTGGTCCTTGGCGGTATCTTGATTGCCGGTCTGGTATTTCTTCATTTCACAAATTTAGATTCCTATCGAAAACACTTTGAAAACATCGCAACCAGGGCGATTGGGCGCCAAATTGAAATCAATGGTCACATCGAGCTCAACTTATATCCTCACCCAGAAGTCATCATTAATGACGTTTTCCTGGCCAATGCAAAATGGGGCACTGAGCCCACCATGGTCAGCGTGGGACATGGTGATTTTGCCATCAACTTCTGGTCGCTTTTTTCAGACACCATCCTTTTAAGGCGGGTAAGGCTGAACGATGTCTCCGTGATGCTGGAGAGAAACGATCAGCGGGTCGGCAACTGGGTATTGGAGACAAATGCCTCTTCAGCAGGCCCAGAAAAAAGAACCGACCAAGATCATGATGAGATTGTGGTCTTGCCTTTGATGGTTGATAGGGTTGAATCAAGCAACATTTCCGTTATTGTGCGTGCCCCCGAACGCACAGATCAAGTCTACCACGTTTCATCATTAAGCTTGCAGCCCGATAATACCGGCAATTTAATACTGAAATCTTCCGGTGAACTGCTGGGCAATTCAATGATTCTCAATGGCGAGATCACCTCCAGAGAATCGATCATCGCGAACGGAGCTGTTAAGCTGGATCTTCAGGCGTCATTGGGGGATGCCCATCTAACAAGCCAGATGTCCACCAGTCGATTGGCGACCCTTACCAATCTTCATGGAAATATCAACATCGCTGTCCATGATATACAAAAAGCACTTAAAAAAGCGAAGATTGAAGCGCCACTCACCGGTGCGCTCACTGCCGATTTCAGCGTTGCAGATACTGCTGGTGACATCGACGTGGTGCTGAAAGCCAAAATTGACGGCGCAAATGCAGATGCCACGGCTAAGGTTATCGATGCCAAATTGCATGCAGCAAATCTAAAACTTAGAATCGATGATGTCCAAAAACTTTTCAATGCTGCAAGCGTCGAAATCCCACTTGCCGGACCGCTTACCGCAGATGCCACGATCAACATCGATGGCTCCGCCTATAAAGCAACCGTTGAAACCAAGGTCGATGGCATTACCACCACCGTCGATGGTGCGTATTCGGGAAAACAGTTGGACCTCAGCTCGACCCTGGCACCACTTGCCCGTGTCGGTGAATTGTTTGACCTGAAGGGTATAAGCACCGACACATTTAAGGTAAACGCCAAGGTGGTTCCGTCGACTGCCAACGATTTTGAGATTAAGCAATTTCAAGCCAACGTGGGCAACAATCAACTCACCGCTCAAGGTCGGATCGCTATGGCTGGTGAATCGAACATATCGCTAACCCTGGCGAGCCCCAATCTCAAAGACCTATGGGATACATTGCCCGACATTGATTTGAATGCAAAGGTATCGACCCAATATTCAGCTGAGAAAATCGCTTTATCTGAAATGATTCTCACCTTCGATAAGAGTGACATCAAAGGCGACTTTACCATGTTTAAGGGTGACAAGAAGAATGTCACCGCCAACCTGACGTCAACGTTGCTGGATTTGCGCCCCTTTAGCAAAACCTCCCAGCCCGATGGTGCACCGCCTGAGTCTATTGCCGAGGCACTCCCTGAGACGAGCGCGGAACCGGAAAATCGTTATGTATTCAAAGAAGCGCCACTTCAGCTGGCGATTATCCAGGACCTCGAAGCGGATGTTAATCTGGCTGTGAACCATCTGTACTATGACAGGTTTGAATTTAAGGAGGCCGTGTTCGATGCAACGGCTCACAGCGGGCATGTTGACGCAAAACTTAAGGCTCGTTCTGACAATGAGGGCCATGCGGCAGCAAAAATTGATCTGAAGACCCAAGGTGAGAAAGCAACCTTGTCCGCCGTGGTGAGCCTGTCAGATTTTCGCAAGAATTTCAGGGAAACCGAGCGCCTGAACCTTGCAGAAATGCCGTTGACCAGTATGAGTCTTAAGTTGGAAACCGCTGGCGCTTCACCACGGGAGTTGGCTTCTGTTGCCAATGGCAGAATCCTGATCACCCAAGGCCCGGGTAAAATGGATAATGCCATGATGGAGATGTATTCAGGCGACATTTTCGGCCAGTTGTTCGGCGCGCTGGATCCCCTTGCCAAGGATGAAGAATTTTCTAATTGGGACTGTACAATTGTCAGCGCAAATATTGTTGATGGTCAAGTTACTTTCGATGGCATGTTGGCCCAAGGTGAAAAAGTAATGATTGTCGGAGGTGGGAGCATCGATCTAAAAACTGAAAAGCTGAACGTTGATTTCAATACAAAGCCGAGATCGGGAGTCGGCATGAGCGCCGACTTGTTGGTTAAGCCTTTTGTCAAACTGAAAGGTACCTTGGCCAGTCCAGGTATTGGTCTAAACGAAAAAGGAACGCTGCTTTCTGGTGGCGCTGCCATTGCTACCGGTGGCACATCATTATTGGTAGAAACGGCATTCGATAGAGCCACCGCCGAGGGTGATCAATGTGAGAAGACGTTAGAAATTGTGGGTGACCATATCCGCTATGCATTTTAAGGGGTACGGGTCTGCAAATCAATAATGATGGTATAATGGTTATATTGTGTTTCCTTAACGAATCAAACAACCTCATAAGCAGAGGCATGAAAACCGCTAAAGGTCATAAATTGTCAAATCAGCTTTAATATACGATTCTCACTCCTTGAAATTCAGGCGTAAAAGATGGCGTCCAGCCAATTTTCCGATTCATCACCATAAAGCATAGGGCGATGCCAGTATAGTCATTACTCCTTTTAGTAATGAATTTGGTCTAATGATAACCTGTTGTTTTCATAACATAAAGCACAATAAGTCAGGCCTGTTGTTCCTGCTATTAAAGACCGCTCTGGTAAATAATTGTCCGACCACAACATATAGGGGCTTGATGATTTGTGGATTAGTTGACTTTCATTTTGTTATCATATGGGAAAATTGGAAACAGATTTTTTGGATTCCTTCAAGTGCGCCACGAGCGCACTTTTAACATAAAGTGTGCGTAACTGCACAGAAGGTGAGGGTGGGTCCCTCGGAGTCGGCTTACAGGAGCAGGCTTCAAACCACCTTATCTACGCTGGTAAAGAGCCAGGGTGGTAAACGTTAAGGAAAAGGCATGGCAACGACCGTGTCAGGTATGGATCAAGGAGATGAGCGCAAGCGAACCATTGATGAGGTGTCGTAATATCACGGATGGCGTCAAAACTGCGGGTGCTTGGAGACTTGCAGGATAAGTCCAGAGGGAGCCTGTGTATTGTCTGGGCGGCGTCCGGCATAGAGATGGCATGACCTTGATCCAGGCTTTTGTGCGGAACGTGGGAATCATCGAGCTCAGTCCTTATTTCAACGCCGGCTCCGGTCGGCCTGCCAAAGACCTCTATACGGTTATGGGTGTTCTTTTCCTTCAGCAAACCCATGACCTGACTCACGAAGAGGCCGTTGATCAACTCTGCTTCAACATTCAATGGCACTATGCGTTTAACATCACTGAAGAATCGGAATCGGCTAAATACATGTGCCCCAAAACCTTATGGAACATGCGCACCATCGTTGCTGAAAATGGCTTGGAAAAAGTCTTGTCTAACGCCGGCACACACAAATTGGCCGAAGTGTTCAACGTCTATACTGACAAACAGCGTATCGACTCGGTCCATATAGGTGTGGCAACGAAAAACCCACACCATTAACGCAGCAATAAACTAAGAATGGGAGAAAGCATGCCATGCCAAGTGTTATATCCCATCTGCAGAACCTCCGTGAGGCCCTGACCCAGCGCAGGTTGATGCCAACAACGCCCTTTGTCACAACCTTTTTGCAATACCGTATATATCATTCTGGTGATGAGCGTGATAACGGCCGCAGTAACGGAGTTCGCTGCCAAATAAATCAACGTGCACAGATTTTTGAGTATTGTCAGTTTGACGGACCTCGGTGTGATTATTTTACGACCTTTTTTTATTTGCATTCTGCGAAATCATTCATAAAATCATGGTTTGATAATTCTTCCCGTAAAGAGGCGAATAAATATGCTCCAAACGATCTCGCAGGAACGCCGGGTCCCGTCCGGCAGTGGGTTATCCCGGACTAACCGACCAAAAAAAAAGGCTGGATGGATAGGTATCGCCGCAGGCATATCTATCGTGCTGGCCTCAGGGTGCATCCGAATTCCCGAGGAAAGCTGGACGGTCAGTCGCCGCAGCTCGTTTGAAACCCGCAGGCTAACCGCTGAATGCACGGCCGCCTGCCTTGCCCCGTCCGTACCGGCCCTGACGGCTCCGACACCGACGTTGAATGCCGACGGTTTCAGCTTGGTGAGCTGGAACATCTTCAAAGGTAATAAAGAGGGCTGGGCTGAGGATTTCAAAAAACTCAGCCGGAATGCGGACATCCTCAGCCTGCAGGAAGCCTACCTGACCAACAGCTTGAAAAAAATGCTGGAACAAGAACGATACCAATGGGATATGACAGCGACACTCGAATACCGACAAATCGAGGCGGGTGTGTTGACGGCCGCCAGGATAGCCCCGAATTTCACGTGCGCATTTCGGGAAACCGAACCGATTACCCGCATTCCCAAAAGTGTCCTGATTTCCCGATACCCACTGTCGGGGACAACGTTGGAACTTCTGGTAGCAAACATTCATGCCATTAATTTTACGATGGGCACGTCCGTATTTCAAAAACAGATCGATCGCTTAGAAGGGCTTCTTGCTAAGTGCCGGGGCCCCTTGATCGTATCGGGAGATTTCAACACATGGACCTCCGGCCGCATGTCCCGTGTGAATGCCATGGTTCAACGCCTTGGCCTTACCGCCGTCAGGTTCGACGAAAACCACCGATCCAGATTTTTCGGCCACGATGTCGATCACGTTTACTATCGCGGACTGGAGGCTAAAAATGCTGCGACACCCATTGTTTCCACCTCTGACCATAACCCGCTCACGGTTGTTTTCAAACTGGCGGATGAACCGGTTCCTGAATTTTAACGGATTTGTTGCGTCATCCCTCGCCGTTATCCTGGCATTATGTATCACCTTTCATCCCTGCCTGTCCCATGCCGGCATGGAGTCGGAGATCGATCACCTGCTCGAGTACATTGAAACATCCGGTTGCACATTCAATCGCAACGGAACCATCCATGACGGTCAGGACGCCGGTGAGCATATCCGGAAAAAATATGCGCATACGAAGCGTTACATAAAAACCACCGAGGATTTCATCCAGTATGCTGCCACCAAAAGCAGCATGAGCGGTAAACCGTATCAGGTGACCTGCGAAGGTATTGAAACCCCGACAGCAAAATGGTTGTCGGATGAGCTTGCCCGATTTAGGAAGACGTCACAATGAACGGCATACCAGCCGCATACCCAGGCATGTTTTTGTTGAAAAACGAAATATAATCCAGCCAAATGTGGATGATGTCTTGAAGCATATCGAAGCGGGTTTCATGGGTGGACCCAATTGTCGGAGCTGTCCTCGACGCGACCATCTTTCATTTTATCGGTAGTGGTATGGGTTAAATTACGGGGAAACTGATCGTCAACTGATAGATCAGGAAGCCTTTTCGTCCCCACTGAATCAAATTTTTATACAAAATAGCCTTAACGTTCCTGTAATTTCAGTTGATTGCATGTAACTGTCTATTAAACGCCCAGCTATAAAAAAGGCTGACCACAATACCTGGTGGTTGGTCAATCCGGCAAATATGTTGGGTTTGAAATTGATGTCACAGGTGAAAATTGACGGCAGATTTTTACTAATCCCTCCAACACATCACCAGCCATGCATACCAATTTTCAACGACCGTAGTTACAAGGCGTGCTGACTTTGTTTCAGTTGGCTCCTGAGTAATCGGGGGCCCTTTTTTATGGTTAAAACTGGTTGATAATTAGCCGAAGAGGTTCAACAACAGCCACAAGCCCGGCATCGGTGGGGCAAAATAGATAGGCAAGACCGGGTGAGGTGGTCTTGCCTATTAGAGGGAGAGCGATTTCCAGTATGAAAAATGGTCATTAGTTTTATAGTGTTGAAATGCTGCCCTCTACTGAAACATATCGGCAGGTTTTAGATTAACTTAAGCCCGGCCGGGCAAAAAGTTAGCCTGGCGGCCACATTCGTTGACAGTGCGCACAGGCTACCAAGGCCCTAAGGAAACCGCCAATCACAACGCGAGCAACTCGGCCATTTAACTATTCCCTAAACTGAACGTTCCAATTTTTTATAAATACCATGATTGGTTTGTATGCTTTGCTTTTGCGGTTAACCGATCTTAAAAATTTGAAACCCGTTGGGATTGAACCATCTTTACATCAACATCTCCATCAATTTTTTCGTCCGTTCTTCAAACGCATCGTCGTCAAAACAATACTTGATGTCCAGAAATTGCTGTCGCAACCGGGACACTGCTTCCTTCACCGGCTTATCATCCATAACGACATCCCGCACCAATTGGGCCAGTTGCTCAAATCCCTGTGGCCCCATGCCGAAGCGGGTCATTTCCGACACCCCCATGCGCAGCATACCTGAAGCGGAAAAACTCTCGTCTTCGGGTCCCGCCTGATAGTTGCAGATGATATTATTGGTTTCCAGGCGCCGGGCGATCTGCGGTCCTTTGGCATACCCGACATCCACCAGCACCTGGTGAGTTTCCGTGTACCCCACGGCAGGGTCTCCAGCAACGTTCAACCCGCTATCGGTCAATGCCCGTGCGAATGCCTTTGCATTCGAGATGACAGCAGACTGGTACGCGTCCTTGAAATGGTTCATTTCATAGGCGGCAAACAGCAGGCCCACCATCGTCCCCAAGTGGTGGTTGGACACCGATCCGGGAAACGTTCGCCGCTCGATGGCCTCCCAGAGGGAATAACGCTCATCGGCCGCTTCATAGCGACTGGCCACTATGCCCCGCTGCGTGCCGAAAAAAGTCTTGTGCGTGGATCCGGTGACCAGGTCGGCCCCTTCCATGAATGGATCCTGAAAATGCGGCCCCACCAGCCCCAGCACGTGAGCCATGTCGTACATCACCACCGAGTCGATACCCTGCTGGTCCAGAAAGGCCCTGACTTGCGCGACCGGTTCCTTGCTGATCACCATGCTCTTGCCAAAAATGATCAACTCGGGCCGATGCCGATCGATCAGCTTTAGCGTGGCCGGCACATCGATGCGAAAGGGATTGTCCCCCAGAATCGGGAAGTTAACCACCGCCGGCCGTTCCGTGGCAGGATCCCGTGCCACGAAATCCCTGAGGGCACCCATGGGCTGTGCGCTGAGGTGACCGCCTTTGCCGATGTGGTTGTTCATCACCTTGCGCATCCGCCGGGGCTCGACCTTACGGTCGGCCCGGTTGATATAGTCCAACATGGCACTGTATACGGCAGTGTTGGCCATCTGCCCGCTGATCACGCGGGTCTCCACCTCGGCGCATCCGAAGTAACCCTTCATTTCCTTGACCAGCAGTGCTTCGACCTCATCGATGAAATCGCAGCCCTGATAGTAAAACACCTCGGCATCGTAATAGGCCTTGAGTTTGCGGTGCTCGGCGTATCGGAAAGACGGATCCGTGATGGAAAGCATGCGCACCAGGGGGGAGGTTGTCATCTCTGAAGGGATCAGATTGATGCTGGACTGCTGCCGCCAGTGGTGGTTGGCCGTGGCCATTTTCAACAGGCGCAGGGCGTCGGTTTGGGTGGTATCCGATTCAACGGATTTTCGCGCACGACCATGGTCATATAAAATGGGCCGGGTATACGGTGGCGATTCGCTGCGCATGTGATAGGGCACCGCCATAGTCGCCACTTGTTTCCCGCGGATTTCCACAGATAGCGGTGTTTCGTCGAGGATTTCGCTGTTAAGGTAAGCCAGACAGATGGAACGCCGCTGATTCGTATCAGCCAGGCCGTCATGAACGCTTTGGCCTTCCACTTCCCAATAGGGCACCATGGTGCCGCTGGTGATGGTCCCCACGAGCTTGTCGCCGTCAAAAACCATGGCTCCCTGGCGGGCGATCCCGCGCCCGGCCAATACCAGCGGCCGGATCATCCGGGGCAAATCCGCCATGGCCGAGAAATCCCGAAAGAGAATTTTCCGGAACGCCTCGTGCTGGCGCGCCAGGGGACGGCGTCCCATAAAATCGCCCTTCAACTGAGAAAAACTGACGCCGAATTTGGCCAGCGGGCAGGCAAAGATGGGAATTTCCTTCCCGTCGGCATCCGTGCCCAATTCATGACCGTAAAGAGGAAGTGCCGCTTCCAGCCGCAGGGTGTCCCGGGCGCCCAGACCCACGGGCGTGGCCCCTTTTCCCACAAGCAGATTCCAGACGTCAGTCGCCGCATCTCGGGGAATGAACAACTCGAACCCCAGGGGTTCACCGGTGTATCCGGTGCGGGCCAGCAAGACCGTGGCGCCAGCAATCGTCACTGTGCTCAGTGCGTTTCTTGCCGGCGCCGGCAGATGTCCGGCCGCGATGATTGCAGACACCATCGAACGGGATGTCGGCCCTTGTACCGACACCATGGCCAGATCCTCACTGCGATCATTGAGTTCAACATGATCGAATTTTTTCAGCAGTTCCTGGAAGTGCTGCCAGTCCTTGTCGCGGTTGCCGGCATTGACCACCAGCAGATATTCATCATCCACGAACCGGTAAAGGTAGGCATCGTCCACCGCCGTGCCGGCTGCGGTGGGGATAAATGTATATTGGGCGCCCCTGTCGAGGCTATCCAGTGCCTCGGCATTGTTGGTCAGCGCATATTGTAGAAATTCCAACGCCCTTGAACCCCGAAATGTGAAACGGCCCATGTGGGAGACATCGAAGAGTCCGGCACCCTTGCGGGTGGCCAGATGTTCGGCAAGAATCCCCCTGCCGTACATAACTGGCATGTCCCAGCCGCCGAACGGTACCACCTGCGCGCCTGACTCGACGTGGCAGTCATATAAAACTGTGCGTTTCATCGTTACTCCTAATTCACTGTTTCTATTATTATTTATGTCCTTTAGGTTGCCAATATTTTACCGCATTCTGCAAGGTGTTCGGTTTCACGTTATCCAGGTCGTCAACCTCGCTCTTGAAACTTCCGGGAATCCAGTGTCCATATGCGTCATAAGTAATTTTAATGCTGGAGTGCCCCAACTGGTTTTTTGCGTTCGATGATTCTTTAGAACATCTGTCAATAGTGGCGTCATGTCAACTCCACGGGATTTTTTATTTTTTATACGAGTGATTCTAACCCGTTGCCATCCCCTGCTGACCTCAATAATTCGGCTATCAAAATCAATATCTGACCATTTCAACGCCTGCAATTCACCAACCCGCATCCCTGTTCGCAATGCACAGAGCAACGTCGGACAATACTTGCCATCAATGAATTGTTGCGCCTGTTCAAACAAGTATGGCGGATTCCTGTTCAACCAGAGGGGCAATATCGCATGAGCACTTTTTGTATTTAAGGGACAAGTCACGTACCGGGTTCCGGTCGATGATTTCATATTCGATGGCATATCGGAAAATGCCGCTCAAGGGTGCGCGGATTGTTTTTAATGTGGACAGGGACAACCCGCTTGAATATTTTTTTCGAAAAAAGTTTTCAACTCTCTGAGGGTAATGTCAGCTATGGGCCGATTCTTGAATTCAGGGTAGAGATGATTCTCAATGGCATTTTTGTAATTTCACCCGTTGACTGCTTCCAATCGTGGCCGGTCTGCAACCACATATCGGCGACATTCTTGAATGTTGCACTTTCCTCTTTTCTATCAAAACTGAATTCACCCAACACCAGCTTGGTATTGATTTTTGCCACCGCTGCTTTCGCGGTCTTTTCCTCACCTACCCTCTTTGCCTTGCGTCGGCCATGATGGTTGATGAACACCCAATATGTGCCAGGATCTTTCGGCTTTTCCCTCACCTGTTCACCCATGATCCATCCCTTTCTATTTTTTTGTTCCGAAGAAATTAACCATCAATTGGATTATCTTGGCAAAATTTGAAATCAGCTTTTTCATGTGGCGATATTGGGATTTATTGCACTAATTTTTCGTATGGGTTTACGTATTACCATACATATGTCAAGGAGTTTTTCCGTGGCATTGATACGATGATCTGTATGTGGTAAAAAAATTTATGGAGAAACGTGAAAAATTTACAACCACTCTGCGTAAAGACTTTACCCGCCGGTTAAAA
>JAQYWF010000047.1 GCA_030145105.1 Desulfosarcina sp.
ACCCACCGACACCCTCACCCTCGATTGTGCGGAACTGGCCATCTGGCAATGCCGCGTTCAACCGGATGGGCCTGATGAAAAAGGCATCGATTGTCCGTTTACACTGGATCCGGCCAAAGCCGGCCTGGCCATCCATCTTCCCGACAGCCTTTCCGGCGTCTTTCAATTGACCATTGACTACACCGGTAAAATTAACGATCGCATGGCCGGTTTCTACCGCAGCCGAATCCAAACGGACAACCTTCAGAATTATATGGCCGTCACCCAGTTTCAGGAAAGCGATGCCCGGCGCGCTTTTCCCTGCCAAGACCATCCCGCGCAGAAGGCGATCTTTACGGTTGAGATGATCATCGACAAAAACCTGACGGCCATTTCCAACACCGACATCCAAACCATCACGGAGTTGGCGGGCGGGAGGCGGCGGGTCACATTCCACCCGACGCCCAAAATGTCCACCTACCTGTTATTTTTCGGTGTAGGTCCCTTTGAAATCCACGTGGATACTGTCGACCGCCGGGTGCGTGCCGTCTGCCTGCCGGGGATGGGGGACCAGACGGCCTTCGGCCGGGAATTTGGCCGCAAGGCACTGGCTTACGGTGAGGATTACTATGCCATCGACTACCCGTTGACCAAGATGGACCTGATTGCCGTGCCGGACTTCGCCTTTGGGGCCATGGAAAACTGGGGGGCGATCACCTTCCGCGAGAATCTGCTGTTAAACATACCCGGCGTGACATCGCGGGAAGCGTTGGCACGCATCTGCGAAGTCATTGCCCACGAAATCACCCATCAATGGTTCGGCAATCTGGTAACGCCCGAGGATTGGAAGTACCTCTGGCTGAACGAAAGTTTTGCCACCTACTTTGGTTACGGCATGGTGGATCACCACTATCCTGAATGGGAGATCTGGGATCAGTTTGTCAGGAGCCAGACCGAGACGGCAATGGCCCGCGACGCACTGAACGAAACCTTTGCCATCGAAATGCCGGGGGGTGCCAAGGTGGCCATCACCACCAGTACGGCACCCATCATCTACAGCAAAGGGGGCAGTATTTTAAGACAGTTGGAGGCCTGGATCGGGCCCGATCATTTTCAAGCCGGCCTCCGGCGCTACCTGACGGACTTCGCCTATGGCAATGCCGCCAGCCACCATTTGTGGGAATCGCTGTCGGCCGCATCCGGCATGCCGGTGGCAGAACTCATGCGCAGCTGGGTCACCCAGCCGGGCTTTCCCGTGATCACCGCCCAACGCAACAACAACACGCTCAGCTTGCGCCAGCGACGTTTCACCTACCTGCCCAACGATGCGGCGCAGACATGGCTGGTGCCGGTATCGATCACCGCCTACACCACGAGCGGCACGGCAGACACCCAAACCATCCTGCTCAAGAAAAAACAGACCGACGTTACCTTGCCGCCGGAAACCACCGCTTACCAGGTCAACCCTGGCCAGACCGGATTTTACCACACCTGCTACAACGATGCAGAAAATCTGACCCGGTTGGGCGCCATGGTCACTCGTCAAAAATTGCCGTCCATGGATCGCTGGGGCCTGCAGAACGATCTGTTTGCGCTGGTCAAAGCCGGGCTCGTCCCCATGACGACATTTCTTGACATGGCCGAAAACTTTCGCAGTGAGCAGGCCTATCTGCCCCTTTCCAGTCTGGACAGCCATCTGTTCGAGGCCGTATTGGTGCTCCGGGGCGAGATCCGGACTCGGACGACCCAGACGGCAGTAACCTTGATGAACGACGCCCTGGACGCCATCGGCGGTCTGCCTGATCCGGATGAATCGCAGACCACGGCCATGTTGCGCGACCAGCTCTTTGTCCACGGCGCCTTGATCGGTAACGCACAGACCCTCAATTTCCTGACCGATCAGTTTAATGCATTTTTAAGCGGTTCCACCATCGCCCCAGACATCTACAGGGGCGTGATGACCACCGGTGCCGTTTCGGGTGGTCGGTCGGCCCTGGAAGCCATGATTCGTCGTTTCGAAGTGAGTGGCGTCGAGCATGAACGCATGACTCTTGCAAGTGCTTTAGGCTGTTTCGACTCATGGCCCCTGCTGGAAGAGGCTTTGGATTACACCTTGGACAAGCTGCCCGATCGAATTCGCTTCATGCCCCTGGTGGCGGCCGCCGGCAATCCGGCAGCAGCGGATCGCCTGTGGTCCTGGTTTGAAAAAAATTACTTACGCCTCGAGCAGATGCATCCGATGTTATTCGAACGGGTGGTGGCCGCCTTCGTACCCGGTCCCGGCTTGCAGGATCCGGATCGCACATGTTCGTTCTGCGAGCGTTTGCAGCATGAACAACCCCGCTTGAATGATGTGATCGCGCTTTCACTGGAGCGCTTGGAAGTCAATGCCGATTTTCGCCGACGCGAAAAATAGCTTTAAGATGATTGGACCGTGACGGCCGGCGCGAAGCCTGTGTGGCCCGAAGCCGGCCGGTATCATCGCTCGATGGCCCTGACGACATACGGATAGACCGTCTCTACGATGCGGGTATAACCGTCAGCCGTGGGGTGCAGTTTGTCCGGCTGGTTGAGGTGGGTCTCGCCGGCTACGCCGTCGAGGAAAAAGGGAATAAGGATGACTCCGTGTTTCTTTGCAATTTGCGGGTAGATGTCGGAAAAAGCCCGGGTGTATTCCAGCCCCAGGTTTGGCAGCATGAGCATGCCGGCCACAATCACCTGGATGTTGTGCGCCGTTAATGTGCCGACCAGCCTGTCCAGGTTGGTCTTCAACAGATCGGGATCCAGACCCCGCAGGCCATCGTTGGCGCCGGTTTCCAGGATGACGATGTTCGGCCGCAAACTTGATATGACCCACTCGATGCGCGACAGGGCGCCGCTGCTGGTCTCGCCGCTTACACCGGCATTGATCACTTGATAGTTGTACCCCCCGGCACGCAGCCGGCGGGCCAGTTGGGCAGGATAGGCCTGGTCTTCTGCAACGCCCAGCCCGGCGGTCAGGCTGTCTCCCACGGCCACGATCGTGCCCGCATAGGCTGGGGCCGGCGGTTGGGTCACCACGACGGCTGTTTCAACCGGCGACTCCTGGCTGCAGCCGGATAGGAGCAGGCTGATACCTACCAGCAGGGCCGCTCCCTTAATCTGCCATGTAAAAAATGGGCTATTTTTTAAAGAGGACACCTTGAAGTGTGCATTCTGGTTCAAGGTCAAGGCGGAGCAGCATTTCAAACCGCAGGCATACTGCAGTATGTCGAGGATTTGAATTACTGCTCCAACGCAGAGATTGGACCAGAAGGTGCAATTCAAGCATTTATTCATTTTGCTGCTCCCTGAGGTACGCAACCGGTTTTTTGGCCAAAATCGACCTTGAGGCGACCATGCCCACCGTGACGGTCAGCGCCACGGTGGCCGCCAGCATTACCAGCGACACCGACAGAAACGGCTGATAGCCGATATTGAATTTCACCTTACACACCCAGTATGCACCGGTCTGGGCCATGACCAGGGCCAGAAGGCTGCTGAGCAGTCCGACCAGCAAATTTTCCAGGGCGAAGACGGTGAAGACGAACCGCCTTCCAGCTCCCAGGATCTTGTAGTAGACTGACTCGACGACCCGCTCGGCTCGGGTGGCGAAGACAGCACTCACCAGGATCAGGAGACCTGCCGCAATGCTAAAGAGGCTGAAAATACGCACGATCCGCGAAAGGCGAGCCATGAGCCGGGCCAGGATTCCGATGGTCTGGGACATATCGATGACGCTGATGTTGGGAAACCGGGACACAATCGACGTTTGAAGCGGCCCCATCTGCCCGGGACTCACCGTCAGGGCGGCGAACAGGGTGTGCGGGGCCTGCTTCATTATCGCCTCCGGAAACACGAAGTAAAAAAAAGGGCTCAAGGACCGGCTGTCTCGGGTGCGGATGCTGGATATGCGCGCGGTCAAGGGTACACCCTGAATCTTGAAGCCGATGCGATCACCGATTTTCATGCGCCGCATCTCCACCACGGTATCCATGATTGACACTTGAGGCTCAGGCCAGTCGTTTCGAAAGAGCGTATCGCCGTCGATCAGGGTTTCATCGTCCAGCAGCGCTTCCCGGTAAGTCAGGTTGAATACCCGCGACAGGTTGTCGCGCCGTTTTTGTCCCTCCCGACTGCGGTCGATGGCCTCGCCGTTCACCGACGTGATCCGGGCCCGCACGATAGGGTAGAATTGAACCGGATGGCCGATGGCGGCTGAAAACGCCTCGGTTTGATCGGGCTGGATGTCCAAAAAAAAAGCGTTGGCTGAATCGGCAGGGAAGGACTGCACGAAGGTGGCATCCAGGTTCTTTTCGATGAGATGGTCCCCAAAGATCACGGCCAGGGAAACCGTCAGGGTAATCATGATGGACCGGGTGGCATTGCCCCGTCGAAACAGGCCCCGTATGGCCTGGCGAAAGACCAGCGGACGAACGGGCAGGCGTCTCATCGCCCACAGCGCCAGTTGGGCCAGCAGGGCCGCAGCCAGAATCAGGGCGGTAACGGCGCCGACAAAATAGAAGCCGAAGACAATGTCGCGCATGTGCCACAGCACCAGGGCAAGAAAAAAGAGCAGGACCAGGAGGCCGGAGAGAAAATAGGGCCAGCGGGTGATGCCGACGGACGGCAGGCGGTTGAAGATGGCCACCGGACGCATCTCCCTGAGCCGGTAAAGGGGCAGGAACGAAAACAAGGCGACGACGGTTAGCCCCAGCATGACGGCTTCGGCCACCCCGGACCAGGCGATGGTCAGGCCCAGGCCCTCGGGCAACAGCGGTCCCAGCATCCAGGCCAGGCCGCCCTGGACAACCGCACCGGCCAGAATACCAACACCGGTTCCCGCGGCGCCCAGCAAAAAGACCATGAGTGTATAATGCGTATTGATGAACCGACCGCTGGCACCCACGGTTTTCATAACGGCAATGGTGCGTTGTTTTTCGTTGAACAGGGCCGTGAGGGTGCTCTGAATGCCCAGCCCGGATACCATCAGGATAAAAAGCCCCACCAGTTTAAGGAAAAAAAGGAAATTGTCCAGAAACCGTTTAACCACAGATCCGGAGGTCAGGTAGGTGTCGATGCTTTCTCCGTCGAAGGCGGAAGCCTTTTTCAACCGACCGGCAATGTCATCAACCTGAAGCGGGTCCATGACCATGAGCAGCACCACACGGTGGATGTGGCTGCCGGTGGCCAACAGGCCGAGGGCATCCAGGTCCGAACTGTGGATGAATACCCGGGGGCCGAAAGCAAACAGATCCAATGGACGGTCCGGTTCGGCCGTGACCACGTCGTCAACTGTCAGGGTGGTGTAGCCGACCTGCAACCGGTCGCCCACCTTCAGGCCGATGCGATCAAGCAGAGTCTGCTCGACGATGCAGGCACCGATTGCAAGCACCTGCTTGAAGGGGCGGCCCGATTTCAGGGTGACCTGGCCGTAAAAGGGGTAACCCGGTTCCACCACCTTCAGCCTGGACAGCACGGACGCTTTTTCGTTGGGCGCGCGCACCACGCTGTAGAATTCGTGAACATTGGCCCGCACGATCCGGCCCTGATTCGCCAGCCTGTCAACAGCTTGCACCAGGGGGGCGGAAATAGGGTCGTGGGATCTGATGATGATGTCGGCGGCGTGAAGCGTGCGGGCGTCGTCCAGCAGGGCGCGGCCCACGCTTCTGGCGAATCCGGAAAAGGCGGTCAGGGTTGCTAGAGAAAGGGCTACGCAGAGCACGAACAGGCCGGCTTGCTTATAGGAGCGGCGCACCTGGCGAAGAATCATTGGCATGTGGCGCATGGGCAGCTATCCGTTCAGGTGTCCATCTTTAAGTGAAATTACCCGATCGGCGGCCCGGGCGATTTCGGGATTATGTGTCACCAGCACCAGGGTGGCCCCGTGTTCGTTCTTCAAATCGATGAGCTGGGCGAGCACAATCTTGCCGTTTTCCGAATCCAGGTTACCGGTGGGTTCGTCGGCAAAAAGCAGCTTGGGTCGGTTGATCATGGCTCGGCACAGGGCGATGCGCTGCTTCTCACCCCCGGACAGTTGGCTGGGCAGGTTGTCCGCCCGGGCCGACAGGCCCACCCGTGAAAGCAGTCGCCCGGCACGTGCCTCAGCATCGGGGTCACCCCTCAGCTCTGCCGGGAACATGACATTTTCTCTGGCAGTCATCGACGGCACCAGGTGAAAGGATTGAAACACGAAACCGATGGTCCGGTTGCGCAGCGGCGCCAGATCTTCTTCGGAGGCATGGGTGATCTCCCGGTTGTCAATGAATACCCGTCCTGACGTGGGGTGATCCAGCCCGGAAAGCAGCGTCAACAAGGTGGTTTTGCCGCTGCCGCTGCTGCCGGAAATAACAATGAATTCGCCCTTTTCGGCAGACAGGGAGACATCCTCCAGCACGGTGATGGCGCGGTGATCCACAGTATAGGTTTTTATAAGGTTTCGTGCTTCCAGCAGGGCCATGGTGATTGTGTCTCCCCTCGCGGGTTCAAGGGTTCTAAGGTTCACTGAAAATCTCCGATAGAATAACCATTAACGGTGAACGCTGAACCTGTGAACGTTTACGGAGAAAGATAAGGCGTCGCCCTGGATTTTCAAATCAAACCAGTAAATGCGCTGAAACGGTGTTTACAAAAAACGACCAAAAAACCGCTCTATCGCCTTTTCGCCGTGCTTTCCCAGGAAATGGTGCAAGAACAAAAGGCACGTCGGCCTTGCCATTTTTCACTGTTGCGGCTAATCACAACCATTCGAATAAAAACAGAAAGGAAACCGGTTTTGGGCACATCCATACCCCTGATCATCATCGCGGCCATCGGCGGCATAGCAGTGACCCTCCAGGCCCAGTTCATGGCGTTGATGGACAAACAGATCGGCACACTGGAAAGCGTGTTCATCACCTATGGCGGTGGGGGGCTGCTCATCGGCCTGGCCATGCTGCTGAGCCGTGGTGGAAACCTGGCCGCCTGGCAGGGGGTACCCTGGTATGCGCTGTCCGCCGGCGCGCTGGGCCTGGTGATCGTCGGCACCATCGGTTATGGCACCGCACGCCTGGGACTGGTGTCGGCGATGACAATCATCATTGCTGCCCAGTTTGTCAGCGGTGCCGTGATTGATCATTTCGGCGTGCTCGGTGCAGATCTGAAGCCTCTCGACCTATGCCGCCTCTTTGGCATCGGATTGATGTTGCTGGGAACCTGGCTGGTCGTTCGATGATCCTGCACCTCAAGTATAAGGAGTATTATCCATGACAGCGATTCGAAAAGTATCGATTGTGGGAGCCGGTGCCATGGGCGCCGCCTATGCGGCCATGTTCACCGATGCCGCCGGATTCTCCGTCTCCTTCGTGGCAAGGGGTGAGCGGTATGAGCGGTTGAAAAACAAAACCCTCACTGTAAAGACCAGGCTGTACAACGTTCCCGTGGTTCACCCGGACAAGGTCCCGGAGCCGGCTGACCTGATTCTTGTGGCCCTGAAACACCACCACCTGGACGCTGCCGTCGTTGACATCGCAGCCCTGGCGGGCAAGGATACAGCCATCCTGTCGGTGATGAACGGTCTGGAGAGCGAGGCGACTATCGGTGCCGCCTGTGGCATGGACAAACTGGTCTACGCCATCGCCGTGGGAATCGATGCCATGCATGAAAACGATCGGTTCATTTATGCCAATCCCGGAACAATCATCTTCGGTCCGTTTAAGAAGGACGCTAAGGGACCCAGTTTGGAGCGCATTGGGGAAGCTTTGAACAGGGCGGGAATTCCCAACGAGGTGCCGGCGGACATGATGCGGGCCATGTGGTGGAAGTTCATGATCAACGTGGGTATCAACCAGGCATCGGCCGTGCTTCGCGCGCCGTATGGCGTATTTCAATCGTCGCCTGAGGCCCGGGCGTTGATTCGGTCACTGATGGGAGAGGTGGTCGCTCTGGCCAAGAAAGCCGGAATCGGTCTGACCGAGGCAGACATCGATGAATGGGACACCATCATGAACACACTTTCGCCGACAGGAAAAACATCCATGCTCCAGGATGTGGAAGCCGGAAGAAAAACCGAAGTGGAGATTTTTGCCGGCACGGTGGTATCCCTGGGGAAAGAATACGATGTGCCTACGCCCGTCAACGCAACCATGCTGCGGATCATCAAGGTCATCGAGCACAAATATGGTATTTGAGCCTATGCCAACAGCCCGTTCAGCAGCGACTCAAACGCCTCCTGCGCCTGAGCGAGGGCGAGTTCACGGTCATCGCAGCGGGCGATCCACACCGCCGTCTCGTCCATGGCGCCGGAGAGCATGTGGGCGACCGCATCCTCTGACAGCGGCTTAATCACCTGGTGGTCAATCAACTCCTGTAGGCCCTCCTTTAAAAGCGAAAACCCGCTGCCCGGCATGGTCTCGTCCACTTCACGGTAGGCGTTCCAGTCCAGTACCGCCGGTGCGTCAATAACAACGATCTGCTGCAGCGCCGGCTCTGTGCAGGCCTGCAGGAAAGCCCGGCATCCTGCCACCAACTGGCCCCATGGATCAGCCACGGCGTTTGCCTGATCTTCGATGCGCCTTCCGATTTCACGCTGGGCCGCCTGAAATACTGCGTAAAATAGCGCCTTCTTGCCGTTGAAGTGATGGTATAACGCCCCCCTGGTGACTCCCGCTTTGCGGACAATGGTTTCAGTCGAGGCGTCCGCATACCCCCGCTGACTGAATTCTTCAGTGGCCGCGGTGATCAGCTGTTCGATGGTGGCCCGGGACTGCCCGGCCTTTGTGGTTTTCTTTTTTCGGGTCAATTTTTACTCCGATCATGTTGGCATACAGACAGTATGTATTTATTGTATACATACACACTGTCTGTATGTATAGCACAAGCGCAAACCCTGCCCAACCATAAAAGGAGTCGTCATGAATCCCCAAAGCATCTATCCGGTTATCGGTACCGATCAGATTGTTGTTTCCAGAGATTTTTACACGCGTCATTTTGATTTCGATATCGTCTTCGAAGCAGACTGGTATGTCAGCTTGAAATCCAGATCCAACCCCGCCTACGAATTGGCGCTGCTGGATTACCGCCATTCGAGCCTCCCCGAGGCCTATCGCCAACCCGCCCGGGGCGTGCTGATCAATGTTGAGGTAAGCGATGTGGATGAGGTCTACACGCAGTTAAAAGAAAACGGCCTGCCGGTGATTCTCGAGCTGAGATCGGAAGCGTGGGGACAGCGCCATTTTATCACCCGGGACCCCAATGGCATTCTCATCGACGTGATCCAGAATATCGCGCCAACCGGGATCTACGCGGAGCAGTATAAATAACCATTTTAATTCCCGGTTTGCACCCCGGAGATTAAAACGGTTATATCATCGGGCGTTGAATGGACCGGGATAATCCGACATCCCACTCAACGGATTTCCCGACGCTTCAGCTTGAAACGGATCCGCAGGACGCTGTTTTCATATCCGGACGATGTGATCCGGAAGGCCCCGATCTCTCCAGTCGAAGACACATGGGGGCCGATGCACGGGCAGTCGTCGTAGTCACCGACCGTCACGATCCGGATCTGGTCCCCGGCATCATCAGGCAGCCGCGACAAATTGTAGACCTTGCGAGCGCTGTCAATGGATATAAACTGTTCCGAGACCGGCAGGTTGGCCTCGATCACGCCATTGACTTCTTTTTCAAGGGAATTCGTTTCCTCGTCGGTCAGCGGCCGGTTGAACCGGTAATCGCATTTGGATTTTTTGCGCTCGATATGGGCACTGAAGCACCGGTCACAATTGAACAGGCGCCCCATGGCCTGGTTGAGGATGTGTTCGGCGCTGTGCATGGATGGATCAACCTGCTTTTTCATTGCCGCCTCCGATTCAAGCATTGGTTTCATTTTAAATGTAGCGTAACGCAAATATCGGCTTTTTTACGAACCCGTCATTCTTTATCGAATATTTACAACACGCCCGTCCATTCGTGGTTACTATTTGGTTGTATTGTTGATAGACTAGCTGGCTTCCCTCGTTCAAGGGTAAAAACGGATAAGCAGAAAGAAAGGCGCCGCATGATGAAAAAAAGATGCTGCACAACCGGCAAATGGTGTTTATTTTTCACGGGTATGCTGTCCTTGCTATTAGCCTGCTCCCCGACGATGGATTCACAGGCAGGTCAAGAATCGAAGACAACGGAGGCGACCATGAACCTGGCATTGAATACAGAAACCGAATCACTGGCAATCCCGCCCATCGATGCGGTGGCACCGGCGAATTTCGAAACCGCATCCTTCGGCCTGGGCTGATTCTGGGGCATCGAATCCCAGTTCGGGATTATCGACGGCGTGATTCGCACTCGTGTGGGCTATGCCGGAGGCCGGCAGGACAATCCGGATTACGGCCATATCGGCGACCACACGGAAACCGTCCAGGTGGACTACGATCCGCAGCGCATCAGCTACACGGAACTGCTGGACATCTTTTGGCAGAGCCACAAACCCTCCGGGCGGTCGTGGTCCCGGCAATACATGAATGCCGTGTTCTACCACGACGACCGGCAGCGTCAGGTGGCCATGGATTCCAAGGCGGAAGTGGAGAAAACGCTCGGCCAAGCGGTCAAAACCGAGGTGGCCCCGCTACGCACATTTACCATGGCCGAAGATTACCATCAGAAGTATATTATCAAACAGCATTACGACCTGAACGCAGAAATGTCGCGCATCTATCCGCTTCACCGGGATTTCGTGGATTCCACCGCCGTGGCGCGCCTCAATGGATACGCGAGCGGGCACGGCGACAAGGATCAACTGGCGCGAGAGATCGACCGTCTCGGGCTGACTGAAGCAGGAAAAAAGGCCTTGACGGATATGCTGAAGCGGAAGTGGAATTATGATCGTCAATAGAGCAGCAACGAGATGAAATCCTAAACGCATGCCGATTCAAGAAAAAGGGCGCTCCATGAAAAGTTGTGGACTTTATTTCGAAGATTTCTCAACCGGGCAGGCATACGCCACGGATCGTCGTACAATCACCGAAGCGGACCATATCAACTTTACCACCGCTTTGGGTTTTTTCGAACCCCTCTTCATGGACCGGTCGTACGTGGCAGATAAGACACCCTACAAGAAGCCAATCGTTCCCGGAGCACTGACATTCTCGGCCGCCGAAGGGTTAACGATACTCTCCGGCATCCTGCATGGCACGGGCTTGGCGTTTCTGGGCATTGAACTCAAGGTGATCAGACCGGTTTTTATCGGCGAAACCATCAGCGTCAAGATCGACGTGGTTGACAAACGAGAAACCAAAAAACCGGATCGGGGTATCGTCTCTTTTTTTCAGTGTGTGAACAATCAGGATGATGAGCCGGTCATGGAATACACCATCCGGCGCATGATCCGCCGCAGCCACGTGTAAAGGTGCCCATCACCCTTGCGGTCGCGACATAGCAGGTCGGAGCGAGCCATTGCGTTTACTCGACGACAACCCTCACGGCGTGTTCATTGATGCCATTATTGCCGTAGCCGAGAAAATTCCATCGGGCGGTATCCGGCTGTCGCCGGCCCATGCCGTCCATGGCCCGGGCTTTGATCGTGTGTTCACCGGCCTGGCTTGCATGCCAGACATACTGCCATTGCCGCCAGGAAAAAGGCTCATCCGGTCCGATAAATTCAGCTGCTTGCCAGGTGGCACCATCATCGACGGACACCTCGACCTGTTCCACGTGCCCTTCGCCGGCATAGGCGGCGCCCAGCACAACAATCGCCCCCCTCTCTAAACGCTCACCGGTCAATGGCTGGGTGACAATTGACTTCAACTGGATGGCAGTGACGACCTCCCCGGTTGAGGGAGTCTGTCCTTTTTGATAAACCCGGTAAACCTGGTCCATATAGAACCCATCGAATGGCTTTTCCAGAACCGTGATGCGATTGAGCCACTTCACGCAGTTGGCCCCGGTCCATCCCAAGGCCAATGCCCGCAACGGGTAGCCATGCTTTAAGGGCAGGGGGTCACCATTCATTTCATAAGCCAGCAGGGTGGATGACATCGCCTTTTCAATGGGGATGCTGCGTACGAATTTAATCTGGGCCTTACCGAGGGGGGTGTCCATTCCCTCGAAAGCGACATGGGCGGCCCGATCCGCTAGCCCCGCGTCGTTCAACAGGTCCCGGAGCCAGACGCCAGCCCAGACGGCATTGCCGACGCCGCCGATGGTCCACGTGTTGCCGTGCGCTTTCTTTTCGAGCAGGGACCGGCTGTTCCCCGAGCACTCCAGGGTATTGGCAACCATGGCTTTGGGCAGGCGTTGGAGCTGCTCCAGGCCCAGACTGAGCTTTTTCTTGACCTTCCCATCAATCGTCAAGGCCCATTTGTCCGAATCAACAGGTACCTCCGGTATCTTGCCCTGGTTGCGGTCGAAAAAAACCGCATTGGGTGTAATCCAGGAACGCAGGCGCGCTGCTGGCGTTTCTGCATTCAATGGGTTTTCGGTCATAATGCGCATGGATTGGCTCATCGATCAGGCCCCCTTTGTTCGGGTTGGGGTTGCTTCCCCGGCGGTCGATCTGATCGCCGGGAAACGATCCGTTCAAACTACGCAGTCGGTTGGTTCGCGGACGTATGCGGGAAACAGTATGTTCGCCGGGCGAACGGATTGGATGGATGCGCCATTATATGAGCCCTGTCCGGTCGGCGTCAATGGTCTTTCTCAGCAAACCGGAGCCGGGCCGATGGCCGCCACCTTCAGGCTCACTTCTAAACTGGCCGGGCTGCGAATCTGGAAACTTCTCGAACAGCCTCAACGCTTCCAGGCAAAAGAAGCCAGTATCCGCTGCTGCCACTGCTCGTTATAGCCGTCGGCCTCCGGGATTTTACCGGCCGACCGCGCGTGGGGGAAGTGGACGCGCACAAAATCCCTGAAGCGCTTGTCCACCACTTTTCGCAGGGCTTGACATAAACCGTCATGCACCACGTCGTCGACTTCGCCGAAATCGAAGAAGATGGCCAGTTGGTTGATGAAACTGTTCCTGGTGGCCACGGGTACGCCCTGGGCATCAAGAGCGTTCATCAGACGGTTGGCGATGTCAACCAGCGCCAGGCGGATCCGTTGCCGAATCTGTTTTTTGCGTTCGCCGGTCCAGAAAATCCGATTGCGATCCATGCTAAGTTCGCACTTGTCTCGGCCCTTGAGATTGATCCGGCCCACCACATGCTGACGAGCACCCTCCGGCAGCAGCAGATCGTCCTGGGTCACAAAGATGCCGTCCTGAAAGACGGAAACACCGCCGGTTGCCGTTTCCAGTGCAAAGATATGGGAATCGTGCATTTTTACCCCCAGATAGATGAACCCCTCGGCGTCGTCAAAAATCACCGGGGCCACAAAGTCGGAATCGGCGTTTTTGACAACGGCATAGGACAACGGTTGGTTGCCGAGGATGGTGGATTCTCCCCGCTCGTCGGTAAACCTGACCGGGATCTGCAGGAACCGGATGTTGGTCTTTAAGTAGCCGGCGAATTCTATGCTGCGGCAGTAGTTGATCCTTGACGGTTTCAGGTGAAGGGTCACCTCCGTCCCGGCGGTCGTGTCGTCGCCCAGCGGCCGCACATCGAAGTAGTCCTTCAGGCTGGTGATGGTAATCATCATCCCCGGCGAAGCACCCTTGCGGGTCCTGATGACGATTTTTTCCGCCACCAGAAAACTGGACAGAAAGCCGATCCCGAACTGGCTAATGAAACCGATATCGATGCGCGGGTCGCGATTGACGGTTTTGACCTCATCGGACTGGTAGAAGGAGATGCCGATGGAGAGAAAGTATTTTTCGAGCCATTGCCGGTCCATGCCGATGCCGTTGTCGCGGATGGTGATACGGCTGATGTCGTCGTTGAAGGCAATCGATATAGCCGGCACATAGTCCGTTTCGGCCAGTTTGCGCATGCTGCAGGCGTCCACCGCATTCTGGATGAGTTCACGCAGAAAGACGCGTTTGTCTGAGTAAAGCCGGTTGCCCATAAACAGTTGCAGGGCGGCGGCGGTGTCAACGGTATACCTCAGGTCCACCGGTTGATACCCCGCCGGTTCGATTTCATAGATCAGGTCGGCAAACAGAAATCGCGGACGGATCCGCTGATTGATGTCCTTGAGCCGCTCCTGAACGGCACGTTCGTGGTGTTTCAGGGCCCGGTGAAGTTCCGGATCGCGGCAATTGATTTTTACGCGGATGGTGGCTGACAAGTAAGGGTGCGGTCCGACGCCGTCGACATCGAAGGCATCCATCCAGGTCGCCGACGAGCCGCTCGGATTGCCGGGCTGATGGGCGGCAATTGCCATAAATGTGGCAGGTGACTTCAGTTCCAAGGCTCTGGCGAGCTGGACGCAGGCCGCAATCAACGTCGTGTTGATCAGGGTGCCGGCAAAGTGGGCGGGTCCGTAATCGGCAGGCGCGGGATCAAGGTCGCTTACCCCCTGCATCTGCAGGCATATCAGAGCCATGATCCCGGCGCGTTGGGCATCCTTGATCCCAAGCGCCTGCCAGTTCCGTTGGATCCAGTCGTGGGAACGCAGGGCCATTGTGTTGTCGTCAGACACACCGTTGCCGTCCATCAGCCCGATGTCGCAAAGACAGGCGGCGGCATGCAGAAAAAAAGCCTGCCACGGATGGTTGCTCACCACCTGCTTCTGTTCGTCATCCAGCAACCAGTCCGATAATCGTTGTAAGATGCGATCCGTTTGCGCCACGCGTGTCATCGGCTGTGAAAGGCCGGGTGTCTGTGCATCAATCGCTATGCGGCGGACCGACTGGCGAAGGATTTCAAGTTCCGCTTTCACATCATCATCGAGCGACTGGGTGAGAATTTGCATCTGTCGGCGTCCTTTGCAAGGGTTGATACATTAGCTCAACTATGGTCGTTTAATTCTCTCTTGTTCTCCACGTTATCAGTTTTACGGGCAGGTTGAGTCGCGACAGTGAGTGCCTTCTCCGCAGCTCGCCGCGGGGAGGCTTCAATCAATCCTTGACCCGTCTATGACTTCACGGTTTATGAGGTATTTATCAAATTTGATCAATCATACACAATCCCGATGAAAAGGAGCGTTGGAATGGCTGCATTCAAATCCATCCGCGTGGTCAAGAGCTATACCATGAACCTGTGTGCCACGCCCGCCGATGTGTTCCCGCTGCTTTGCCCGGTGCGGGAGTACGAGTGGATCGAACCCTGGTCCTGTGATATGGTTTTTTCCGCAAGCGGTGTGGCCGAGAACAATGCGGTCTTCATGACGGAATTTCCAGCCCAGGGCGGCCGGGAAACCTGGATCGTTTGCCGGTATGAACAAGATCGGGCCATCGAATTCATCCGCGTGGTGCCCAAGCACAAGGTCAACCGGCTGGATGTGGCCTTGACCGCCGTTCAGGATTCCAGCGTGGTTACTTGGACCCATACCTATACCGGACTGAGCGAAGCTGGAAACCAGTGGATCAGGTGTCTGACCGATGACGCGTATCGGACGGAAAAAGCGATTCTTGAAAAACTGCTCAATCACTATCTGAAAACCGGCACCATGCTGAAATGGGCAGATCTTGGCCCCGAGGTGGACCCCTATGGGCAAAAACACCACCATTGATTCGGACTACCGCATCTCGCAGCTGGCTCGGCTGGTCGGGCTGTCGCGCAGCACCCTGCTTTACTACGACCGCATCGGCCTGTTGCAGCCGTCGGAAAGAAGTTGTGCCAACTACCGGTTATACAGCCATGCGGATCGCATAAGACTCGAGCAAATCTGCCGCTATCGGCGCACGGGCATGTCCCTGGAGACCATCGCCGACGTCCTGGCTGCGCCGCGGAAAAAGACGGTCAAAGCCCTGGAGCGGCGGTTGGAGACATTGAACCGGGAGATTCACGACCTTCGCTCCCAGCAGCAGACCATCGTCAAGCTGTTGAAGGACACATCGCTGCTGGCCGGCACCCGAGTGCTGGACAAACAGCGTTGGGTGGCGGTGCTGCGCGGTGCCGGTCTGGACGATGCAGCCATGGGGCGGTGGCACGTGGCCTTCGAACGCATGTCTCCCGAAGCGCACCAGGACTTTCTGGAATCCCTGGGCATCGATGCAGCCGATATTGCCGAGATCCGATCATGGTCAGCCGAAAACAGCGATTGAGCCGTCGGGAAAAACCTGCGTGCGTCGAGTGAGCACCGGGCAGGGGATGCTATGCTTGATGCATGCCCACTATGTGACCCCGGTGGTCATATCCTAAACTAAGGTAGTCGATTCTATGAAACCCTATGTCCACGGCTATTCCGAAAAAGAGTCCTGCCGGCTGGCCGACCAGGCCGGCACCCTCACCGAACTGCTCCATGGCGACATCGGCTACCCGGCCGGCAGCCGGGTACTGGAGGCCGGCTGCGGCGTCGGCGCCCAGACGATTACGCTCTCCAGGTCGAGCCCTGCCGCCCACTTCGAATGCATGGATATTTCGGAGGTGTCCCTTTTCGCGGCACAACAGATGGCCGCCAACCAGCAGCTTGACAACGTAACTTTTCGGCAGGGCGATATCTACCATTTGCCCTATCGCGCAGGCAGCTTTGATCACGTGTTTGTCTGCTTTGTCCTCGAGCATCTTTCCGATCCCCTCAAGGCCCTGGCCGGCCTGCGTCGGGTGCTTAAACCCGGGGGGACCCTGACCGTCATCGAGGGTGACCACGGCTCTTACTACTGCCATCCCCAAAGCCGGGCAGCGGATCTTACGGTCCAGTGCCTGGTAACAATCCAGGCCAACGCCGGCGGCGATGCACGCATCGGCAGACGCCTCTATCCGCTGCTGTCTGAAGCCGGGTACACCGATGTTGCGGTTTCCCCGCGCATGGTTTATGTGGATGCATCCCGCCCGGCCCTGGTTGACGGGTTCACCCGCAAGACCTTCACCGTCATGGTGGAAGGGGTAAGGGATCAGGCCCTTTCCATGGGGTTGATCGATCGGCAGACATGGAACCAGGGGATCGCCGATCTTTATCGCACCACCCAAGCGGACGGCACCTTCTGCTATACTTTTTTCAAGGGCGTCGGAATCAAACGATGACGGATTCGTAAAAAAGCCGATATCTGCGTTACGCTTCATCCCTCGTCACTGCGGAGTACCGTAAAGTACGCCTCATTCCTCGGGATTCGCAAGCCTTGATCCCGACTTTTTTACGAATCCGTGGGAAATGCAACTATTTACGAGGGCATCAAACGATGAAAAACGTTCAACTGACCCCCAAGTTGAGCGATTGTCGAGCTTGCCGCATAACCAAGGAAGCTGGCATTTCGCTATCGTGGACGATGCGGGATGTCGGCTGACACCGGTTATGCGGTGAGATCGGCAATCCCAACGGGTTTCAAATTATTAGGATCGGTAAACCGAAAAAGAAAAGCATACAAACCAATTATGGTATCTGTAAAAAATTGAAACGCTCAGTTTGGGTGACCCTGTCGGTCCTGGATGATTCATTCTCGGTGTGCCGTCTGGAACCGGACACCGGCATTCCGCGCTGGGTGCCGACGAAAGGCCTTGTTTCCATCACCCGCACGGCGGAGGAACTGTCCATCGTCTGCCAAAGCGACGCGGTACCGGATGGCGTTCGATCCGAGCGTGGCTTTCGGGTCCTGAAGATCGAAGGCCCTTTTGATTTTTCTCTTACCGGCATCCTGCTGGCCGTTATCGGGCCACTGGGCGATGCCAGCATTTCTATTTTCGCCGTGTCCACTTACGATACGGATTATGTCCTGGTGAAAAAGAATGATTTGATACCAGCGGTTTCTGTTTTGCAGGCGTCCGGCCACACCTTTCGATAACGTCTCAATCGAACCGCGACAGCGAGTGCATTCCCCGTCATATGCAGCGGGGTTAGCGAGCGAACTGAAAATCGATTTTTTTATCCTTACAGTGAAGATTCCCCGCGATTTGCCGCGGGGAATCTTCAATTCTGTCTACTCAACTTATTGGGCAATAAATTTCACAATAAGAAACAGATTACACATTAAATTGAGTAAATTAATACATAAAGCTTAGTTTCAAGTTTTTCAAAATTCTATTAACATTCTGAATTTTATATTAAAATAGATATTTTAAATATTCGGCATCTCTTTTGCTTGTATTTCCTTCAAGAAACAGTGGATACACTGGCTTCGCAGAAATCGACAGTTTTCTTAGCTTCGTTGAAAGGGGCTAATCATGAATAAAATAATTACCTTCTTAGTCGCAATTTTGTTGATATTTGTTGTCGACTTATTACATTTCGAAGCCCCTCCGAGTGCCTCTCAAGATACAAACGGTAGTGTTGCTGCTGAAGCGCTTGCTGAGTTCAATGATGATGGTGTAAATTCAAATTTTAGCTTCAACCCGGAATTCAATTACCAAAACGGCGACGATACTTCTTCGGTGAGACCGGGTCAATTTTTCGATCCGGTTACCATGCTTTTGTTTGGTAGTGGGCTGATCGGCCTTGCCGGCCTGGGAAGAAGGAAGATTTAACAAACAGCCAACTAATTATTTACAGGTGATGATAGGCAGCGTCATTCGTGACGCTGCCTTTTTTTCAATGTATTCATTGCGGTGATTCGCAAAAAGCCCCAGGTGTGTCATTCCTTATCAGCCCCGAAACGTCTCTTTCATCATCAGCGTACAACCCAGTGCAATGACCGCGGAAATTAACAGCACCAGCAGCATGGTGGTGTAGCCTTCCAGCGCATAGGCGCCTGAGGTACTGCGGGGATATGCATCGAGCACCTTGCCTAAAAAGGGCATGAATACGGCACCGCCTAAAAACGGAAACAGGTTGACCGTGCCCACGGAGGTACCGGCAATTTCTACCGGAAACAGCTCCTTGGTCGCCGTAAAACCGATCACCACAATGGAAGACGCACACACGGCAAAGACGAAAAAGGCCACGTAAAGCATGGGCAGCGACAGGCGATCGGGGAAAAGGTAAAGCGTTCCCAATTCAACGACCAGAATCGTGGTGCAGATAACAAAAGGCTTCTTGCGGCTCTTCAGGACGCGGTCGGAGACGAACCCAAGCAGCGGGCTGCCGATAATCATGCCCCAGGCGATCATGCTCAGCACGGCGCCGGCAGCTTCGCGGGAAAGCCCATATACGTGCATCAAGAATGGCCCACCCCACAGCCCGCCGAATCCGAAAAAAATGCCGCAATCGAAAAAGAACCACAGGGCCAGGGGCCAGAAGTGCGGATTGGAGATCACCTGTCGCATCCCTGCCAGCAATGGTATGGTCTGAGCCGCCGCAGGGGCACTGGGTTTCGCAGCAAGGTCGCCTATCGCCGGCCAGCCCTTGTCCTGGGGCCGATCCCGGATGATCAGCCACGCCAGGATCGCGATGACAAAGGTACACCCGCCGATCAGTTCGAAGGAGAGCCGCCAGCCGAAAGCCACCGTCATCATGGCCAGCAGCCAGGTGGCGGCCATGACTCCGGCTCCGCCCACGGCGTTGAGGATGCCGGCCATGGAGGCGAATTCATGGGGGTAGTACCACTGGGAGAGAATTTTCATGGTGGGGATGAAGACCATGGAGACCCCGAATCCCACCAGGATGCGGCTCACGAAGGCGGTTTCGATGTTGGGTGCCAATCCGAAAAGAACGCTGCCTGCCGAGGCGACAATCAGAAACCAGGTTACCGTCCGTCGTGGCCCCACGGAATCCGAGAGCAGGCCTGCCGGCAATTGCATGGCCGCATAACAATAAAAATAGATGGAACCCAATAATCCCATGGTGCCGGCGGAGGTGTTGAAATCCTTCACCAGATTGTCGGCCACAACGGAAAGGGAGAGCCGGTGAAAGTAAACGAAAAAATAGGCCAGTGCCAGAATAGAAAAAATCAGCCAGCGAAACCGGAACAGGGGATGTGGGGATGTGTCGGCCATTGCGGCGCTCCTTTGCGGTTCATACACGTGGTGTCATCTGAAACAACTATTTACGATTCCAATAACATTGGAATGGGTAGAAATGAAAAGATGGGAAAACTTGATGGACCTTAAGAAAGTCAGATTTCGGGCGGTTTCGTAAAAAGCCCGAGATCCAGGCTTGCGAATCCCGAGGACTGAGGCGTACGTAAGGTACTCCGCAGTGACGAGGGATGAAGCGTAACGCCAATATCGGACTTCCAAATAACTTAACCTTGAACTGTTTGCATAACCTGTTGTTGTTCTTTGACAATCGTTAATTCGTAGCCAAACTGCTTGGCTCTGCGTTTTAAATTTGCAATCATGCGTTTTTGATACCTGTGTTCATAGTAATCTTGCCCAACATCTTTGTATTCAGTCCCATGTTTGAGCATATTATAGATGATACGGGCAATCTTATGGGCAGTTGCCGTAATCGCTTTGGCTGGCCCTAACTGGGCTTTTTTTCTTCTTAAAAATGCGCCAATGGCTGAATTGCTTCTTTGAAGGCTATATGCCGCCATTCGCAAACAGTGGGCTGCTCGACTGGCGCATTTTTTGGTTTTGGAACTTAACACCTTTCCTCCGGAAACCTTACTTCCCGGAGACAGCCCCAGCCAGGAGGAAAAATGTTTCTCGGTGGGCCAACGATTCATATCCAGTCCAATCTCGCTGATAATTTTTAAAACGGTTAATGAATCCAAACCATCCACACGGGTCAAATCAACACCGGTCATTTGATATAGATAAGACCGGGCATCAAACGACAGTTGGTTGCGTCCGCGTTTTTTGCCAGATCGGGCCAATGGCTGTCCATTGCTTCGATCGTCAAAGCCTGCCAACTGGCGCTCGATTTGGATGTCGCAATCGGAAAT
>JAQYWF010000127.1 GCA_030145105.1 Desulfosarcina sp.
AAGAATTTCGTTATCGTGGATGCCGCCATGAACGACCTGGTACGTCCCTCTCTCTACGGCGCCTATCATCGCATCGGAGAAGTAACGCCAAAAGAACGTGAGAAGATTGTCGTGGACGTGGTGGGTCCCATCTGCGAAAGCTCCGATTTTTTGGCCCAGGACCGCCAACTTCCCACGATGAAACCCGGGGAATACCTGGCCGTCTTCTCCGCTGGCGCCTATGGCTTCACCATGTCTTCCCAATACAACTCCCGGCCCCGGGCCGCCGAGGTGATTGTCGATGGAGACCGGGCCTCGATAGCACGCAGACGGGAAACTTATGCAGACCTCATCGCCCTGGAAATCTGAAAAATGACTATCCATAAATGGTTATTTTGCCCGAGATATAGGCATGGAGAAATCGCCTACTGGAGAAACCATCCATGAAAGACATTCGCCAGCTCAAGTCTTCCCTTTCAACGCTGTTCCAAGAGCAGTTTTTTGCCGTCCTGGCGACCCGCTCCGGCGACAGCATTCACACCACCCTGGTGGCCTTTGCCGCCAGCGACGACCTGAAAACCCTCTTCGTGTGCACCCCCCGGGCCACACGCAAATTTGCCAACCTCAAGCAGAACCCGTCGGTTTCTCTGCTGGTGCACAACAGTTCGAACATGGCCACGGACATCCGCCAGTCCATCGCCGTGACGGTATCCGGTACCGCCGAGGAAGTACCCGCGGATCGCCTGGAGGTCGCCCGGGCGGTATACCTGGCCAAACAGCCCCATATGTCCGGTTTTGCCACCTCTCCCAACACGGCCATTATCGAGGTAACCGTCGGTCGCTACGATGTGGTGGCCCATTTCCAGGACGTTACCATTTTAGAAATCCAGAAGGATCGGATTGTGCCGCCATGAACGGCATCCTTTCATTTGCCCGTATCGACCGCCATCACCGGCACCTGGTGGGCGGCAAGGCCCTGGCCCTGGCCACGCTGATGCGCGGCGGGATCACGGTGCCTGACGGTCTATGCGTCACCACCACGGTATACGAAGACTTCATCCGCTCAACCGAATTGGGTACACGTATCGGCCTGGAGATGGGTCGGCTTCCCCTGGCAGAAATGCGCTGGGAAGAGATCTGGGACATGGCCCTGCGCATCCGCAACCTTTTTCTCAACACCGCCATCCCCGACCATCTGAGAGAAACGCTCGCTTCGGAACTGGAGGCCCGATTTGTCGGCCGCGCGGTAGCCGTGCGCTCCTCGTCGCCCCAGGAGGACCGAGCCGGCAGCTCTTTCGCCGGTCTGCACGAATCCTTCGTCAATGTCCGCGGCCTCGATGAAATCATCACGCACATCCGCCTGGTATGGGCATCCCTGTGGTCCGACGGCGCCTTGCTCTACCGCAAGGAACTGGGCATGGACATGCATAAAAGCGCCATGGCGGTGATCGTTCAGGAGCTGGTGGCCGGCGAGCGCTCCGGCGTGGCCTTTTCCAGAAGTCCCGACGGCGCCGACCACGCGGTGGTGGAATCGGTCTACGGCCTCAATCAAGGCCTGGTGGACGGTACTATCGCACCGGATCGCTGGACGCTGGACCGCCGAACCGGCAAAGTAATCAACCACACGCCGGCCGTCCGGGAACAGGCCCTGCGGCCGGTGGCCGGCGGGGTCACCTCGGTACCGCTGGCGGAAGCTGAACGACACGCACCCCCATTGGATGAGCAATGCTTGGACCAGGTGTTTGGCATGGCCATGACCCTGGAGAAAACCTTCGAACAACCTCAGGACACGGAGTGGACCATCAGGGGAGACGATCTTTTTCTGCTCCAGAGCCGCCCGGTGACCACGACCCAGGACAGCGCAGCCGAAGGCACACCCTGGTCGGCAGGCGACAAGCGTCCCTGGTATCTGAGCCTCAAGCGCAGCTTCGACAACCTGAAGGTCCTGCACCGCCGCATCGAAGACGAACTCCTGCCCCAGATGGCAGCCGAGGCCCTAGCGCTATCGAAAATCGACCCGGCCGGACTCTCCGACGCCCGACTCATCGAAACGATTGAGATGCGTATGGACATTCATCGGCACTGGGTGGATGTCTATTGGCGCGACTTCATCCCCTTTGCCCATGGCGCGCGCCTCTTCGGCCAGGTTTACAACGACCTGGTCAAACCCGAAGACCCCTATGCGTTCACCGCTTTATTGGGGGAAACCCGCATGACCGGGATGGAACGCAATCGGGAACTACGCAAGCTGGCACGCATGATCCGGTCTGACAAGCGGCTGCGCGAAGGATTAACCTCCGGGGAAACGGATCAGGCGCACGCAGAATTTTCAACACACGTAAACGCCTTTCTGGAACGCTACGAAGACCTCACGTACAAAGCGGTTCGTTTTTTCAAAGACCGCGAAGGGTTGATCCGCTTGCTGCTGGAAATGGCGGAACAAGCCGAACCCAAGGCGGCCGTCGGGCGGCCGGATATTGCCGCTCTGGCCGACGAATTTGTCGACCGCTTTCCCGAAGACCGACGTGCGTTTGCCCGCCAACTCCTGAAAATTGGAAGATCTAGCTATCAGCTGCGCGATAACGACAATATCGTCCTGGCGCGCATCGAAGCGCAACTGCTTAAAGTTGTGGACGAGGCCAAGCGACGCATCGGCGCGCTCGACCGGGTGGATGTAGACGCCCTCACACCCGCACAGGCAGTCAAGATTCTGTCGGACCCTTCCGCCATCCCTGGTATCGTCAAGGAACAGGCGGCCATCGATGAACCGGTCCAGCATCAAGGCCGGCCGGGTCTGACCCTGCCCATGGTTGACACCGTCGACGGGGATTTCGTCATGCGGGCTCGCCAGCTCATCGGTCAGCCTGCCGGCCAGGGCCTGGCCGTGGGGAAAGCCCGGGTGATTTCAGCGGTCGACGACCTCTTCCAGTTCAAATCCGGTGAAATTCTCGTCTGTGACGCCATCGACCCCAATATGACCTTCGTGGTGCCCCTGGCCGCGGCCATCGTGGAGCGGCGCGGCGGCATGCTGGTCCACGGCGCCATTGTGGCCCGCGAATACGGACTGCCCTGCGTCACCGGCGTAGCCGATGCCAGCGCCCTGATCCATACCGGCGACCGTCTCACCGTGGATGGTTATCTGGGTATCGTGACCATCGACACCTGACACAAAACAAATACCATTTAACGGTTGACCGCGATCAAGGCTTTTTTGAGCATGGATCCAGCCAAGCCCCCCCCTTGTTGACAACTTTAGCCATAGCTGCCAAAGTCCAAGACAGCGACAACCCAAATCTAACGGTAAATCTGTATAAGACCATTGACGTGGTTGCAGACATGATGGGTGGAAAAAGGGAGCGTTGAGATTTTGGCAGGTTTTATCATTTCTATAGTGTGCATATCATGTGCATTTCTTCTCTGGTCTATTGCCAGCAAAAGAGGTGCCAATACGAGGTTTTGGGCTATTATGGGAGCTGTGTTTGGCCCACTGGCGATCCCATTTGTATTTCTGACAAAAGATCATTCTTCCAAGCCTGATCGATCAAACCAATTGTGAGGTTGATGATATCTGCAATCGGTTTGAATTTGGCATCGATCTATTCCAAAGCAATGGAAGTAAATGGAATACACAAGTTACAAAATGTAAGCACAACCCCAATTCCTTTCTGGCGAACCACTACATATTGAGCCTTACCAAAGTCAATGCCTTTTCAAGGGATCAAGCTATATGTCGTTTGGTGCATGGGGATAGCTACATTTCTTAGTAATCTATCCTGCACCGGACCGCAGAAATTCAACGCCTCACATCACTAGCAATTCTACCAAAAAAGAAAACAAGATATCCTTCAAGGGTTTCGCAGGATTAGGTTATCCCTTGAATTCGGTGGACTATTGGAGACCAGGTATAGATTTGAAATATTGCCTGAATATTAATTCCATGCTTCACCACGGAATTGATGATACCCGGCAATACAATGGCTGAGGTCTCAAGATCTTTCCTAAAATGGCGATTGCGTTTAAAATCCGTTTTTAATCAAACCCGACATCTATTTTAACGCCCATCTTCTTTTCATCCGCTTTTCGCAGAGCCAATACGGCTATGGCAGTATCCTGGACGCCGGTACCGGTAAGGTCGCAAAAAGTGATTTGATTCTCGGTTTGGCGGCCCGGCACCTTTCCCGAAGTCACCTCACCCAGTTCAAAAATTGTTGAATCTGTATCGATAACGCCTGCTTCGATACCATTGTGCAGCTCTCCCATTTCAAAACATTGGGTCTTACTGTCACATACCAAAAGGTCGAAACGGTCCAACGTTGCCGGAAACAGCTCACCTTTGTCGGGCAGGTCTGCTCCCATGCAGGTCAGGTGCATGCCGGGATGCAGCCACTCGGGTTTTACATATGGCGATTTGGAAGGGGTGCTGGTTACCACCGCCTGGCTTTTCTCAACGACCTGTTGCGGCCCATTGGCTGCTACAACCTCGACGCCCAGCACCGGGGCCATTTCATGAACATATCGTTTGAGGCTGTCTTTATTAAGGTCAAAAGCAATCAGACGTTGATAGTCTCGGACCTGTTTCAGTGCTTGCATCTGGTATCGTCCCTGGGCACCGGTGCCGATTACGCCGGCCGTGTGGACAATGGACGGGGCAAGATGTTTAGCGGCCACGGCGCCTGCTGCTCCAGTGCGTACATCGGTTAGATAGGCATTGTCCAGCAGTACTGCTTCGGTAAAACCGGTTTGGGCACTGAGTACCACCATCATAGCAGGACTGTTTGGCAGGCCCAGTTGGTGGTTGTTAAAAAAACCGGCTCCCATTTTCACGGCGAATCTCTCCAATCCCTGGACATAAGCCGCCTTGATATCTACGTCGCCATTATTTTCCGGAATGCTGATATGCATGATCGGCGGCATGGAGACCCTGCCTTCCGCCAGCCATGTAAAGGCAGTTTCAATGGCAGTAATCGCTTCATGGTTCACGGTTACCAATTTTCGTAATTCAGTTTCCGTCAATATGGTTACTTTCATGACTCCGATTCATCTTCCATGTTTGATAAAGAGTTTCTGCGGAAACTCGATAAATTTTTCACATCCGCCTTTCGTTACCAGTAGGGGCTCGCTACACTCAAACCCATAGGTTTCGAGCCAAATCCCCGGCATGAAGTGAATTGTCATCCCCTGTTTTAAGATCGTTTTATCACCGGGCCTAAGACTGATGGTATGCTCACCCCAATCCGGCACATAGTTCAATCCGTAAGAGTAACCAACGCGAGATGGTTTGACCACACCCGAATGGGCAATGACTTCACGCCAACGTTCCTCCACATCCTCGGCTGTTATTCCTGGTTGGATGAAGGTGAGCGTTTCCTGGAGCCCTTTCACCACACCATCGGCTGTTTTACGCAAATCTTCCGGCGGATCCCCCAGGTAAACCGTCCGGGCCAACGGCGCATGATAATGGTACCTGGCGCCACTGAGTTCCAATAGTACCACATCGTTTTCCTGATACTGCCTGTCCGGGTCGAATGTCAGGTGGGCCGTTGACGTCCTTTCCGCAGACGGCATAATCGGAAAAATTGCGGGTGATGAGCCGCCGAACTCATCCGTGCCTGCAATCTGGGCGGCGGAAACTTTTGCCGCCACATCCTTTTCCCAAACGCCGACATCAATCTCGTCCACAGCGGTTTGCATGACGCTTTGGCAGATCTGGCTGGCTTGTCTCATATATTCAATTTCTGCGGTCGATTTCACTGCTCGAATCCAATTTACCAGGTTGGTACCATCCATCAGTGTTGCATGTGGCAACTCAGTTGACAGCGTCATATACATCCGGGCATTAAACCAGTAGCCATCCATCTCCACACCGAAGGATCTTTTATCCAGCCCCTTTTCACGCAGTAAATCAGCCACCCAGCACATGGTGTGGGTGTAGCGTGACTGGACGTATTTATCAGGATATCCGTAGATACAGTCATCCGGCAGCCAACATGTTAGTTTTGCTCCGTTTGAATCCTGCTCTCGACCGAACCAGAATGGGTTTTCCATATTCAAAGAGACGATAACACCTTGATGCACATAAAAGGACCATCCGTCATAGCCGGTCAAATAGTTCATGTTGGCTGGATCCATTACCAGCAACATCTCCATGCCGTACTTATCCATCATCTCCTTGGTCTTGCGAACACGCTGCTGGTATTCTTGCTTGGAAAAGATCAAGTTTTCAGGCATGCTGTATCCCTTAATTCTCTCTGGCCCACGTGGTGTCTTTGATCACTGCCTCCAATACCTCCTTTGCCCCTTCACCCCCCATCTTCAGATATTTCTGCCGAAGGGGTTTCGCTTTTTCCTTAAAGGCGGCGATCTCTTTATCCGTCAACTCGATATACTTCATGGAGGGTTTGGCATCCATAATCATCTGTTTGCGTCTTTCGTTCAACCGAGGTTCGAGATCGAAAATATACTGATTGGCGCCCTCAATAGCATTGTCGATCAGAACCCTGATGTCTTCCGGCAGGCGTGCAACAAACTCATAATTGGCGGCAAAAGTGGCGATAAACGGCAATTGATTCGCCTTGATCATGTAATCCTGGACTTCGTAAAATTTCATCTCTTGGATGGCGAAAAAAGGCTGCGTTTCAGCATCGATTCTGCCTATCTCAAGGTTGAAATAAATCTCGCCGTATGGGACGGTCATTACATAAGCGCCATAGAGTCGGTAAGCTGTAATCAGAAACGGAGATGACATGACCCTGAATGTAATATCTTCGAAATGCTCAGGTTTTCGTAAAGGTTTATTGGCCGTCCATATCTGCCAGCCCTCTTCGATAATCGACAGCAATTCCAGCTTATTTTTTCGATAGTATTTTCCAAGCACGTTATATGTGTTCGGACCGCTGCGCAGGATTTTTTCGAGAAGCTCGAAATCCGTTGGAAACAAGTAATGAATGGAAAAAACCTGAACCTCGGGGATATATGAACCCAGGTGCCCGGGAGATTGAAAGGCGAATTGGAGATCGCCATTTTGCAGAAGTGTTGTAATATCACCGGATGTTCCGAGCTCTCCATAAAAATGGATGTTGCAGCGAATCACTCCCTTGGATTGTTCCTCTAAGATTTCAACGAATTTTTTTGCGTATTCATGCTGCATGCTTCCTTCGATTTCTTCAAGCGCCACTTGCCACAGATATTGAACCGCCGTGGCACGCCCGGTTAATCCGAAAACAAAAACGCATACAATTAGTACTAAAACAAACCCTTTTCTTTGTGTCATGGTTGAACTCCTATAGCAGTTAGTAGGCATATGAATTACTGCTGATTCCCATGCGAGAGTCTGCTCTGTACAATGCGAATATATTCATCAGAGTTAATACTGTTTCCGGACAGCACGGCAACCACCCGTTTTCCCTCAACGTTGATCTTTTGACCCATCAGCAGGCCGACACCCACGGCGGCGGCACCTTCTACAATCAATCGATAGTTATCAAAAATATAAAACATGCCGTCCTTGATCTCTTCCTCAGAGACCAGCAGATGTTCATCGGTAAATTGTTCCACCAATTCCAGTGTGTATTGATTGTCGTAGCCGATGCCCCCTAAAAGGGAATCCGCAATGGAATCTTTTTCTTCCACTTGGACAGGTGTTCCGGCTTTCAGGCTTTCCAGCATGGCCGGAGACCGTTCGAGGGAAATTCCTACGACGTGGATACCGGGATTGATGGATTTGGCCGCCATGGCGATACCCGCCAACAAGCCACCGCCTGATAGTTGTATCAGCAGAACATCCGTATCGGGAAGCGCCGCCAGAATTTCAAGTGCAATGGTTCCCTGACCGGCAATGATCAGCGGATCGTCAAACGGCACCACCGGGACAAAGCCTTCAGAGGCGCTTAGGTCTTGATAGTTTTTTTCGGCTTCATCCTGGGAGCGACCTTTGACGGACACTTCCGCGCCCAGTTTACGGATGGCTTCCGCCCGGGAGGGAGCGACGTGCTCCGAAAGGCATATCGTCGCCTGGATACCGATTTTTCCGGCCACATAAGCCACGGCTTTGCCGTGATTGCCCGTGGAGAATGTAATCACACCTCTTTTCTTCTCCTCATCGGTGAGACTTAGCATCTTATTTGCAGCGCCCCTGACCTTGAAGGCCCCGGTATTCTGCAAACATTCCAGCTTTAAGTGTACCGACCGCGCACCTGTTTTTTCCGCCAACTCGGTGGATGCCAACAGCGGTGTTTGAAGAATCATCGGTTTGATTCGGGCATGGGCTCGATACACATCATGCAGAGCCGGTATGTGTGTCATAATGCACCCCTATAGAGCATCAATTGAACCCTCCCCGCGGCAAGCCGCGGGGAATCTTCACCGTAAGGATAAAAAATCGATTTTCAGTTCGCCCGCTAACCCCGCCGCAAGCGGCGAGGAATGCGCTCGCTATCGCGGTTCAAAGCACTGCAGCGAATCTCCATCAATTTGGGTCACGGATTCGGAAGACTATCTCCGGGTAACGAATACAGATATCGGAGAACGGCGCAATACCTTCTCCGCCGTACTCCCCATGACAACCTTTTTTAAATCCGACTTGCCATGTGAACCGGCAAACACCAGATCATAATTGCCGTTTTCAATCTCATACAGGCAACTGATATAGGGGGTTCCTTTCCGAATTTTACGTTTATACCCGATCTCCGCTAGTTCGGGAATCGCTGTTTCCATTTTGTCAAACTGTTCCCCGGCATGGACTTCGAGCTTCCGCTCCAACCTGTGATATTCGGAATCTGACAGCACAAAGGTCAGATTGGGTATGTCACGAACAACATTCAGGACGGTCAGACGTGAATTATACTTTTTTGTAAAATCGACCGCCGCTTTAACCGCTTCATCGGAATCTTTTGAAAAGTCGGTTAATACAAGCACATTTTGATATTCCATAGGTAGCTCCTTCTCTTCACCATCAAACACTATCCACCCAATGCCATATTCGGTAAAAATAGGGCAATTTGCGGAAAGGCGATCAGGATGATCGTCGCCAGAATGAGAATCAGCAGAAACGGCAACGCGTGGCCGATCACTTCGAGGTACGGTCGCCGAAATATAAGCTGTGCGGTGAAGATGTCACAGCCGAAAGGCGGTGTCGCCGAACCGACCGCAGCCTGAAGGGTTACCAGGGTCCCCAGCAGAATGGGATCCACCCCCGCACCCACCACGTAGGGTTGAAAAACCGGACTGAGGATGAATATGGCCACGATGGGATCGACAAACATGCAGGCGACAAAGTAAACGACCACAATGATCGAAATCACCCACAGCATCGACGGATCGGTACCGAACAGCGGCGGCAGAAGCTGCTGGGGGATCTGCAAGAAGCCGATTAAAAATGAAAATGCCTGGCCGGCGCCAACCAGAATGAAGACCACTCCGGTAATCACACCGGTCTGTAAAAAAGCGTCGACAATTCTTTGGAATGTGATGGCTCTATAGATGATGGTTTCAAGAATCAATGCATATAACACGGCAGCGGCGGCGGCTTCCGTCGGGCTGAAAATCCCGGCATAAATGCCACCTACGATGATGACCGGAAATCCAAGGACCGGAAGCCCGTCCTTAACTGCAGAGATTCGTTCGGCCCAGCTTGCCCTGCGAAGTGTCGGGATCTTTTTTACTTTGGAATAGGCGTAGCAGTATATGGAGAACATCAACAAAATCATCAATCCGGGAAAAATGCCGGCCAGAAATAGCATCCCGATGGAGGTGCTGGTGGCCACCCCGTATACGATAAACCCGATGCTGGGGGGTATGAGAAAAGCGATATCACTGGAATTGATAATCAGACCCAGGGTAAAGGAACTGTTATATCCCGCTTCCAGCAGCATGGGCCGCATGGTGCCGCCGATGGCGGCGACGGTGGCCTGGGTCGAACCGGAAACGGCGCCGAAAAGCGTGCAACTCGCGTTGGTGGTAATGGGCAATCCGCCCGGTAGATGGCCGACGAAGACTTTCAGCATTCGGATTAACCGTCCGGCGGACTCACCGGAGGTGATGATGCTGGCCGAGAGAATAAACATCGGTACACAGACCAACGCCGACGGCGTCACCCCGGTGATGATTTGCTGCACCATGGTAATGATCATTTTGGGCGCAAAATCCGGCATATAGACTACTAAATAAAGGATTAACGATCCCAGGAGGGTTACCATAAAAGGGAACCCGATCAGTAACATCGTTGCCAGACTGATTCCGAAAAGTGTCATACCTATACCCCCCCAATCTCTTCATCTTCGTACTCGCTCTGTTGATCCGGAGACTGCCAGGGGTCCTTTTCGGTAAAATTTTTGATGATCGTTCGGATATACTGGATACCCGCCAGACCGAATCCGATAGGAATAATCACGTAAAACCACCATTTCGGTATGCGCAGCGCCGGGGTCATGTGCCCCTTAGCCATGGCATTGGCCAGATACTCGTATGAGGCCCACGTCATGATCCCCATGACGATCGCACTAACTAGTGAGATGAAAATAATAAAGGTCTTCTCCATTTTAGGCGGCATGGCGTCTAAAAACGCCCCCATGCGGATATGTCGTGCCTTCCTGACGCCGTAGCTGACACCGGTAAAGGTGGTCAGCAACACCAGAAACGTAGACACTTCCTCGGCAAAATAGATGCTTTGAAAAAAAGTCCGAGCAAACACATTGGCGATTAAAAGGATACCAAGGGCGGCCACGCAGAATACAAGGATAGAAACTTCCACCCCATTGACAAGCACGCCGGTGTAGTGGTTGATTTTTTGGAAGACGGACAATTTTTTTGAACCACTGCTATTATCATTCATTTCTTGGTCTCCATCGCAGATATTGCTGTTCAGGTCCGGCCGCAATGAAGCCAGCCGCAGTACCTTAGGAGTGTTTACCCCGATGTTGCATAAAAACATGCAGAAATTATTGTTACCATTTGAAAATGTTGATTAATCGTGACAACTTCCGGTACGTAATGGAATTCACCAAATGTGAATTTCAGGAAACACAATAATTTTCTCATTTTTTTACCCTTGCGGGAAAGCCGGAGGAATTCAGTTCCGGCGTTGCCAAGAGCTTGCAGTAAATTTCTACGGCTGCACCCTTGGCGCCTTGTTGGAGTGAAGCGAAAATCCCACTTGCGGGGACTCTGAATCCCTCCGGCTTTTGCAAGGTTGGTGTTTATTTGACGCCCAATGCTTTTTTTGCATTTTCGATATCTTTCAACAGAGCATCGAGAACCTTCTGGGCGCCGTCACCCCCGATCTCGGGGTATTTCGGGTAGACGGTCTTAGCCTGTGCCTTGAACTTGGCTATAGTTGCGTCATCGAGAGTATAAAATTCCAAAGCGGGCTTGGCCTTTTTCATCTTTTCCATGTCCGACATGTTGCGCTCGGTGATCCAATTGCCGGCGGGGACGATGGCATCGATCCAGAATCTGCGCATCTCCGCCTGCGCTTCCTTGGTCAACCCATCGAAAAATTCCTGGTTGACGGTGGGGATGCCAATAAATGGTTCACTTTTCAGCTGGGTGACATAGTCCTGCACCTCATAGAATTTCATACTATAAATCGCGAAGAGCGGGTTTACCTGGGCATCGATCAGACCCATCTGCAGGCCGCTGTAAACCTCCCCATAACTCATGGGGGTCGGCGCAGCACCATATGCCTGGTAACCTTCTACCAGAAGCTTGGAAGACATCAGCCGCAGCTTCAGACCCTCGATGTCATCCAGTGACTTAATCGGTTTTTTGGAT
>JAQYWF010000388.1 GCA_030145105.1 Desulfosarcina sp.
AGATCATCAATGAATACCGTGGGCTGAACCTCAGCCGCCCACCGCGGATCACCCAGGCAGCCACTGCCGCCCAGGCCCTGGAAATGCTGGCCCAAAAGCAGTTCCACCTGGTTATCGCCATGCCCCACCTGGACGACATGGACGTCTTCGACCTGGGTCAACAGGTCAAACGCGCCCACCCCGATTTGCCGGTGGTGCTCCTGGCCCACAGCGTCAAAGGCATCTACCCGGCGCCGGAGGGGAAAGACATCTCCGGCATCGACCAGACGTTCATCTGGTCCGGCGATTCGGACCTGCTGCTGGCGATCGTCAAAAGCATGGAAGACCGGCTCAACGTGGCCGCCGACACCCAGAAAGCGATGGTGCGGGTCCTGATTCTGGTAGAGGACTCTCCCTTGTATACTTCCTATTTTCTGCCGCTGATCTACAAAGAGGTCGTCAACCAGACCCAGGAGGTACTTGAAGAGAGTTTGAATCAGGAGCATCGTCTGCTCAAAATGCGCGCCCGGCCGAAGATTCTCGTGGCCGAGAACTACGAACAGGCCATGGTCTTGTATCGACAGTACGGTGACTTTCTGTTCGGCATCATCTCCGATACCCGATACCCCAAGGGTGGCACGATCACGGCCGATGCCGGCTACACCTTCTTGCGCGAGGTCCGACAAGCGATTCCCGATCTGCCGCTTCTGCTCATCAGCAACGAGCCCCAGAACAAGCATCTGGCTGAACGGGTACCGGCTGCCTTTCTGGACAAAAACAGTGACGACCTGCTGGCAGAAATTCACCAGTTTTTTTTAGATGCCCTGGGATTCGGCGATTTCGTCTTCAAGCGGCCCAACGGCAGCGAAATCGCGCGTGCTGCCAATCTCAAAGCCCTTGAGGAGATCCTGCCGACCGTACCCGATGAATCCCTGCTCTACCATGCCACCCGGAACCGTTTCTCCAACTGGATCATGGCCCGCGGTGAAATCGCCATGGCCTCGCGCCTGAGAAAGGCCAAGGCCGACGATTTTTCCGGAGCAGACGACATCCGCCAGTATATCATCACCCACATCCACGCGCTTCGCAAATGGCGTCAAAAAGGGGTGGTGGTGCATTTCAATTCCAAGGACTACGACCCCGAGATCTCCGATTTCGTGAAAATCGGCAAGGGGTCCCTGGGCGGAAAGGCCAGAGGGCTGGCCTTCGTGTCCAACCTGCTGCGCCGGTCACCCCATCTTCAGGAGCGCTACCCGGATGTCACCATCCAGGTGCCTCAAACCCTGGTCATCACCACAGAAGGATTCGACGCCTTTATCTCCCACAACGGGCTGGAACCGTCAGCCATGGCGAACGATTCGGATGACCAGATTGCCAAGGCCTTTCTCGGGGGAGAAATGCCCCCCTGGCTGGCGGAACAATTGAATCGATTCCTGGAAGCCGTTCATCAGCCCTTGTCAATCAGGAGTTCGGGGCTGCTCGAGGATGTTCACAACCACCCGTTCACCGGCCTTTATAAAACCTACATGGTGCCCAATAACCACCCGGATTTTTCCATCCGCTACAACCAGCTGGTCACTGCCGTGAAGCTGGTATACGCCTCCACCTGGTTCCGAGATCCGAGGCGTTTTTTAAGCGGCACCGCATACCGGATCCGCAGAGACCAGATGGCCGTGATCATCCAACAGTTGGTGGGAAGCCAGCATGGCACGTTTTTCTACCCGGACATCTCCGGCATCGCCCAATCCAACAATTTCTATCCGGTGGCTCCCTTGAAAGCGGAAGACGGCGTCGCCCGCATGGTCATGGGATTTGGCCGGGGCATCCCGGACGGGGAAACGTCGCTTCGTTTTTCACCGTCTTATCCCCAGGTGCTGCCTCAGTTTTCCAAGGTGGAGGACATCCTGGCCAACGCACAGCGCCAATTCTGGGCCCTGGGCATGGAAGGGATTCCTGATGACCTCTACTTTGAACGGGGCGTCAATGTGGAAAAGCGCCACGTGGACGATGCCGAATCCGAAAAACCGGTAATGTGGTTGGCCGCGACTTACGTTCCTGCAGAGGACCGCATCCGGGACAACGTGCACATCCCCGGCAGCCGGGTGCTCACCTTTGCGCCGGTACTTAAATACGACAGCTTCCCCCTTCCCGGGCTGCTTAAAGACCTGCTGGCCATGGGCCGGGACGGAATGGGCTGCCCCGTGGAGTTCGAATTTTCGATCAACCTGACCGGCAACAGCAATCATAAGGGGACCTTCAATATCCTCCAGATGCGGCCCATGTCAGCCGGAGAGGATCTGCATGACGTGGAAGTGACCGATGAAGATGCAGGCAACGCCTTGTGCTTCACCACCCAGGCCCTGGGCCATGGCCGCAAGCAGACCATGGCCGACATCGTCTTTGTCAGGCCCGACACCTTCGACCCTGCCGACACAGTGGCCATCGCCCAGTCCATCGCTGCCGTCAACCTGACCCTGCTCGACCAAAAACGACCTTACCTGCTGATGGGTCCCGGACGGTGGGGATCCTTTGACCGGTGGCTCGGCATCCCGGTAAAATGGCACGACATCAATGGTGTGGGGGCAATCGTGGAAATTCGCAACGACACGCTGAAAGCCGACCCATCCCATGGATCCCACTTTTTTCAACATATCACCGCCAACGGGATTCCCTACCTGACTGTCTCCGAAGGAAACGGCGATTTCATTCGTTGGGACACGCTGCAGGCCTTGTCGTGTGTGTTATCCAACCCACACCTGTGCCATGTTCGGCTGCAGCAGCCCCTGGTTCTCAAATGCGACGGCAGACATTCGCGGGCCGTTGTCCTGCTGGAGGAGTGCGCGACCGGATGATGCCCCGTCTTTTCAAGCTGCAGGTGCTTTTACTGGTCATCAGCGCCCTGATCATCGCCGCCTGCAGTCCGTTGGCCCACCACCCTTTTGTGCCCCCGTCGCCCCAGACAGCGCAATTGACCGATGCCGAACAGATCGCCGGTGACACCATGGCATATCTCATGGAAGTGGTACTGGGTCGCGCAGGTGACCCGGCAAAACGCTCGGCCTGGGCCACCCGGGGGCTCAATCTTCCCCTGGACTTCGACCTGGTTTCCAAACGTATGAATGGTCCGGTGCCCCTGCGTGCAGAACTGATGGTGCTGGACACCAACATATTGGGCCTTTCCGAGGTCCTGTATCACTACGACCGCCGCCTGAATCTCTTCAAGGGAAAAAGAGAAAACGACAGCCTCTACCCCTGTGCGGAACTCATGGCCACCCGCTTGTTTCTGATCCACAAACGCTACCTGGATGAAAAGGTCGGCCTGGCAGCCATGATCCGCGGCAAAGAGTTGTTTACCCCGGGCAGTCGTGATCCACAGGAGGCGGAACTGGCCGCCATGAACCTCAGCGACAAGGAATTCAGCTTTCTTAAGGCGGTATTTCAATCGGAACCGGCCTTTTTGCGGTATATGGAGCATCCGTTTCTTGTCAGCACCTTGCGGAGAATCGGTGTGGTCGAGCAGGACGCCTTCACCCTGTCGGCTGACCAGTCCGCCAATTACCGCCGGTGGGCATGCCCATCGGGCAAACCATTTCACCCATCGCCGGTAACCATCGCCATTCTGCCGTCCATGAATCCGATGTTCGATGCATCACCCGGACCAGCCGGGGCGGTGACCCCCTCCCGTGACTATCAGACGATTGTGGATCATCTCAAGAAGGCGATATTGGACGAACTGGATAGAAAACGCCTGGCCGCCGACCCGAGCACGCGAATTGACCAATCCCCTGTTTTTTTCACGCCGGGAAGGCCAATGGCCATCCACCCGGGAAACGCCGGCCGGGTCATTGAAGATGTGTGTCCAAAAGCGGATTTTACTTTGATTTTATTAGGTAAAAATGTCTATCGCGCCATTCATATTGATCCTGAGAACGATATTTATCCCCACCAAAAACGGATCTACCTGGACGTAGACGATGTCCGGTATCAACAGATCGACGACGACATCGAGACCATCGTCAATGCCATCATGCCGGCATTGACCGCCACCGCATCCGACCCTGTCTCCACACCCGACCCGCTGCTCCCGACACCATCGCCCTTGCTATAATTCTTTTCTAAAGGAAATCCGAAAACCGGCGATACCAGAATCAACGAACCACAATGGTCGCGAAGAAAAATTCACCCATCGTGCACATACACCGACTCGCTGTCACCAATCAAAGGAGCGCTGGCCATGGATAAAAAAAAAGGAAATCGTCTTTTTCGACGAGCTGGGTTTCGGGTGGTTGGTTGATGCAGAGACCCTTCGAAAAATGCGCGATAAGGAATCTATCCAGCAGATACTTATCCAGCGGTCTCTGGCCGATCTGCTCCGCAAAAGAGAACCCATGTAAAACAAGGCCCGCCTTTCCGCTTCCGGATCCATTTCCTTCAGCATCGCACCCATCATTAACGCTTTATCCTTGATGAACTCGGAAAAAATCGAAAACCTTTCTCAGGCCGTGGGGGGTGTCGTGCAATCGGAGGCTGATCTTGTTTTTTTCTTGAAAAAAAAAGTGATTGCGCTACTGTGGGGCCCATGAAAAATAAGTTTAGCAAAATAGGCTGGATCGTTTTCATAGCCATGATAATATCCCCGCCGGAGGCGGTGTGGAGCCAGGACGCAAAGGCTTCGGGCAAACTGACGCT
>JAQYWF010000205.1 GCA_030145105.1 Desulfosarcina sp.
ACATTCGCCGTGCGGTTTTCGCGACAATGGTCGTCGTCGGCCTGGCCGCAACCACTGGCCTGGCGATTACCCTCTCTTGTTCCCTTTCAATATACCGCTGGCCAAAGAGATGCTTCTTTTTCCGAACGATTCAAGATTGGTTGCCAGTTCCGAAAGGTTCTGATTTTTCCGGGCGCTGGCCGCCCGGATCAGGATTGGCAGATTAACTCCGGATATCACCTCGATGCGGCCCTCCTCGAGAAACGAATAGCTCAGGTTGGATGGCGTTCCGCCGAACATGTCTGTAAGAATCAGAATCCCGTCGTCGCTTTTCAGTTTTTTAATGCCGTCGGCAATTTTGTTGCGCAATTTATCCGCGTTTTCGTTCAAATCGATGGATACGGGGGCCATGGCCTCGGGTCGTTCTCCAAGGATGAATTCCGCCGCCTCGAGCAATGCATCTGCGAGCCGGCAATGGGTAACCACTAAAACGCCAATCATGTCTGCCTGTCTTTCATCGGGTGAATGGGAATAACGGAAGCGGATGTCATTTTCATGGTCTATGGGATTTGTTGATGTCGCGATGGGTCAGTTCCGTTTTACGACCCAATGCCGTAATGTGATCACACAATTGTCTGGCGATAACGACGGAGCGGTGACGACCTCCTGTGCAACCGACGGCAATGGTGAGGTATGATTTTCCTTCATTTTCATATTGGGGAATCAACAAATCCAGCAGATCAAAATATTTTTTTAAAAATAAACAGGTTTGGTCAGAGTTCAAGACAAAAGAGCGAATTTTTTCTGTTTCCCCGCTCAACGGTCGAAGTGACGGGTCAAAATAGGGGTTCTTCAGAAAACGGATATCCATGACTAGATCGGCATGAACCGGGAGTCCATACTTGTACCCAAATGAGATTACCTGAACATTCATCGCATCGTGTCCCGTGCCCGCGGTGGCAATTTTCCGGACGATGGCTTTTAGGTCGTGGACATTCAGATCCGATGTGTCGATGATCTGGTTGGCCTTGCGTCGCAATGATGCCAGTAATGATTTTTCTGAGCGAATTGCATCGCGAATACTTTTATCCTGTGCCAGCGGGTGCCGCCGACGCGTCTGGCTGTATCGCCTCAGCAGTGTCTTCTCTTCAGCTTCCAGAAAAAAGATTCGAAAATCAAAGCCCATACCCTCTAATGTATCCAGGATGGATTCATATTGCCGGATAAAGCCATTATCCCGAAGATCCATGCCGAATGCCAAACTGGTAAACGCGTCGGCATGATCCAAAGATAAGTTTAAGAACCCTGGCAACAAGGCGATCGGCATGTTGTCCACGCAGTAATAACCTGCGTCTTCAAACGCAGCCAGAGCCGTACTTTTCCCGGAGCCGGATCTTCCGGTGACAATGGTGATGGGTGTCCGTTTCACAGCGCGGTTCTCACATTATTATTGGGTAAGGAGATTGAGGCGGATGCCCGGTGTACGGCTAAAAATCGTCATCGTCCTCACCGATGATGGCGATGATTTCATCGGCGCTGGTGGCCTTCATCATCAACGCTTTTAACGGCTCCTTTTTAAGCATCCGTGATACGCGGGCCAGCAGTTTGAGGTGAAGGTCGGTTGAGTGTTCGGGGGTGATAAGCAGGAAAAATAAGTAGGTGGGGCGACCGTCCATGGACTCGAAATCCACCCCCTCTCGGCTCAAGCCAAAGCCCAGAACCAGTTTCTCCAGGTTTTTAAGTTTGCCATGGGGAATACCGATGCCGCCGCCAATACCGGTGCTACCCAATCGTTCCCGCTCCATCAACACCCGCACTATTTCGTTGTGGTCGATGCCTGTAATATGCGCAGCAGGGGTCACCAGTTCATTTAATATGCCTATTTTGTCTTTGGATTTTAGATCGATAAGAATCGCTTCTTTGTCAAGTACATCTAATATTTTCATCGCTGTCTCACTGGATCCGGCATATTCCCGTTGTTATTCTTTTAAGCCTATCCGGATGCTGTTAATCTCTGCTATTACCGCGGCTGGATCAATCCGTAGTTGCCATCTTTTCGCCGGTACAGGACGTTGACCGATTCCGTTCGGGCATTGGTGAATACCAGGAAGTTGTTTTTCATCAGATCCATCTGCATCACCGCTTCATCCACATCCATTGGCTTGAATTCGATATGGTGGACCCGTACCCTGGGCAGGTCACCGTCCATATCAATCGCCTGCTCGGGTATCATAGCACCGGTTTTTTCCTTGGATCGGTATTTCCGACCCTTCTGTTTGCTTTTTTTTATCTGTCCTTCTAATTTGTCCAGCACCATATCGATGGCTGAATACATCTCTTCGGTTTCCTCCTTGCCGTTGATGATCAGCCGGTCTCCCATGATGTTGATTTCAGCGCTGTGGCGAAATTTTTCAATGGACAGGACCACATTGGCTTCGGCCGGGCCGTTGAAGTATTTTTCCATTCGGTCCAGTTTTTCGCTGACATAAGATCTGAGGGCATCGGAAGACTCGAGGTTTTTGAATCTGACGGATGTGTTCATGGTCGGTGCCTCCTTTTGGGAATACCGGTCGGTAGAGGGCGGTCAACCGGTTTCAAATACGCCCGTCGCCGATTTTATTTGCAGGCGGGGCGAGAAACCCGTGGCCGACTTCCGGGGAAGCCATCAGAATTGTTTTCGTTTGCTGGAGGACAAAATACCCATCATCTCCCGGTATTTGGCCACTGTGCGACGGGCGATGTCAATATTGTCTGTTTTGAGCAACTCGGCCATCTTACTGTCGCTGTAAGGTTTCTTTGGGTTTTCCCCTTCGATGAGCTTTTTAATTTTGGCCTGCACGCTGGCCGATGCGATATCCTCGCCAAAGACCCGTTTGATGGAGCTGTTGAAAAAATATTTCAGTTCGTAAATACCCTGGGGGGTGTGGGCATATTTGTTGGTCGTCACCCGGCTGATGGTGGATTCGTGCATGCCGATATCTTCGGCCACATCCCTGAGCACCATGGGTTTTAAATGGGTCACCCCTCTATCGAAAAAGTCCCGTTGAAATTTCAGGATGCTCTCCATCACTTTATAGATGGTTTTCTGGCGCTGGTGAATGCTGCGGATCAGCCAGGCCGCAGATCGCATCTTGTCGCGAATGTATTCCTTGGTATTCGCGCTGACCTCGTTTTTTTTGGTGATGGCCCGTTTGTAGAAAGGATTGACGCGAAGTTTGGGCATGCCGTCGTCGTTTAGGACGATGACAAATTCACCCTCGCTCTTGTGGACGTAGATATCCGGGATGATATAGTGGGGCGTCTCTTCGGTGAACTGTCTCCCCGGTTTGGGTTCCAGCGCGCGGATGACGTTGACCGCGGCAATGACGTCTTTGATTTTCACCTTCAGGGCTTTGCAAATGGCCTTGTAATTCTTGTTTTCCAGATTTTTCAGGTGATCGGAGATAATATCTGTCACCAAGCTGTTTTCCAGATCCAGAAGCTGGGACTGAAGCAGAAGGCACTCCCTCAGGTCCCTGGCACAAATCCCCACCGGATCAAAGGACTGCATGGTTTCCAGGACATCCTCGACCATTTCGATGGAAATGCCGCTTTGCAGCGAGAGTTCTTCGACAGACAGTTGCAGGTATCCGTCAGGGTTGAGGCTGCCGATAATCAGACTGCCGACCTGCTTTTCGATATCGGTGGGTGACAGCATCAACAGCTGCCATAACAGGTGATCGCTGAGCGACTCTTTGGAGGAGACGAATGCCTCGTATTGGGGAGCATCCCGGCTTTCTGACTCGAAATTGACTTTTCCCGGCGAGTTATACTCGTCGATGTAATTGCTCCAGTCTATTTCGTCATTGATCTTCTCGTCGATGGTAACTTCACGCGCTTCATCAACGGCGGCGACAGGCGCTTCGTCGGGTTCGCTCTCCTTGGATTTGTCGGGAGTCTCCTGTATTTCTTCTAAGGTGGGATTCTCTTCTAGCTCCTGTCTTATCGTGTCGACCAGCTCAAGACGGGACAGTTGTAACAGCTTGATCGCCATTTGGAGCTGTGGCGTCATAATGAGCTGTTGGGTCAGTTTGAGTTGTTGTCTGAGTTCAATTGCCATCTTAGAGTCTGAATTCGTCTCCCAAATAAATTCGTCTGGCGATGGCACTCGAAGCGATATGTTCCGGTGTTCCGGTTTCGATCACTTTGCCGTCGCTCAAAATAAATGCCGAATCACACGCGCCCAGCGTTTCCCGCACATTGTGATCGGATATCAAGATGCCGATGTTCCGGTCCTTCAAGTGGGCGATGATATTTTTTATATCGATCACCGCCAGCGGGTCGATGCCGGCAAATGGCTCGTCCAGCAACATGAAGGCCGGGTCCGTCGCCAAGGCCCGCGTGATTTCCAGCCGGCGGCGCTCGCCACCGGACAGTACCGCCGCTCTTGACTCCGCCACGTGGGTGATACCCAGCTCTTCCAGCAGGCGGTCAGTGCGGTCATGGCGCTGCTGGCGCGAAAGGGGCAGGGTCTCCAGAATCGCCAGAATATTCTGGCGCACGGTCAGTTTCCTGAAAATGGAGGCCTCTTGAGGCAGGTATCCGACCCCTGTTCTTGCCCGGACATGCATGGGGTATCCCGTGATGTCCATATCATCGAGAAAGACCCGGCCGCTATCGGGCTTGATCAACCCCACGGTCATATAGAAAGTGGTGGTTTTGCCCGCACCGTTGGGCCCCAGCAGGCCGATCACCTGTCCGCTTTCCACGTTTAGGCTGACTCGGTCCACCACTTTCCTGCCCCGGTAGACCTTGACCAGTTCACGAACAGACAAGGCAGCCATTAGCTGTTTCCCACGGGGTACGTGTTCACGGGCTACTCCAATCCTGATTCTTCCGGGAGGATTACAGCTTTGACGCGACCGCTGGGTCCACCTTCGACGGTGAACCGCCCATCATCCCGGTAGAACGTGATGGTTTCGCCGGTGATGGTATTGTCGCCGCTGGTTATCATGGCCCCCGGGCCGTTCAGGATCAGCATGCGCTGTGCTGTTATATATACTGCCTGCCGGGCAACGGCAAGCCTATTGTCGAATTTAATTTCCACATTCCCAGTGGCCACCAGCTTCTCCAAGGACTGGGCCGGCGAAGCGGGTTCAGCTTCGGATTTGCCGGATATGAATATTTTGATGCTGTCGGCGGTGATCTGGGTCTCTCCCTGCCGGGCGATTACATTTCCAATAAACTCCGCATTGTTGTCAGCTGAGTTGGATATGAGTCGATCCGCCGAAATATGAATTTTTTTTGCCTCCGGATCGGCCGATTGCGCTAACTTGGTCTCGGTTCCGGCCTCACCCTGGGTGGTCAGCGGGGGAAACAGCAGCATGCAAAACAGTATCGTCAGCACTAAGCTGGCAGGGCATCTAAAGTTGAAGATCTTCACTGATTATTCCTTCCACACTGCCTTCGAAACGGGTGATTCTGGTATCCAGGTTCATGGTCATCGTGTCAGCATTCAGGGTGAACGACTCGCCGGAGAGGGTCACCGGTGTATCGGCGCGAAGTTCCCTGGCGGCCGGGTCGTAGTCGACTGCCTCGGTCTGGAATTGGTAAAGGCTGGTGTTGGCCGATACCCTACCTGAGATCTTAATGCGCCTGGAGTCCGTGTAAATCGTTCCCTGCTCGGCGGTCAGGTGTACATGATCCCCGTCGTCCATGAAAAACTCCACCTCCGGATTGGCCAACAGCATGGTCTTCTTTTTTTCCAGAAGGGTTGCCGAGTCAGCTTCCAAGCGCCACTCCCGAATGCCGTTTTTCATGGCGGTCTGGCGAATCTTGTTGAGCTGCATATCCGCTTCATCATTTACCAGGTCCAACAGCACTTCCGGATTACGGGTTATCCGGCGATACCCAATAAAGACGATAATTGTACCGGCCAGGACCAGTGCAACAATACTCAGCAATACACCCTGAATCAAACGGCGACTTTTCATGAAAAAAGTCTTTTGATCATCGGTTCCCAATCTCCCCTGGCTTTCAGGATCCGTTCGCTGATTTCACGCACTGCACCGCAACCCCCCATTGCCCGAGTGGTCATCATGGCGGCCTGCTTAACCCTATCGTGGGCATCGCCGACGGCGATGGGCACGCCCACCCGGCGCATGATGGGCAAATCCGGTAGGTCGTCTCCCACAAAGGCCGTGGCTGAGGCTGCCACCCCGGTCTCTTTCAGGATCTCTTCAAGGGCGGACGCCTTGTCGCGGATACCGTCTTTGAGCAGGTTGATGCCTAAGTTTTTGCACCGGTGAACCAGTGCCATGGAGCGGCGGCCGGTGACGATACCCACGGCAAGGCCGGCTTCCATCAGCATGCGGACACCCAAACCGTCTCGCACGTGAAACACCTTGGTTTCCTGGCCGCTGTCGTTGTAAATCACCTGGCCAGTGGTGAGGACACCGTCCACATCCAGGAGTATCAAGTCAATTTGTTTCAGGCGGGTGTCGATCATGGGATGATGTCAAGCGGCCAGGGCGGTTTTGATGGCTTTAAGCTGGACCAGCAGAGCGGGCAACTGATCCAGGGGGAGTGAATTGGGGCCGTCGCAGAGGGCTTTGTCCGGGTCTTCGTGTACTTCCAGGAAAACACCGTCGGCACCAGCCGCCATGGCTGCCCGAGCCAGTACCGGGGCAAACTCGCGCTGGCCGCTGGAATGGGTTCCCGCCCCGCCGGGCAATTGAACACTATGGGTGGCGTCGAAAATCACTGGACAACCGGTTTGCTGCATGATGTGGATCCCCCTGAAATCCACGACCAGATTGTTATATCCGAACATAACCCCACGCTCGGTGATCATGGGTTGGACGCTGGATACCGAGCGGATCTTTTCGACGATATTGACCATATCCCAGGGGGCCAGAAACTGGCCTTTCTTCACGTTTACCGGTTTGCCGGTTTTTGCGACCGCCAGGAGCAGGTCGGTCTGGCGGCAGAGAAAGGCCGGAATTTGGATGACATCAAGCACCTGGGCGGCCGCCGCCACTTCGCTGATGCGGTGAACGTCGGACAGGATCGGCACGTCAAGGGTTTCTTTGATGTTGGCCAGCACGCGCAGACCATCCTGAATGCCCGGCCCCCGGAAAGAGGTGATGGCGGTCCGGTTGGCCTTGTCATAAGATGCTTTGAAGGTAAAGGGAATGCCGAGACTGTCTGTCAGCGCTTTGAGTCGGGTGGCGATGCGCAGTGTGACTGCCTCATCTTCGATGACGCATGGACCGCTGACTAGGAAAAAAGGGCTATTCGTTTTCATTCAATGTCATCTTTCAAGAGAATTGGAATCATGTTTTATTATGTATCCTCAGGCTGTTAAAAAGTCAAGACGCGAAAAACTTTGCCTTGATTACCGGTGGCTTAACTGGTATTGTCCCCAATTCAATAGACGGCTAAAGAACAGCGCCGAAAGGAAAGAAACCGTTGAATAAAAAAGGAAGCTCACTCAGACCGATCCTGTTGGTTACCGTGGCGCTGCTGATCAGTATCCCTGCCGTATGGCTGGCCATCATCCGCATGGAAGGCTCGGCGCCTGCATTGGAAATCGAACTAGAATCGCCTTTTATCGGTGCAACGCGGACCGTTACCGTGAATGTTGAAGATACCGGCAGCGGTGTCCGCAAAGTCTGGATGGGCCTGTTGGTCGAGGGCCGGGAGGTTGAGGTGTTGCAGCGAACCTTTCCATCGGCCGGTTTCTTTGCGGGCGGCACGGAAAAGTCGGTGCAAGTCAAAGCACCGGTCTCCCCTCAGTCCCTGGGGCTGGCCGACGGAAAGGGCGTCATCCGTGTCGTGGCTTGGGATTACTCGCTGCGCAAGTGGGGAAAAGGCAATCGGGTTTACCTGGAAAAGGAGATCCAGATCGACACCAAGGCGCCGTCCATTGACCTGATCAGCCGCTCCCACAATCTAACCCAGGGAGGCAGTGGTGCGGCAATATACCGGCTGTCGGAAGATTGCCCGGTCAGCGGGGTGACGGTGGGCGATCTTTTTTTTCCGGGATATGCCGGTTATTTCAAAGATCCGTCCATCCACATGGCCCTGTTTGCCTTGGATTTCCAGCAAGGCAAGGAAACGCGACTGGCGGTTGCCGCAGAAGACTTTGCCGGCAACCGGTCGACGGCCGGCTTGGCATATCACATCAACACCCGGTCTTTCAGAAAAGACACGATTAATCTGTCCGACACCTTTTTTAATGCGAAAATGCCCGATTTCGAGCGCTACTTTCCGGAATCATCGGGCGGCAGCCGAGCCGATCTTTTTCTTAAAGTCAATCGTGAACTGCGTCTCAAGGATACCGAGGCGATATACCAAATCACCCAGCAGACAGAAACCGATATCCTTTGGGAGGGACCATTTTTGCGGCTTCCGCGGTCTGCCAACCGTGCCCGATTCGCCGATCACCGCACCTATTTTTACGGCGGCAAGGAGATCGACCGCCAGGTGCACATGGGGATTGACCTGGCGTCTACCGCGCATTCCCCGGTACCGGCGGCCAACCGCGGGAAAGTGGCATTCACCGGTGACCAGGGCATCTATGGCAACACCATCATTCTTGACCACGGGTTCGGACTGTTCACCCTCTACTCGCATTTGAGTCAAATCGATGTCGCCGTCGGCCAGATGGTCAATAAGGGCGATAGTATCGGCAAGACAGGCTTGACGGGTCTGGCGGGTGGTGACCACTTGCACTATGCCGCCCTGATTCACCAGACCTATGTCAATCCGGTGGAGTGGTGGGACGGCGCGTGGATCAAAAACAACATCAGCGCCAAAATCGATGACGCGGGACCCCGATAGGAGCAGACGGCGGCATGGCACGCTTTAAGGTTCAGAAAACGGTTCAGCAGATTAACGATAAAATCAGGGCCGGCAAGGTGGTTGTCGTCACTGCCGAAGAGATGATCGACATCGTCGCTGACAAGGGTCCGCAGGAGGCTGCCCACCAGGTGGATGTGGT
>JAQYWF010000328.1 GCA_030145105.1 Desulfosarcina sp.
AGCACAGGAGATGACGTCATTTCAAGTCATTCTGGATATATTAGATAAAATTGAAATAAATTACACGAAATAATTAAAAAATATAATTTTTGCAAATGTTTGCCCGAAGCCGGGTACATACCATCGACCCGGTGCCGGATTCCGATGACCTGAGTGTGCGCTACATTACCGAAGAAGGCGAAACGGTCACCGAGACGTTCGATCAGATCGTTCTCTCCATCGGCCTTCAAACCGATCCGGAAGTGGTGGCCATGGCCAACCGACTGGGCATCGAGCTCACCGAAGGCAACTTCTGCAAGACAGACACCTTCAGCCCGGTACAGACCTCCCGGGATGGCATCTACGTATGCGGCGCATTCCAGGGGCCCAAAGACATCCCCCAGTCGGTTGTCGATGCAAGTGCGGCGGCTTCCGCTGCCGGAGAATCCCTGAGCACCGCCAGAAACACATTGACCCAACAGGCAGAAGTGATCCCCCAGGCCAATGTCGTCGGTGACCGACCCAAGATTGGAGTCATTGTCTGCGAATGCGGCATCAACATCGCCGGCGTTGTCGACGTGCCGGCGGTCCGGGATTATGCAGCCAGCCTGCCCTATGTGGAGTATGTGGCCAAGAACCTATATGCCTGCTCCCAGGACAGCCAGGAAACCATGTCCGAGTTGATCAAGGAGAAGGGGCTCAACCGCGTGGTGGTGGCCGCCTGCACGCCCAAGACCCACGAACCCCTGTTCCAGGAAACTCTGATCAATGCAGGATTGAACAAATACCTGTTCGAGATGTGCAATATCCGCAACCACGACTCCTGGGTTCACAAGAACAACCCCGACCTGGCCACCGCTAAAGCCAAAGACTTGGTGCGCATGGCCGTCTCCAAAGTCGCCCTGATGCAGCCCCTGCCCGAGGCCGAACTGAATGTCAACCAGACCGCCCTGGTCGTCGGCGGCGGCATCTCCGGTATGACGGCCGCCAAAAGCCTGGCCAGCCAGGGGTATACCACCCACATCGTAGAAGCGGGTGAGCGTCTGGGCGGCAACGCCCATCATATTTTCAAGACGGCCACCGGCGACCGCGTCAAAGACAAGCTGGCCGCTCTGGTCGATTCGATCACCGGCAGCGACAATATAAAGGTCCACCTAAACACCCGCCTGTCCAGCGTGGAAGGCTTTGTGGGCAATTTTAAATCAACCCTAAAAAATGGTGACTCGGAAAGCGAGTTGGAATACGGCGTCGCGGTGATCGCCACGGGCGGCACGGCCCTTAAGCCCGATGAGTACAGCTACGGCAAAGACCCGCGAATCCTCACCAGCCTGGAGTTGGATCAAAAGCTCATTGCCGGCGATCCCGCCTTGAAAACGATGAAGTCGGCAGTCTTCATCCAGTGCGTGGGGTCACGGGAGCCTGATCGCCTCTATTGCAGCCGGGTATGCTGTACCCACTCCATCGACAACGCCCTGGAGTTGAAGAAACTCAACCCGGACATGGATGTCTATGTCCTCTACCGCGACATCCGGACCTACGGAGAACGGGAATACCTTTACAAAAAAGCAAGGCAGGCGGGTGTCATCTTCATCCGTTACGACCTCCAGAACAAACCGACCCTAACGGCCGACGACAATGGGGTCCGCATTCTGGCCACGGATCACGTCCTGCAGCGCCCGGTCGAAATAACGGCGGACCTGGTAACGCTGGCTTCAGCGGTCATCCCCAACAAGGATGAGGCCCTGGCCCAGTTTTACAAGGTTCCACTTAATGACGACGGGTTCTTTGTTGAAAAACATGCCAAGCTGGGACCATCTGAGTTCGCTACGGACGGTGTGTTTCTGTGTGGTTTGTCCCATTATCCCAAACCCATCGATGAAGCCATCGCTCAAGGCCGGGCAAGCGCGTCCAAGGCGATCACCCTGCTGGCCAAAGAAACCATCCACACCAGCGGAACGATTGCCGAAACGGAGCCAGCCATATGCAGCAGCTGCGGTGTTTGCGTCTCCATCTGCCCCTATTCGGCGCCGTCCTTCATTGAAGCCGAAGCCCGCATGCATGCCGGCAAGGCGTCGATCAACCCGGTGCTGTGCAAAGGCTGCGGTCTGTGCGTTGCCTCGTGCCGTTCAGGGGCGATCCATCTGAAAGGATTCGACAACGACCAAATCTTTGCTCAGATTTTCACCCTGAATGAGGCAGTCTGATTTTGCTGTGATGATCAAACGGTAGACGGCGACCGATCTGAATCGGTTGACGATGATTTAAAGGAGAAAAACGCATGTCTGATTGGGAACCGAAAATTGTCAGTTTTCTCTGCAACTGGTGCAGTTACGGGGCAGCGGACCTCGCCGGTGTCGGCAGAATGCAGTACCCTTCCAACATCCGGGTGATTCGCATCCCCTGCACCGGCCGCATGGACCCGAAGTTCGCCCTGACGGCGCTCAGGGAAGGCGCCGATGCGGTCTGGGTCAGCGGGTGACATCCCGGCGAATGCCATTACCTGGAAGGTAATTACTACGCACGACGGAAATTCACCCTGTTTAAAAACCTGATGGAACTGATGGGCGTCGAACCGGACCGCCTGCACTTTTCCTGGATCTCTTCGGCGGAATCCACCAAGTTCGTCAACGTGGTCAAGGAAGTCACCGAAAAGGTCAAAGCCATCGGGCCCAACAACCATTTCATCAAAGATACGGCCAAGGTAGCATAACATGCTAGGATACACTGAGAAGATTAAAGAGATTGCCGGTCGCCTGCTCAAAGAATGCACCGTGGACATGGTCATCGGATTTCGCAAGGGAACCATGCCCATGATGAACGAGCCCTGCTTTGCCACCACGCCTGAAGCGGTCGACACCTTGTGGTGGGACAGCAACTGCGGCATCAACCTGGCCAATTACCTGACCAACCGCAAAGAAAAAGTGGCCGTGATCGCCAAAGGGTGCGACTCGCGCAACATCGTCACCCACATCATCGAAAACAAGATCAAACGCGACCAGGTCTACATCGTCGGCGTCCCCTGCACGGGAATGATCGATAAACGCAAGATCACCGGCATGGTGAAGGGTGAAATTATAGCGGTATCTGAAACCGAAGACACCATCAAGATCAAGACCGCCGATGCGGAAACCCTCTTCGACAAAACCGAGGTGCTGCAGCAGAACTGCGCGCTGTGTATTCATCGCAATCCGGTGATCTTTGATGAAATGGTGGCCGACGCGGTGCAAGAGCAAACGGACGTCGACCGCTACGCGGATATCCAGAAGATCGAGACCATGGGCACCGAGGAGAAATGGCAGTTTTTCGATGACCTGCTGTCTCCGTGCATCCGCTGCTACGCCTGCCGCAACGCCTGCCCGCTGTGCTACTGTCCCACCTGTTTCGTGGATGAGGCCAAACCCCAATGGATGGGCAAGGGTCAGGACCCCTTGGATGTACGAACGTTCCATTTTTTGAGGGCCTACCACTGCGCCGGCCGATGCACCGACTGCGGTGCCTGTGAACGGGCCTGCCCAGTGGGCATCAATATGCGGCTGCTCACGCGAAAGCTGGAAATGGACTGTCAGGAACAGTTCGGTTGGGAAGCCGGGCTTTCCCTGGATCAGCGTCCGGCAATGGATGTTTACCAAGCCAATGATCCTGAGGCTTTCATCAAGTAGATGAAGACGAAAGGACGCGGGGAATGCCGTTTTCCCGCCTGCAACTTCCTTTAAGGCTGTAAAGGTTAACGCTATGACGCTCGTTAAAATCGATAAAAAAAACTGGGCCGAAGGTTTGACGGCCGCCGCCGATGCCTACCGGCTGTATGGGCCGGTCAAGGAGAAGGACTATCACCAGTTCAAGGCACTGGAAAAGGGCGAAATGCCGGATTTTGATATGGTCAACACCCGCCTGTCGCCCAAGGCACTGCTGTTTCCCCAATCCGAAGAGATGCTCGAATTCTCATTGGACGAGTCCCGGGACGACCACCACATCATGAAAGCGGTCGCCACAGACGACACGCCCCGCGCCGTGGTCGGTATCCGACCCTGCGATGCCAAATCGACCCTGCTGGTGAAGCTGAACTTCGACACGCCGGACGTGAAGGACCCTTATTGGCTAAACGCCTACCATGCCACCACCTTCATCGGCATGGCCTGCGACACGCCCCTGTCCACCTGCTTCTGCACCACCGCCGGTTGCGGGCCCTATCATGAGGAAGGGCTCGACATGCTCGTCATGGACCAGGGCGACGCCTACCTGGCCAAGCTGCTCACAGACAAGGGCAAGGCCTTCGCCGCCGCCGCCGGCTGGTCAGAAACCGCTGACGATCCTGCGGTATTCGATGCCGGCAGGAAAGCGGCGGAGGGCCGTATCGTCTCGACCGTCAAGACCGACAACCTGGCAGACACCGACCTTCTGGAACTGCATGGGGCGCCCTTTTGGGACGACATCGCTTTTTCCTGTATCAATTGTGGCACCTGCACTTTCTCCTGCCCCACCTGCTGGTGTTTCGATATCCAGGACGAGGTTCACGGCAAGTCCGGTGTGCGCATGAAAAACTGGGACAGCTGCATGTTCCCCATCTTCACCGTCCACACCACCGGGCACAATCCCCGGGACACCAAAACCCAGCGGGTCCGCCAACGCTTCATGCACAAGCTCAAATACTTCGTGGACAAGTACGAAGCGGGCATCATGTGTGTGGGATGCGGCAGGTGCGTTCGCCAGTGCCCGGTAAATATCGACATCCGCCGGTTGTGCGAACAGATGAACAGCTTCAAACCTGCAGACGCCTGCGCCGCGCAGGGTTGATAGACTTTAAGACAACGTTTTTAGGATCAGTTATTGGTCGTCGCGGTATTTGAAATACAGCTTCTTTCCCTTATACTTGCTAAAAACGCGATCTTGAACCCTATGGAGGGAAGAACCATTGGAAAATCCATATTTACCCTATCCGGTCCGCATTGACGACATCACCGTCGAGGCCGAAGACAAGAGCCTGAAGACGTTCAAATTCGTCTTTCTCAACGAGGGGGACGAGGAGAGATTCGCCTACCAGGCCGGCCAATTTGCCGAGCTGTCCATTCCCGGCAAGGGCGAAATCCCCATCGGCATCGCCTCCTCCCCCGTTGAGAAAGGGTTCGTCAAATTCACCGTCAACCGGGCCGGTGTGGTCACCACCCATCTTCACAACATGAAGGTCGGGGATATCATGGGGCTGCGGGGACCACTGGGCAACTGGTACCCCTGGGAAGGGTTGGAGGGCAAGAACCTCCTCATCGTGGGCGGTGGATTCGCTTTCACGACCCTGCGCTCATCCATCGTCTATATGCTGGATCCGTCCAACCGGCCGAAATTCGGCGACATCGATGTGGTTTACGGCGCCCGCTCACCAGGCATGCTGCTGTACAAAGACGAGTTGGTGGAATGGGAGAAGCGCGATGACATCAATATGCACATCACCGTAGATGCCACCGACGATCCCGATTGGAAGTACAACGTGGGCTTCGTTCCCCCCATCACCGAGCAAAAGGCACCCCAGGGAGGCGACGACACCTATGCCATCGTTTGCGGCCCCCCCATCATGATCAAGTTCACCCAACCGGTACTCGAAAAACTGGGCTACGCCCACGACCACATCATCATGAGCCTTGAAAACCGCATGAAATGCGGATTCGGCATGTGTGGCCGCTGCGGCATCGGCAAAGAACTGGTCTGCAAGGACGGGCCGGTGTTTACTCTGGATCAGATCAATAAAACACCCAGAGAATATTAGCCTACCATGGGCGGTAACAGTGATTTTAACTATTTTTTTCACCTGGCTAATTTTTGGATTTCGTATTGACATAGAAGGCTTAATCCGTTACTAAGCGTAGATTATTTAAGAGAACTTAAACGGCCAAAATGAGCGCAAACGTATTTATCACAAAGGATTACAGAAAAAAAGATGCTTTCGCAGTCCAAAAAAACAAACCC
>JAQYWF010000351.1 GCA_030145105.1 Desulfosarcina sp.
CCTTAATCTGCAATCTCTGATATTAAAATCTCGGATAATTTCACCTCTCTTAAGCAGGCTATAGGGTGTCTCAGAGGGAAGTCGTTCGGAGTTGTGTGTATGAAAAGTGTATAACAACATCTTGGTAACTTTAATTATGTCAGAACATGGCAAGATATCTCAGGTGCGAAAGGCATGAAATTTCCATCAAACCTATTTTGCATGACAGATTTTCCCCTATCTGTGTTATTCTCAATATATCATAACTTACCCTCACACTGGGGCAATAGGAGGTGACCGCATATGAAGATCTTGCTTATTTTCATATTAGTATTTCTCACCTATCCTTGCGTTTGGGCAAAAGAGGTTTCTCACAAAATACTTCGTTTCCCTTTCAGGATAAATGCAAAGGAAGACAGAAGTGATTCCAGGATGATATATCAATTCAGATTAGAAAAAAATTATTCGGGTAATATGAAGATTTTTGTTTGGTGGAAAGGCCATGAAGAACGGCTGGAGTTTTCCTTTGGCAAGGTGAGCCCTGCTTTTGGGCTAATCGAAACCAAAAACTCTAAAGTAAAAATTCATTCTGGTCTTCCATATGTAGATGATTATGAGATAAAAGAATGGGATTCAATTGAACCCAGCAGCTTTAAAATAATAAAAGATTGGTATGTTTCTATATCAGATTGGGAGTTTAAGAAGTTTGCTGAAGGGGTTATTTTCATTGTTTATCCAAGCGCGGCACCTTATAACGAAAACGATTTCCGCCGGGCATTTGCATTTCCATGATCACCATGGCCTTTTACATGACCGGTCGCGCCATGGACGACGTGCTGGATCCGCGCCTGCGCAAAGAGGAGACCCAAGCGTGACCACAGCCTTGCTGGAAGTTGACAACCTGAGTATCGGCTACCGCACTGCCAGCGGCATCAACCTCGCGGTGGACGGGGTTTCCTTTCGCGTGGAACGGGGCGGATCCTTGGGGCTGGTGGGTGAATCCGGGTGCGGAAAAACCACCATCGGTATGGGCCTGATGAGGCTGTTGGCGTCGAATGCAAGGATTGTTTCCGGCCAAGCCCGTTTTGAGGGCGAAGACCTGACTACCGTCAGTGAAGAGAGAATGCGCCAGATCCGATGGCGCCGGATCTCCATGATTTTCCAAGCCGCCATGAATGCGTTGAATCCCGTGCATCGGGTTCAGGACCAGATCGCCGAAGCCATCATTACCCATGAACCAGATCTTTCCAGCCATGCCGTCGCTCACCGGTCGAGATCCCTGTTCGACCTGGTAAAGATTCCCGAGAGCAGGCTTCGGGACTATCCACACCAGTTCTCCGGCGGGATGCGTCAGCGCGTGATCATTGCCATGGCACTGGCCTGCAATCCCTCGCTGATTATTGCCGACGAGCCTACCACTGCGTTAGACGTCATCGTCCAGAATCAGATTTTGGACGCCATCGGTACGTTTCAAAAAGAGATGAATATCGGCATGATCTTTATCTCCCATGACCTGGCCGTGGTGGCGGATGTGTGTACGCATATCGGCGTCATGCATGCAGGCAGTATGGTGGAGTATGGCCTTCGGCAGGAAGTGTTGGACTGTCCGGGACACCCCTACACGCGGATGCTGGTGGGTTCCCTGCTCACCCTCTCGGATGAACCTGCAGACCTTGCCGGTCTGGTCAGTCCTACACCCAATGAGCCCTCCATTTCCGGCGGATGTCCGGTTCAAACCATTTGTCCGAATGCGACCGCCGCCTGTCGGCGTGGACAGGCCGATTGGGTGGCGCTGTCAAGAACCCATCGGGTGCGCTGTCAACATGCCGGGGAGCAACATTGATATGACTACGCGCGCCACTTCCCCGATCCTTTCGATGACAGATGTGACCAAAATCTATCGTTCAGGCGATTCTTTGCTGGGCGCCTCTGGAAGCCGTGTCGTCGCCTTAGACCGTATCTCCATAGACATCAATGCCGGTGAAATTTTCGGTCTGGTCGGGGAGAGCGGGAGCGGCAAAACAACGGCCAGTCGGCTGATTGTGGGTTTAGAATCGCCAGATGACGGCCGGATCCGGTTCGACGGGAAAGACATTGTGGGCCTGAAAGGGCGTGCAAAGCGGGAATTTACCAAACAGGTTCAGGTGATCTTCCAAGACCCCTACCAGAGCCTCAACGCCCACTTTTCCATTTTCGATACCGTTTGTGAGCCGCTGGTTATTCATGGCATCGGAGACCGGGCATCGCGCCGCGTTCGGGTCTGTGAAGCGCTCGAGACCGCCGAATTGACACCACCGGAGGCCTATCTGAACCGATATCCCCATCAACTTTCCGGGGGACAGCGCCAGCGGGTGGCCATCGCCCGGGCCATGGTTCTGGAACCCCGGTTCCTGATTGCCGACGAGCCGACCTCCATGCTGGATGCCTCAATCTCTTTTCAGATTTTCCGGCTGCTCCACCGCCTGCGGGAGACTTTCGGTGTCACCATGCTGTTCATCACCCACAGCCTGGCGGCGGCCCGGAACCTGTGCGACCGGGTAGGGGTGATTTACCGCGGCCGGCTGGTGGAGCTGGGTACGGCCCGGGAGACCATCATGCATCCGCGACATCCCTATACCAAAGCGCTGTTGGACGCCCATCCCCGTTTCGGTGGCAGCAAGCATCACGGGTTCGACACCCTGCTGGACGTCGAACGGCCCCGACCGGAAACCGACCACTGTCTGTTCTACCCCCGCTGCCGTCTGGCCGTGGACAATACCTGCAATTTGCAAGCCCCTAAAATGAAAAACCTGGACGCTGGCCACCGCGTTTCCTGTTTCCTTTTTTAACAGATGCCCATCGTTGCCTGGATCGGTTTCAGGACTTATATTACTCAAATACGCCAATTCATCTTAACCTGCCCGGACGGCCATAACTGTTATCCGGTATGATGCCCATGAAAACGGAATCATCGACCCAACAACCTGAAAAGCCACTGAAGGACAAGGGGATACGCGAGATCCTGCTGGCTGGTGTATTTTGGCGGATTCTGGTTATCGAGATGATTCTGCTGGTTTGGTCAGTGGTCTACAAGATGGCCTCTGAGGACGCCAGTGGTGCGGACCTGATGTGGTATGCGTTGCGCATCATTATGCTGGTGGTCGTTATTATTCTGTTCATGATGATCTCCCTTCGCCATTTTCTGGAACGCAAAATTATTCAGCCCATGGAGGCCGTCGCGGAGGGTAATCGACGGCTGGATGTGACCCATCCTGAGGTGGACAACGTGCCCCTGGAAGATGACGTCGCCGTGGAAATACGGGAGATTGTTTCCACCCGGGTCAAAATGCTGGAGGCCATACTGAACGTGTCCAATCAGCGACTTCAGTTGGTCAATTTTATCAAGGACACCTTCGGTCGCTATCTGAGCCGCAAGATCGTCGACGAGATACTGGAGTCTCCCGAGGGTCGGCAGATCGGTGGTCGTCGGCAGACGGTGACCGTGCTCATGTCCGACCTGCGGGGATTTTCCGATTTGTCCGATTCTAGAGACCCGGAGGAGATGGTCCGGATACTCAATCGCTATTTAGAGGCCATGACCCAGGTCATTCAGGAATACGACGGCGTGATCGACGAATTTATCGGCGATGCTATCCTCACCGTGTTCGGAATCCCCGAGGAAAAAGCTGACGACCCGGCTCGCGCCGTGGCTTGTGCGCTTGCCATGCAGCAGACCCTGGCCGGTCTAAACCGGGATTTTGTGGCCGACGGCCTGCCTCCCCTGGAGATGGGGATCGGGATCAACACCGGCCCGGTGGTGGTGGGAAACCTGGGTTCCGAAGCCAGGACCAAATACGGCATCGTCGGCGCGGTGGTCAATCTTGCATCACGCATTGAATCCAACACCATCGGGGGACAGGTGCTGGTGGGCGAGACCACTTACGCGAAGGTCAATGCGCAGGTGGCGGCAGAGCCGCCCATGACCGTTATGATGAAGGGGTTCAAGCGCCCCCTGGTCTGCTACCCGGTGAATGCCATCGGTCCGCCTTACGACCTGCGTTTCAGCCTGAAAACACCCGATCCACTGGTCGAGATCTGCCTGCCGTTACAACTGTGGCGCCTGGACGGCAAAAAAGTGGTTGCCGGCCCCATTGCGGGTGAAACGCGCAAACTCAATGAAACCACTTTTGTCGTCGATTTCACAGAGACGCTCTCACCGTTGACAAATGTGAAGCTCTTATTTACGTTTTGCCAGGAGGCGCACTGCTTTTCAGACATCTACGCCAAGGTCGTCGATGTGGACAATACCTACCAGCCACCCGTCTATCGGTTGCACGTCACCTACATGGACCAGGCGGACAGGGTGTTGTTGAACCGTTGGATCCGGGCCGCCTGACGCACCTGAATGAAGGCCCCTTGATGAACCCTTTTTTTAATATAGGTCTGACATGATGATGGATTCCCCACGTTCCACCCCGACATTCTCGACCACCTTTTGGCGAGCCATTCATCTCCATGTGCGCAGAAAAAATGCCTACTTAAATCGACTCCTGTTAATCCTGGCATTGTCGTTCCTGTATGACCCGGCAGTGGCGAGCGATGCCCAAGAGAAGAAAGTAGTCAATTCCCTGGGCATGGAGTTCGTTTTGATCCCTGCCGGCACATTTATCATGGGCAGCCCCATCGACGAAGTGCATCGGGGGGCCTCCGAGGTCCAGCATCAGGTCACCATCACCCGACCGTTTTACATGCAAACCACCGAAGTGACCGTCGATGAATGGCGAGCCGTCATGGGGCGGCGCTTTTTTGCCAGGAAGAAAGGCGCTGGAGATATGCCGGTAGTCAAGGTGTCCTGGCATGACTGCAAGAAATTTATCCGGAAACTCAATTTGATGACCGGTGATCTTTACGCCTTGCCTACTGAGGCCCAGTGGGAATACGCCGCCCGGGCGGGCACTGAGACGGCTTATTTCTGGGGTGGCCAGATCGATTGTACCCGAGCCATGTTTGCCAACAACGCCAAGAAATATAACGCTTGTGTTTCAGCCAACCGGTCTTCAACCCTTGACCCAGATGGCCCGGCACCGGTCAAGCGCTATGCCCCCAATGCGTGGGGACTTTTTGACATGCACGGCAATGTCTGGGAGTGGTGCGAGGACCATTATGATCGATACGCTGTCGTCTCGGTGGTCGATCCCTGCGAAACCGAATCGGGCAAAGACCGGATCCGTCGCGGTGGTAGCTGGTATGGTCCCGGCTATTCGTGCCGCAGCGCCAACCGAGCTTTTGGCCACGCCATGAGCCGACTGCAGAACACCGGATTCCGACTGGTCCGCATATTGCCTGACCACTCCACGTGCTGC
>JAQYWF010000298.1 GCA_030145105.1 Desulfosarcina sp.
AGGTGGCGTAGAGGCTGAACGGTTGGTCGACCAGGCTCTTCAATCCTGCAAGCACCCCGATGAATGCCAAGCCCGTGGCCAGGTGACCCCAACCGAACGAGCGGGTCCAGGCGTCCACGAGGGCAAAGCCGCCGCCAAACCAGAAGCCGAACAGCACCAGCAGATCCACGGCTGCGGCAATCTGTCCGAAACGGGTATTGGTGCGCAGATAGGTTTGCGCCTGCCGGTATTTCTCCACGTCGAAAATAGGTTGGAATGGTTTTGGTATTTCATCGGTGAGCGCGTTAAGGTTCAGTCGATCGGCTGCGAGGTGAAGCAAAAAATCGGCGAAGAGAAATATAAGAATGGTCCAGGCGATCCAGTTCATTGATAAAGTTATACCTGTTTATTGGTTTGATTGGTTTAATTAGTTGGTTCACGGTTGACGGTTACCGGTTTACGGTCCTCTGGTCTCTGGTTTGTTGTTCACTGATCACTGCTCTCTGAGTTCAGGGTTTTTTAACCGCAAGGCGTGAGGCGTAAGTCGCAAGGCGCATTACGTAAGTCGTGAGTCGTTCTCGCCCTCCCCCCTCACGGCTTTTAACCCGCCCTCTCGACCTCTCGGCTTTTCAGCTATCGGCTCACCAGCTCATCAGCTGAGCTGTTTACAGTTCACAATTCACCGTTCACGTTTCTGCGCTAACTAATCAAACCAATTCAACCAACCAAACCAATTCAACCGTCTGTTATCTCTCGGTCAATTGCTTTCCTCCACCCTGCGTTCCCCGTGTTCAGCTGCAGCTTCAGTCGATGGCGATAACGATCGCGGATTCTTGCGAAGGTGGTCCAAGAAACCGCCGATGGCCCGGTACACCCGCTCCGCACCCGCTCCCAACAGGATGCCGTGGCGTTGAAAGTTAAACATCACCATCTGCTTGTCCGGCGAACCCAACAGTTTGAATATTTTTTCGGTTCCCTTGGGATTGACTACCGGGTCTTCCCGCGACTGGACCACCAGGGCCGGTGCGGTGATCAGCGGCAGCCTCGGCTCTAACGATGACATGAGCCGCTCCAGTTCGCGAACCCCGGCGATGGGGTTTTTGAAATAGTTGATCTGCGGATTTTCCGGATGGTTGTCCACGAAGGTCTTTTTGGCCTCGTCCAGGTTAAACCGTTCCATGAAGCGGTTCCACACATCCACGGCGGGAACGAAGCGGGCAGCCATGTCATTCAGCCGCAGCGGGGCGGACACGGCAAAGACGCCTTTCACCTCGGGCACCCGCTGGGCCAGGTCCAGGGCCAGGCCGGCGCCGGTGGAAAAGCCGCCGGCGAACACTCGACGGCACAGGTTGCTGATGACTGCATACCCGCTGTCCATGGAATCGATCCAGTCCTGAAAGGTGCATCCGGCCAGGTCTTCCGGGGCGGTGCCGTGCCCCTTCATGCGGGGGGCGTAGACCCAAAAACCCATTTTCCCCAGGTATTCGGCCAACCCTCTCACCTCTGCCGGGGCTGCCATGTAACCATGGGCCAGCACCACGCCCACCTTTTGGCGGTCGCCTTTGATCAGATACGGTCGGCCGACATCCTTGGGTTTGGATGCTTTCAGCGATGAAAATGCCTGATAGTCGTGATTGAAATCATCCACTTCGCGTTGCATTAAAAGCCGGGATACCTTGCGTTTCAGCCAGAACCCAGGCTGCCAGCACAGGCGGGAGATTCGGCGCTGCAGTCGGGTCAGCGGTTCGACTTCATTGGCCATGACGGCAATGGGGTTGTCGATCCGGGATCGATGAAAGTCGAACATTGAGGCCAGGTGGGTGGCATTTTTTTCCAGAACCGCACCGTCGGATGCCAGCACGCCTTTTTCCATGGCAAAGTCCACGAACTCGCTGAATTTGTGGTATCTATCGTCGGTGAGCAGATGCACCTGGTTCTTATCGAAGCTGTTGTGGAAAAAAACACCGCTTGAATTCGCCCCTTGTTGTGACGCCAGGAACACCCGGCGTTTCAGATTTTCTTTGTTGATGCGACTGACCGGTGACTTTTTCAGGCAGGCGGCAAACAGATGATCGTGATTGACCGTGGTCATCCGATAAATGGCGGTCATGTAACCCTGCATGATCTTCAACGCTTCATGGCGCATGAACTTGCGTGAGGGGATCTCGTCGTCGAAACCGATCGGCGCAGAGGATCGGATATCGCACTGGATCTTCCGGCAAGACAGGTTGTTGGTGATTTCAATGGGTTCACCGAAGCGCATGTCGATATCCACGCCGGACAACAGCATGGCCCCCTCGGTCATGATCTCCTCGGCCACGCGTTCCGGCAGCTCCTCCACCATGTGCCCGGCCAGGCGACTCAGGGCGTTTTCCCGTGCTCGCAGCGGGTAGTAGGTTAGATTGACCGGTACGATGCGGGTGGGTTGACGGCTGATACTGTCCACGGACGGCAGCTCGAACCGGTCGACCAGTCGTTGGGCCTCTTTTGGGTTGCAGCGGGTCGCATCGGCAATACGCTGGCGGTAGAATTCGGTTCTCAAGGCCAGGGTCGCGGCGCCGGTGTGGGGCGGATGCTTGCCGCCGGCGTAGGAGATCATGTAGCGTCCCTTTTCCAAAATCTTCTTGTTTTTGACCATCCGGCCCTCGGGAAATACGATCCAGCAGGCTTCGGCGGTGAGCAGGGTTTTGACCATCAAGCGGTCCCGATCCGGCGATTGGGTGGAAACGGCACCCAGTTGCTCCAGATAGCGTCCGAATTTTCCTACGAACAGCTCAGGGGCAGCCAGCGACCACATCGGTCTCCCGGTCAGCCGGTGCAGGTGGTAGGGCAGCAGGAACGTTTCGATTCGCGTGAAGTGGTTGACCACGAAAATGGTCGGGCCGTGGGGGATATTTTCCGCATCATGAATGTTCAGGCGGGCACGGGTGAGACCGGCAATGGTTTTAATGGCCAGGCCGGTGGTTCGGAATGCGAAACGATTCATTGATCAGCTTGGGCTGAGGTGCATGAGAGAGAATCCAGGTTGCCTGAAGGTCGATTCATGGGTCCCACTGGGGCCGTGCCCTCCTAAAAAGTCGCATTTTCGACGGGTTCGTAAAAAAGCCGAGATCAAGGCTTGCAATTCCCGAGGAATGAAGCGTACTTACGGTACGCTGCAGTGACGAGGGATGAAGCGTAACGCAGATACCGGCTTTTTTACGAACCCGTCATGGTTGACACTGCTTTTTCTAACCGTTAGATTACATGGCTTGGAATTAAAAGTAAATAATAATACGGAGACGACAGGTGTCTTCGAAAATACTCAAATTGCGGTTCCCCGTCACGGAAGTTCAGAAACCGTTGGTCTGCAGCCTGGCCCGGGAATATGATCTGGTGTTCAACATCCTAAATGCCGGCATCCTTCCCCGCAAAGAGGGCTTCATGGTGCTTGAGATTTCCGGCAGCCGCAAGAATTTCAAGGGTGGCGTCAAATACCTGAAAGACCAGGGCGTGGATGTCCAGAACGCCTCCCAGGAAATCAAGCGAAACGAGAAGAAATGCACCCACTGCGGATCCTGTACGGCCGTGTGTCCCACCGGCGCCCTGTCGGTCAACCGTCCGGAGATGGCGGTGGATTTCGACCAGCAGAAGTGCAGCGTCTGTGAACTGTGCGTCACCGCATGCCCGCCGCGGGCCATGGAAGTGCGTCCCACCAACCAGCTTTTTTTTGAATGAGCGGTGCCATTGCCATTGCCGTATCCGGCGGCGTTGACTCCCTGGTTTCCGCCTATCTGCTCAAAAAACAGCAAAGCGACGTTTTCGGCATCCATTTTCTCACCGGTTATGAAAAACCAGCTGAACCGGGTTCCGCGGGAATCAAGGCGCTGGGTCGCCAACTGGATATTCCGGTTGTCGTCGTCGACCTGAAGGCGCAATTCAAGGCCCTGGTCGTGGACTATTTCACTGCCGCCTACCGGAACGGAGAAACCCCCAATCCTTGCCTGGTGTGCAACCCGTCGATCAAATTCGGTGCGCTGTTGGATGAGGCACGTCAATTGGGCGCCTCACGCCTGGCTACTGGCCACTATGCGCGGGTGGAGGGGGGGCAGGGGACGCGATATCGACTGCACAGAGGCGTGGACGAAACCAAGGATCAGTCCTATTTTCTCTCCCGCCTCACCCAGGACCAGCTGGCCAGTGCCTGTTTCCCGCTGGGGACGCTGACCAAGGTGAAGGTGAAAGCGCTGGCGGCAGCAAAAGGGCTGCAGCCGGTGACACGGCAGGAGAGCCAGGATGTATGCTTTATCCGGGACGCCCGCTATGCCGATTTTCTCGTCCGGACCACGGGTGCCTGTCCGCAGCCGGGAGACATCGTAGACACCGCCGGGCATCGGGTGGGCACCCACAACGGACTGCACCAGTATACCGTGGGCCAGCGGCGGGGCATCAACTGCCCGGCAAGCCAGGCCTATTACGTGGTCCGGATCGACACCCGGCGCAACCGTCTGGTGGTCGGGTTCAAGGAAGAACTGGCCGTCGACAGCTGCCGGGTATTGGATATCAACTGGATCGCCGGGGTTCCCGATGGCCCCATGCAAGCCGACACGCGCATACGATACCGCCACATGGCCGTGCCCGCGACCGTGTCGCCGGTTGGTCTTGATTGCGCCGTGGTTCGGTTCGATCAGCCCCAGGCCGCCGTCACACCGGGGCAGGGGGCGGTGTTTTATCGGGGGGATGAGGTTATAGGCGGCGGCTGGATTGCCGGGTAGTGCCCATACAGAGATGGCATTTTGTTGTCATAGGGTTCGAGGGGTTGAGGATTCAAGGATTCAAGGGAAATGCTCAAAAACTACAAAGAACTGAAGGTTTGGCAAAGATCCTATGCGGTTTGCATTAGATTATATCAGACCACAGCCAAATTTCCTTCCGAAGAAAGATACGGTTTGACATCTCAGATAAGAAGATATCCCATCAATTATTGAATTGAAACGATATATGAAGAAGCTACTAATTAAAACCCTCGGCTGCAAAGTCAACCAGTGCGAATCAGAGGCCATCCGCAATGGTTTGGTCGAATCGGATCGGGGCTTTTCCGCCGCTGACGACGGCATGGCCGATGTCGTGATCGTCAATACCTGCACGGTGACCCGCAAAGCCGCCATGCAGAGCCGTCAGGCCGTTCGTCAGGCCATCCGGGCCAATCCCGATGCCCGCATCGTGGTCACCGGCTGCCACGCCCAGACTGCGCCGGCGGAGCTGGCCGCCATCGAAGGCGTGGATCTGATTGTCGGCAATCGAGACAAGCACCTGATCCCCCACCAGATCTGTTCCGACCCGCCCGGACAAGCAGGCGCTGATGCGTCGGCCGAGTGTGCGGACATCGCCGATATCGGTCACTTCCAATCCTTGCCCGGCATCGCCCATGGCGGTCGAACCCGTCCGTTTTTAAAAATCCAGGACGGCTGCAACGCCTTTTGCACATACTGCATCGTGCCGTATGCGCGCGGGAGAAGCCGCAGCCTGCCCATGGACCAGGTATTGCGCCAGGTCGAAGAGCTGGGGCGGCTGGGCTACCGGGAAACGGTGCTCACCGGGATCCACATCGGCTGCTACGGCCACGACCTGACGCCGGCCATCGGATTGGTCGATCTGCTCGGCCGCATCCAACATGCCGGCACCATCGATCGTGTTCGCGTCAGTTCCATCGAACCGGTGGAATTGACCGACGCGATCATCGACCTTGCCGCTTCAGGTGAAGATACAATTGGCCGGCTCTGCCCGCATTTTCACATCCCCCTGCAAAGCGGGGACGACGGAATCCTCAAGCGGATGCACCGGCCCTATACCCGTGACTATTTCAAGGATCTGGTCCAACGCATCAGCGGCCGGCTGCCCGACGCCGCCATCGGCGTCGATACCCTCATCGGTTTCCCCGGTGAGACAGACGAGGCCTTTGAGAATACGTACGCCTTGATCCAGTCCCTGCCCGTGGCCTATCTGCACGTATTCCCCTTTTCGGCGCGTGAAGGAACCCCGGCCTTCTCGTTCAAGGATCAGATTCCACCGCAGGTGGTCAAAGGGCGCTGCGCCAGAATGCGCCGACTGGGGGCGAAAAAACGCCGGTCATTCTATGGGCGCCATGTCGGCAAGGTGGTCACCGTGCTGGTCGAAGAGACCCGTGACCGAATCACCGGTCGCTTAAAAGGATTTTCGGACAATTACATTCCCGTGTGCTTCGATGGGCCGGATAGTCTGATCAATACCTTTCAGCCGGTCGAAATCCAGCGCCTTTCATCCGATGGCTTGCTTGAAGGGGTCGTTCATCCTTAAAGTTTGAACAACGGTTTGTTGGTTTAATTAGTTAAATTTGTTTAATTAGTTGATAAACGTACCATCCGTTTATAATCAACCAATCCAACCAAAAAACGAATCAAACTAATTCAACCAACTCAACAAACCCAACAAACTCAACAAACCCAACAAACTCAATGAACCCAACCAACTCAACAAACTCAACAAACTCAATGAACCCAACCAATCCAACTAATC
>JAQYWF010000361.1 GCA_030145105.1 Desulfosarcina sp.
CTCCATTTGGAATGTCTCGGGGGGGCCGGTGACGAAACGGGTTTCACGCCGACACCGGTAAATTAGCCCAATATTTCTACAGATGGAAGTCAATCTGTCAACTGGTAACATCAATTATATAATGATTGCAGTTCAGCCGCTATTCACCCCAACGTTGCAAAAGCGGGAGGGTTTCAGAGCTAAGGCGCCGAGGGTGACGCCGTAGTCCTTTACTGCAATTCCTTGGCAACGCGGGATCTGGAATCCTCCCGCTTTCCCGAAAGGGTAAAAACATGAGAAAATCACTGTTTTTACAGGAATTCACATCCAGTGGACTCCTGCACATCCAGAAAAATTTAATGTTTTCTATATATTTACAGAATGTTATAATAATTTTCACATGTTTTTATGCAACGATGGGGTTCAGTTGGCCCCTGACGGCTGTGAATAAAGTCCCTCCAGCGGCCCCCCGGATTGGCACCGTCCTCCACCGCTATTGACAAACTCCGACAATCCACCATAAAGGAGGACAACTTTGGAGAAAGGAAATCATCCGATGAAAATCCTGCGCTACCCTTCTGCCGCCGCCGATAAAAAGATGAGGGCCATCATCGGCCGGGATATCGATTTCAGGAAAACCGACGTCCAGGCCGTCACGCGGATCCTCAACGACGTCAAACGCAATGGGGACAATGCGTTGATCCGATACTGCCAGGCGTTCGATGCACCCCATATGACCAGTGAGACGCTTGCGGTCACACCCGAAGAGATGGCGGCGGCCCGCACCAAGGTAGACCGGACGTTCATGCGGGCGCTGAACCGTGCAGTGGCGCAGATCGACGCTTTTCACCGTCAACAACTGCCCAAATCGTGGATTGACACGCGACGGCCCGGCACCCTTTTGGGGCAGATGGTCAATCCGGTCGATGCCGCCGGCGTCTATGTGCCAGGCGGCAAGGGCGGCAATACCCCGCTGGTCTCCTCGGTGCTCATGGGCGCCATTCCGGCCAAAATCGCCGGTGTGCCAACGGTGGTCATGGTCACCCCGCCCATGCCCTCGGGAGAGGTTGCCCCCCATCTTCTCGTGGCGGCCAACAAAGTGGGTGTGGATGCCGTTTACAAAGTGGGTAGTGCCTGGGCCATCGGCGCGCTGGCATACGGCACGGAGACCTTGCCCAAAGTCAACGTCATCGTGGGCCCCGGAAATATCTTCGTCACCCTGGCCAAGAAAATCGTTGCCGGGACGGTGGGCATCGATATGATCGCCGGTCCCAGCGAAATTCTGATTGTCGCCGATGGAACGGCGGATCCTGAATTTACCGCCGCCGATCTTCTCAGCCAGGCGGAGCACGATCCCCTGGCGTCAGCCATCCTCGTCACCGATTCTGCGGAACTGGCCCAATCGGTGAAAGCGGCGGTTGAGACTCAGCTGGCGGCCCTGTCCCGCATCGACATCGCCCGGCAGAGCCTGTCGGCTTTTGGCGCCATCATGGTCGTTGAGAATATGGACATCGCTATCGAACTGGCCAATCACATCGCCCCGGAACACCTGGAGCTCCAGGTGGCGGAACCCATGGATGTGGCGCCGAGGATCCGTAATGCCGGCGCGATTTTTCTGGGACCCTACACCCCCGAACCGGTGGGGGACTATATGGCCGGTCCCAACCATGTATTGCCAACCGCCGGCACGGCACGCTTTTCTTCAGCGCTGTCGGTGGACCATTTCATGAAAAAAACGAGTCTGATCCGCTATTCACAAGCGGCATTCAGGAAAGAGGCCCGCGATATCATCTGCCTGGCCACCGTCGAAGGACTCGGTGCCCACGCCAATGCGATTCAGGTCCGTCTAAAAAAGTAACCGTTTACGGCATTTTATCGCAAGGCGTGAGGCGGAAGGCGGAAATCGCAAGTCGGAAGGCGGAAGGTGTAAGGCGGAAGGCGGAAGGTGTAAGGTGTAAGTTGTAAGGCGTAAGGTGTAAGGCGGTAGGCGTAAGTCGTTAGTCGCGCTCCCGCCCTCTCGCCCTCCCGCTCTCACGGCTTTTACCCCGCCCTCACGCCCTAACGCTCTCACGGCTTTTAACTCGCTTTCACGGTTTCTCAAACGTCAACAGGTACAAAAGGATAATTTTAGTCATGGACATCATCGACCTGAGATCGGACACCATCACCCGGCCGACCCCGGCCATGAGAAAAGCCATGGCAGAGGCCGAGGTGGGGGACGATGTCTTCAAGGAAGACCCTACCGTCAACCGCCTGGAGGAGATGGCGGCCCAACGGGTGGGAAAGCCCGCCGCACTGCTGGTGGGGTCGGGGACCATGGGCAATCTGGTGTCCCAGTTGTCCCACTGCGGCCGGGGCGACGAGACGATCCTGGGGGATCAGTCCCACGTCTTCTTCTACGAACAGGGCGGGGCCTCCGCCCTGGGTGGCATTCATCCGCGGACCCTTGCCAACGAATTGGACGGCACCATCGCCCTGGAGAAGATCGAGGCGGCCATCCGACCCGATGATGTGCATTTCCCGATATCGCGGCTGGTCATCTTGGAGAACACCCACAACCGCTGCAGTGGGACGCCCCTGAAACCCACCTATACCACAGCGGTTGGCCGACTGGTCAAACGGCATGGCTTGAAACTTCACATCGACGGTGCCCGTATATTCAATGCTGCGGTGGCCCTGGGTGTGGATGTCGCCGAACTGGCCGCGCCGGCGGACTCTTTGACTTTTTGCCTGAGCAAGGGGCTGGCCGCACCGGTGGGATCAGTCGTCTGCGGTGATGAGGCCTTTATCTCCCGGGCGAGAAGAATACGCAAATCCGTGGGGGGCGGCATGCGACAGGCAGGCATCATCGCTGCCGCCGGCATCGTGGCGCTGACCGAGATGGTGAACCGGCTGGCCGAAGACCATGTCAATGCCAAGGCCCTGGCATCCGGGTTGGCGGAAATCCAGGGGTTGTTGATCGATCCAGATGCCGTTGTGACCAATATTGTTTACTTCCGCGTGGCGAAAAACAGGATGGACGCGCCGACGTTGGTCAGGCAACTGGGCGATTTAGGGGTCCGGGTGCTGCCGACAGCCAAGGATCAGATGCGGGCGGTGCTCAACTACCACGTGACCCTTGCCGATGTGCAGCGGGCGCTGGCTGTATTCAGCCGGGTCATGAAGTAATACAGGTTCCGGGTTCAGGGTTCAGAGGTTCAGGGTTACTATTATTCGGTTGATCATCAACCTTTGAACCCCGAACCCTGAACCCAAAACCTGCGAATGCTCACAAAAAAGGCGGCCTGCCGGTTTCATTTTCACCGGCAGGCCGCCTTTTTAAATCGATGGTGCAGGAGATTAAACAGCGTCTCTCAATTTCTTTCCGGGTTTGAACTTTACCACGTTGGCAGCTTTGATCTTGATCACTTCGCCGGTCTGGGGATTGCGTCCCTTGCGGGCTTTGCGGCGAACTTTCATGAAGGTTCCGAAACCCACCAAAGTCACTTTCCCGTCTTTTTTCTTCAAGGCTTTGGCGACGTTGGCGGTGAAAGAATCCAGTGCGGCGGCAGCGGCAACTTTGGTGATGCCTGAGTCATCTGCCATTTTCTCAACCAATTCAGCTTTTGTCATTGCTTCCTCCTTTGATGGGTGTGAATTAGGAACCTAACAATTATGCTTATTTTTTGGGATTACAGCAATTCTTTGGTCGTGTCAACAGCGAAACCGCATGAAACAAGGGTTTGGAAGAAGAAAATGGACTTTAATGCTTGAAACTGCGCTGTCCGGTGTAGACCATGGCCACATCGGAAGCATTGCACGCCTCGATAGACTGGTAGTCGTTGTTCGATCCACCTGGCTGAACCACCGCGGTGATCCCTTCACGGATCCCCACGTCTACGCCGTCACGGAAAGGAAAGAAGGCGTCGCTGACCATGCATGCACCGACGAGTCCGCCCTTTTCGTCTGCCACGCGGGCGTCGATCTCTGCTTTGCGATGCTGGTCTTTCAAGTCATTGTAAGGTGTCTGCCAGGCTTCGAAGCTATAGCGGTCAGCCAATTTGCGGTAGGCCTTGTCCCGGGCGATCTCCGCCACGCCGACCCGGTCCTGCTCCCCAGTGCCGATACCCACGGTGGTCAGGTCTTTGACATAGAGCACCGAATTGGATGTGACGCCTGACTCGACCAGCCAGCCGAAGAGCAGGTCTTCGGCCTCCCGGTCGGTGGGCATCCGGTTGGTCTGATAGACTCGTCCGTTGGCCTCGCAGCGGGCGGGCTTCAGGTCGGCCCGGGTTCGTGCCTGGGGTACGAAGGACCACTGGGCGATGAGTCCGCCATCGATGAGGCTCTTGAACTCAACACAGCGTTTGCCGACGAAATCCTGAAGCCGGCCGATGTTGCCGATGCGTATCACCCGCAGGTTTTTCTTGCGGGAGAAGACTTCCATGACCCCTGGTTCGAACTCCGGTGCCACCACCACTTCAGCGTACTGACTGCAAATGGCTTCGGCGGCAGCTATGTCCACACTGCGGTTCATGGCGATGCAGCCGCCGAAAGCGGCCACGCGGTCCGCGAGGTTGGCGTTGACATAAGCCTGCTCCAGCGTCTCGGCCTGGGCGACGCCACAAGGGTTGTTGTGCTTGACGATCACCGCCGTGGGCCGGTCTGTGAAGTATCTCAGGATATTGAGAGAATTGTCTGCATCGGTGAGGTTGGTCTTGCCCGGGTGCTTGCCGGACTGGAGCAGTTCGATGTCCGATGCCAGGTACTGGCCGGGCTGGATGGTTTCGGTCTCTCCGAGAACGAGGTTGCCGTTGACCATGCGATACAGGGCCGCCTCCTGGCCGGGGTTCTCTCCATAGCGCAACCCCTTTTGGACGGCGTCGATGGTCCAGGTCACTTTTTCGTAGAACAGTGTCTGCCGCCGGTCCTGATCCACAAAGCTGATCTCCATTTTCGGGGGGAAATGGTCGTCCATGATGGTACGGTACATTTTTTTCAGATCTTCAGCCATGGCAATTCTCCTTAGTTTAAAAAGGGTTCTGGGTTCAGGGTTCTGGATTCGGGGGAACTAAACGAACCCAACAAACCCAACGAACCCAACATACTCAACGAACCCAACAAACCCAACAAACCCAACGAACTCAACGAACCCAACAAACCCAACGAACCCAACGAACCCAACAAACCCAACAAAC
>JAQYWF010000442.1 GCA_030145105.1 Desulfosarcina sp.
AGAGTGGTCCCTGGGGATGTACTCTTTGATAAAGTGATTAGAATGGTACACAGTCAGGGCTTTTTCGAGAGCCAATACGATACCGAAAAAGACCAGCGTAGAGATACCTCCAGCAACACCGGATATCGCAACAAAAAATGCGGCAATTACCAGAAGTGTAAGGTAAATTTCCGCCAAGGCGTCACCGAGTCCGAGAAAAGGATGGCCTGTGTAAAAATAGCCGCCGCCAGGATAGATGATTGAAATCCTTCTGTTTTTTTCTTTTTTCTTAAACTAGCATCCGTCAATATCTACTCCGAAGGGACCGGTATCAGCTAAACGGCAAGACCATCAAAAGGGACACCCTTAGGCCGGATAGGTGGGTAATAGAAAAATAGAATCGTCCCCCACCCTTTCCCCCACACCGGATTGAATCAATCAAATAAATATACCGTGATAAAATGAATTCGATGGCCACTGTAGGTCTTAATGTTGGAGCTTTTGCATGTGGGGGATAGTGTGGGGGACGAAAACAAACAAAAAGACCGCTTACGAGGGTCATATCCTCGTAAGCGGCCAGTACATAGGGTATCACATATATGATTAAGTGGCGTCCCCAAGGGGATTCGAACCCCTGTCGCCGGCGTGAAAGGCCGGTGTCCTGGGCCAGGCTAGACGATGGGGACGCAAACATTTTCCCTTCTGGTGGGCCGTGTTGGGCTCGAACCAACGACTCTCTGCTTAAAAGGCAGATACTCTACCGACTGAGTTAACGGCCCGAAAAGAAAAACCGTTTCTACACGCCCATCTCAATTTTGTCAATATCAAAATGAATCAACTTCCGTGATTCCTTCTTTTGGTGAAAAGCACTTTATTTGCGCCAGAATTCAGGTACGACGATGATAATGAGGGTGTAAATCTCCAACCGTCCTAAAAGCATGCACCAGGAGAGCAGCCACTTTCCCCAATAGGGAATCTGGGCAAAATTTTCGACCGGCCCCACCATGCCAAAACCCGGCCCGATATTTCCGATCGTCGCAGCCACAGCCCCAAGCGCGGTGACAAAATCAACCCCGGTGCCGGCCAGCAGTATGGTTGACACGGAAAACAGGGCCATATAGAGCGCCAGGAATCCAAGTACACTTCTCACGACTTCCTCAGGCACCGTTTTCCCGCCGATTTTGATGTGGGAGACGGCCCGCGGGTGGATCATGGAAAAGAGCTCTTTGTAGCAGTACTTGAAGCCAAGCATGATGCGAAGGCACTTCATACCGCCGCCGGTGGAACCTGCCGAGGCACCCACAAACATGCACAGGAAGATGATAATCTGCGACATGCCTGGCCACAATTCATAATCGGCCGTCGCGTATCCGGTGGTGGTCACGATGGAAACTACCTGAAAGGCCGCGTAACGCAGGGCCTGGCCGGCATCCGCATACACGGTGCGGTAAATGTCGGCCCCAACCACGAGGGTTAAAATCAGGCACATGGCCAGGTAGAACCGACATTCCGAATCTTTCCAGAAGGCCAGTGGGCGGCCCTTTAATAGTTGGTAGTGAAGAGAGAAGTTAATACCGGCAAGCAGCATAAACACAGTAATGACGACATCGATATATACACTGTCAAAGTGGGCCACAGAATCGTTTTTCGTTGAAAAGCCGCCGGTAGGCATGGTGGTGAAGGCATGGTTCAAGGCATCGAAAAAGGTCATGCCGCCGATCATCAGCAACAGCGTCTCGGCCACGGTGAACAGGGCGTATACTTTCCACAGAATCAATGCCGTATCACGAATGCGGGGCTTGAGCTTATCCGGAACGGGGCTAGGCACCTCGGCCTTGTATAGCTGCATGCCACCGACACCCAAAAAGGGAAGGATGGCGATAGACAGGACGATGATACCCATCCCCCCCAGCCACTGGATAAAACTGCGCCAGACGAGCAGACCCGGGCTCAGCCCTTCGATATTGGTCAGAATCGATGAACCAGTGGTGGTAAACCCCGAAACCGATTCAAAAAACGCATCCACAAAGAAAAAGGACGCGTCGGAAAAATAAAAGGGGAGCGCCCCGAACAGACCGATGGCCGTCCATCCCAGAGACACGATGGCCATGCCTTCACGCTGGCTCATGGTTTCCGTCTTTTCGTGCCTGAACATGGCCACCAGGGCGGCACCGCAAACCAAAGTGGCCCCCATGGCCTTGATCAAGGGCATCAGGCTGCGATCCATGGCATAAAGATCGAAGGCCAGGGGGACAATCATGGTCCCGCCGAAGAACAAGGTCAACACCCCGACGGTGTTGAGGATATAGCGCCAACGCATTTAAATGTACTCCAGTTTTACGGCCAGAATCTTTTCGACGCCGGGAATGGCCTGACGGGTTGCAAAAATGATGATCCGGTCGTCCGGTTCGATGACACTGTCGCCGCCGGGGATGATGATGGTCTCTTTGCGGATAATGCCGGCAACCATGGATCCCTTCGGGAATGCGATCTTTTTCAAGGGCTTGGATACGATGTCGGACGTAGGCAGGGCCAACGCCTCCATCACCTCCCCTGCTTCCCCTTTAATGGAGATCGCCGACAGGACCTTGCCTCTGCGGATATGCTGCAGGATGGTGTTGATGGCCGACAACCGCGGACTGACCACCTGCTCGATACCGATGGCGAACATTAGCGAAAAGTAACTGAATTTATTGATCTGGGTGATGGTTTTCTTGGCGCCCAGTCGTTTGGCTAACAGCGACGTCAAAATATTGGTCTCCTCGTCACTAGTCAGGGTAACCACCAGGTCGGTGTCGTGAATATTCTCTTCCACCAGCAGACTCTGGTCTGAGCCGTCACCATGGAGTACGACGGTCCGCTCCAGATGTTCAGCCAGGAAATCGCATTGGGTGGCGCGTTTTTCGATGATTTTACAGGAGAGCAACTTGTCTTCAAGCTGTTTGGCCAACCGATACCCGATCCGCCCTCCGCCGACGATCAGCACCCTTTTTACCGGCGTGGCATGCTTGTCGAAAATGGAAAGGTGTTTGAACAGGTTTTTCTCTTCGCTGATAAAGTAGACTAGATCGCCGTCACGCAGGTGGTTGTCTCCCCTGGGAATGATCAGTTGGTCATCACGGACAACGGCAGCAATCAGGGGCCGATCTTCTTTGAGAACACTTGGCAGATCAGATAGGCGAACATCGGCCAGGCGAGAACCGGGTTCCAGATAGACACCCACAAACTTGATGCGACCATCGGCAAATTCGCCCACGTCCACAGCACCCGGCACGCTCATAAGGCGTTCGATGGTCCGGACCACCTCGATGTCGGGGTTGATGACCGTATCGATATGGGGCGGGTTTACCTTGAACGTTTCATGGTAGCGATCAAAATCGGCTCCCCGCAGCCGGGCCAGCTTCTTGGTAGTGGGAGACAGGGTATCGGCCATCAGGCAGGCCACCAGATTCAC
>JAQYWF010000402.1 GCA_030145105.1 Desulfosarcina sp.
CGTGGAAGCTTTTTCACAAGAATGCCTACGGTGATTTCCTTGACGACCAGCCGATTTCACCCGTCGCCATCGACTGGGAGCCGGTAAAGACCCACCGGGGCGTGTCGGTCACCTTCATCAAGCATTCGACCGTGCTGATCAAGGATGTGGATCGTGTTCTGCTGATCGATCCGGTGTTCAACGACATTTTCTGGTTCATCAAGGATTATACGCCCCTGGCCTTCCACCCGGAGAGCATGCCGCAGCCAGACCACGTGCTAATCACCCACGGCCACTACGACCATCTGGATCATCGGTCCCTGGCGACGCTGGATCCCGGCACCCATGTGATCAGTCCGCTGGGTTACGACAGGGAATTCAACGCAGTAGGAATGACCCATCGCACCCAGTTGGACTGGTTTGAGCATTATAGCGACGGCGCCCGGGAGATCACCTTTCTGCCCGCCAACCACTGGACCATGCGCAACCCCATCATCGGCCCCAACCGCTCCCTGTGGGGCGGCTACCTGATCAAAACCGCCGGTGGACCGACCATCTATGTTTCCGGAGACAGCGCCTACTTCGATGGATTCGAGCAATTGGCTGCCGATTATGACATTGACCTGGCCATCTTCAACATGGGCGCCTATGCGCCGCGGTGGTTTATGGCACCCAGCCACATGAACCCGGCAGAAACAGTCCAGGCCTTTCAGGAAATCAAGGCCAGGCAATTGATGATCGCCCACTGGGGGACCTTCCAACTGGGTGACGAGCCGGTACACTTTCCGCCTGCGGATCTTGAAAAAGCGCTGGGCGAAAAAGGGCTTCTCCGGCAGTGGGTTCCCTTGGGTCATGGTGAGACCTACTTTTTTTGATGTGATGCCGCATCGAAAGGGATGGGTAATGCAAAAAATACTGTTTGTCACGCTTCTACTAATTTTCGCCGGCCCTCAGAATCTTTATGCCGATCGCAGCCATCATGGGGCGCATCATCGGTTCGGCTTACGATCCAACACCCAACCGCAGTCACCGGATATACGAAGCCGGTTTAATCGAACAGCCAGGCACCCTTCCCATGACATGCGCAGCCGCTTCAGACAGCCGTCCCGGCTGAGGTTGCATCCGGGATCCCCGGAAAAACCTGTCCATCCGATCTATCCGGGCTATAAACCCGGCAGGCCAGGGCACGGCCGTCCCGGCTATGGGTGGCCCGCCAGAACGACCGTGGTGCGGGAAATCCAGCCGATCATCATCGTGAACAATCCCCCACCTGCAGCGCCGGCACCGCCCGCTGAGCCGGAGGAGGTGTGGGTGCCGCCTGTCATGGACACGCGCACCGAACCCGGTTATTGGGATTACGGCGTAAAAAAAGTGTGGATGGGTGACCACTGGCGATACGAGCAGGATCATGAGGAACGAATCTGGGTACCCGCGTCCCAGGTGAGATATGTCAAGCAGGAAGGGTACTGGAAACTTGTCGAGTAGGCGCGATGGGTTGTCTCAACCCAGTCGGTAAGTGTCTCTCATTTGTCGTGACATCTGGTTCACTGATGAGAAAGCACGCTCCACGGTCCTCTCCTTGTCCGCGTTGACCAGGCAACAGGTGGCAGGCGAAAGCATGCTCTGGGCAAGCAATCGATCCCGATCGACACCCTTTTTCGACAAGACTTGCCAGACCGATTCCAGGCGGCCGGTCAACGACGGCAGATCCTCCTGCGAAAATGTCTCCATGCCGGTGGGAACAATCCCCCAGACAATCAAGCCGCCCTTGTCCAGGAATCGCCGGATAGATGCGGCGTAGGATGAAAAAATCTCCGCATTGGTGTAGATGTCCATGGACAGCACCTCCAGGTCGAGGTTCAGCAGGAAATCCCAATCCGGGTTGCCGCACAGGTGAATCCCTCGGGGCCGATTTACCTGGGCGAAGAACTGGTCGAGGGAAAGAAACCGGTGGTATACGGCGGAATAGGTTTCACTGATGTCGAAATAGTCAGGGTCGTCAAACCGGGCAAGCGCCTCTTCGAACTCCTCGGCAAAGCGATCTATGGAAAACCGCAACGTCCGCTTACCGACGTCCAGTATGATACCGGGAAAATGCTCCGCCGCCTGAACATACATGTCTTCATAGTAGCTGAAGTTGGGCAACTGGGGCCAAAAGGGCACATCCAGCGACAGGGCCATTTCAAGGGCTCTTGAAACGTCGGTGTGGGGCATTACTGCCATGGCGGTGGTCAACAAGTTTCCGGGAAGGGGCATGATATGACGCTTTCTATAAGTTTCGATTCATTGAGCATCCTCAGACGATACGTGTTGATGGATGGTGAACATAACAGGCGAAGAGATCCAAGCAATTGATATAGGTCAATGAAACCATGCAGAAGCTGTGGGATGATTTGATAAGCGAATAATTTCGAGGTGTCGGACATCGTGAAAAAATAGTGCCCTTAGCGTAAAAGGGTGCTGCGGTATCGTCACGGTGTTTTTCAATCGTTGACCGGCACCAGCCTTGGGGGACAGGTAATGAACGACCATCATATGACAGACCCTGGCCGAACCATTGAAATGGATCTCGGTGCCGACGGGCATACGGATCGATTCTTAAAGATCGTCAACCATGTCTCCCGCCAGAACATCAGCATGTGCTGGCATTGCTGGACCTGCGGCGGAGGATGTCCCTTCTCGCAGCATATGGATCTGCTGCCCAATCAAGTCATTCGACTGATCCAGATGGGCAGAGGCGAAGATGCCCTCAGGTGCAACACCATCTGGCTCTGCGTGGGTTGTCATACCTGCTCCAGCCAGTGCCCCAACAGCATCGATGTGGCGGCGGTTATGGATGCCCTCCGCCAGTTGGCCATTCGTGACGGCATCACCGCACCGGAAATGGACATCTTCCGGTTTCACAAGTACATATATGAATCCATCGAACGGCACGGACGGCTGAACAAACTGGCGGCGATGGTTCAGTTCAAAGTGGGGTCGGGCAGACTTTTCTCCGATCTGCAGTCCGGCCTGAAAATGATCACCCGCGGAAAGCTTGAAATCCTCCCCCAGAAGGTGGCGGATCGTGATGAATTAAATCGGATTTTCACCCATTACGATCGGCGCAGGAGGAGCTTCGATGCGCATGAATAGCATTGATCTGGCTTACTATCCGGGGTGCACACTCAGCTCCACGGCCCGCGAAATCGACGAGGCGCTGCACCAGGTCTGCAATCGGCTGGACATCAACCTCTCGGCACTGCCGGACTGGAACTGCTGCGGGTCGTCCTCCATTCACGCGGTCAGGCCCCAACTGGCGGTATCCCTGGCCGCCCGCAACTTGTTTCAAGCCCAGTCCATGGGCCGGGACCTGATGGTCATGTGTGCCGGCTGCGCCAACCGTTTACGGGTAGCGTCGAACCAGCTTCGCAGCGATGATACCAGCCGCCGGGTCAATCGGGAAATCCTGGGAGGCACCCTCGACCAGGACCTGCGCGTGCACCATCTGATGGACTTGTTACCCGGCCGACTGGAGGAAAAACCGTATCGCGATACCCTGCAAAAGCCTCTGACGGGTCTGCGCTATGTTCCCTATTACGGGTGCCTGCTGGCCGCGCCGCCGGAACTCAAAAACTACCCCACGCTTCATGGCAGCATGGAATCGGTCATGGCGTGGCTGGGTGCCGACGCGCTTAAATGGGGATATCAGGCAAAGTGCTGCGGGGCTTTTTTGTCGGTGGCCAGACCAGACATCGTGGCACCCATGGTCACGGACATCATGGACAAGGCCATTTCGGCGGGCGCAGAGTGCGTGATCACGGCGTGTGCCATGTGCCAGCTCAATTTAGAGCTCAGAAGCCCTGCCGGTAAGCGGCTGCCTGTTTTTTCAATTGTGGAGCTGATGGCCTATGGCATGGGCTCCGCGGACCTGCCCCGCTGGTTCAAGAAACATCTCATCGACCCGCTGCCGCTATTTAAAAGCAAACAATTCGCGATCTGACAACATCCCATAACCATCCACAATCGCCCCTGGGCGACCCGTCTTGCCAGCGCGGCGGACATCCAGTTTGACACACGCCTCGAAAAAGGCCGGCCGTGGCCTTTTCGATGGCCGCGAATGACCTATGCACCGGCTTTCAGGCTCATAAAATACCCGCGCTCAAAATACTGGGACGTCCGGCTGTCCAAAACAGCCTCGTTTTCGTGAATGTAGCGGGAACCGCTGCCCCAGGCACCGCAGGCCAGTACCGCAGTGTCACCGAGATTGAACTTGCGGCCGCAGGCCACGCATCCCTCGGCGTTGGTAGTGTTGAGGCCTTCAAGGTCCATCATGATTTTGGGTTTGCACGCATTGATGTCATTCATTGTCTTTTCC
>JAQYWF010000146.1 GCA_030145105.1 Desulfosarcina sp.
CATTGCTTTAAAAAACGGCGTCTATGCCGGTTTGAAGGGGCCGTCTCTGGAAACACCGGCAGAAATCCGCTATCTGAAAACCATCGGTGCCGATGCGGTGGGTTTTTCGACGGTGATGGAAACCATTGCCGCCGTGCACGCCGGTATGCGGGTGATAGGGCTGTCCACCATCACCAACATCAACGACCCGGACCGTCCGGCGCCTGCATCTCTGGAGGCCATCGTGGCAGCTGCCAACCGGGCAGCACCCGACCTCAACCGTCTGATCCAGTCAGTGGTGGCACAGATCCAAAAGGGCTCGCTGCCATGACCAGCACTGCTGACCTGCTGATCACCAACGGCATCGTCATGACCATGGATCCGCATGGCCGCATCATTGAAAATGGGGCGGTAGCGGTCTGCGGGGAGATCATTGCGGCGGTCGGTTCGGCCACCGAGGTTGGGTCGATGGCTGCCAAAGAGACGATCGATGCCGCCGGCGGCATCATCATGCCCGGCCTGGTCAACACCCACACCCACGCCGCCATGACCCTCTTCCGGGGCCTGGCCGACGACCTGCCGTTGGTGACCTGGCTCAACGAGCACATCTTCCCTGCCGAAGCCTTGCTGGACGAGGGCAAAGTGCACGCCGGCACCCTGCTCGGCTGTGCCGAAATGATTCTTTCGGGGACCACCTGCTTTTGCGACATGTACCTGTTCGAAGCGGCCGTGGCCCGCGCCGTCAAGGCGGCCGGTATGCGGGCGGTGGTGGGGGAAGTGCTCTACGACTTTCCCTCGCCCAACTACGGCCCCATCCGAAAAGGCTTCGACTACACCCGCCAATTGATCAACGACTGGCACAACGACCCGCTGGTAACCATCGCCGTGGAACCCCACTCCCCTTACCTGTGTGCACCGGATCTGTTGACCGAAGCCGCCGACATTGCCCGGGAGCACCGTGTGCCCCTGGTGATCCATCTTTCCGAGACCCTTAAGGAAGTCCATGACATCCAAAAAAAATATGGCACCACGCCGGTGGGTCACCTGGCCAACCTGGGTGTGCTGGGGGCCGACCTGCTGGCCTGCCATTGCGTAATGCTCAACGACACCGACATGGAGTTGCTGCTGCAGCACGACGTCAAGGTATCCCACAACCCGGAAAGCAACATGAAGCTGGCCTCCGGCGTTTCACCGGTGGCCGATCTGCTCGACCGGGGGGTGTGCATCGGCCTGGGCACCGACGGCTGCTCCAGCAACAACAACCTGGATATGTTCGCCGAGATGGACATGGCCGCCAAGCTGCACAAGGCCAGCCGTCTGGACCCCACGGTGATGAACGCCGCCACCGTGCTTCGCATGGCCACCATCGACGGCGCCCGTGCATTGGGGCTGGACGGCATTACCGGCAGCATCGAAACCGGCAAGAGAGCCGACATCATCGTTATCGACACCCGCAAACCCCACCTGACCCCCATGTACCACCCGGCCTCCCATTTGGTGTATGCCGTCGGCGGCAGCGATGTGTGCGCCACCGTGATCAATGGCCGAGTACTGATGAAAGACCGTCGACTCATGCACATGGACCTGGAAAAGATCATGGCCGACGCCTGGCAGATCGCCGAATCGATCCGGGGACACTAAGCATGGACTTCGATGCCGTGATCCACAATGGAACCCTGGTGACTGTGGACGACCGGATGCGAATCATCGATAATGGATGGATCGGCATTCATAAGGGCGTCATCCGGACCATTGAAGCCACCGCGCCGGATTCACCGCCGCCAACGGCCAAAAAGACCATCGACGCGGTCGGCGGCATGGTCATGCCCGGCCTGGTCAACACCCACACCCATCTGCCGATGACCCTGTTCCGGGGCCTGGCAGACGACCTGCCCCTGATCGACTGGCTCGAGGAGCACATCTTCCCGGCCGAGGCCCGCTTCATCAATCCCGAAACGGTGCGTTGGGGAACGCTGCTCGCCTGTGCGGAGATGCTGCTCTCCGGCACCACCTGCTGCTGCGGGGGTTATTTCCACGAAGACACGGTGGCCCGGGCTGTGGCTGAAACCGGTCTGCGGGCCGTGCTGGCCCAGGGGGTCATCGATTTCCCGGCCCCCGGCGTACCGGATCCGGCAAGAAACATCGCCCATGCAAGGGATTATGCCCAGCGCTGGAAGGGCCGCAGCCGTTTGATCACGCCGTCCATCTTCTGCCATTCACCCTACACCTGCAGCGACGACACCCTCAAGGCGGCCAAGGCTGCCGCCGATGACCTGGGCCTGATTTTCCAGGTGCATGTGGCCGAAACCCGTTTCGAGCGCAATCGATCCATCAAGGAGAAAGGCCTCAGCCCCGTCGCCCACCTGGACCGGTTGGGCGTTCTCGACCGCCGCACCGTGTTGGCCCATTGCGTCTGGGTCGACGATGCGGACATCACCACCATCAACCGACGCGGCTGCGCCGTCTCGCACTGCCCGGAGAGCAACATGAAGCTGGCCTCGGGCATCGCACCGGTGACCGAGATGCAGTCAGCCGGGGTGACGGTGTCGTTGGGCACCGACGGCTGCGCCAGCAACAACAACCTGGACCTTTTCGGTGAAATGGGCACGGCCGCCAAGTTGCACAAGGTCGCCACCTTTGATCCCACGGCCCTGAATGCGGCCAGCGTGCTCAAAATGGCCACCATCGACGGCGCCCGGGCCATCGGTCTGGCGGATAACATCGGCTCTCTGGAGGTCGGCAAACAGGCGGACATCATCGTCATGGACACCCGGGCCCCCCACCTGACACCCATGTATCACCCGGATTCACACATCGTCTATGCGGCCGGCGGCGGTGACGTGCGCCACGTGCTGGTGGCCGGCAGGCAGGTGGTCAAGGACCGGCAGTTGCTGACCCTGAATGTCCAGGAGATTATGGATCGCGTCAACACTATCGCCCAGGAGATACGATTAAAAAGCGTGTTAAGTGTTAAGTGATTAAGTTTCAAACAAATCAAATTCACCGCTTCTCTTCTTAACCACTTAACACTAAAAACTTGACACTTTTTCAACAAAAGGATCGACAATTATGGAATTACAATCGATCATAACCGCAGCCAGAGGCGATAGCGAAGTGGATCTGCTGTTGGCCAACGCGAAGATCGTCAACGTCTTTTCCGGCCGGGTCATCGACGGTGCCATCGCCGTCAAGGACGGCACGATCGTGGGCTTCGGCGAATACGACGCCGCGAAAACGATGGACCTCGAGGGCCGCTTTGTTGCCCCCGGGTTTATCGATTCACACGTCCACATTGAAAGTTCCATGACCTGCGTCGCCGAATTCGCCCGCACCGTGGTCCCCTGCGGCACGACCACCGTGGTGGCCGATCCCCACGAAATCGCCAACGTGCTGGGTGCAGCGGGCATTGACTACATGCTGCAATCGGCCGAGGGCCAGCCCATGAACTGCCTCTTCGCCCTGCCCTCCTGCGTGCCGGCCACCGACATGGAAACCGCCGGCGCCCGGCTGGATGCCGGGGACTTGGCGCCCTTCTTTACGCATCCGCGCATCGTGGCCCTGGCCGAAATGATGAACTACCCCGGCGTAATCTTCAGTGACGCCGATGTGATGGCCAAACTGGCCCTGGCCCGCAGCCACCGGCGCACCATGGACGGCCACGCCCCGGGGCTTTCCGGCCGCCAGCTGTTTGCCTACGCGGCCGCCGGCATCGCCTCGGACCACGAGTGCACCCGGGCCGAGGAGGCACTGGAAAAGCTGGAACTGGGCATGCACATCATGGTGCGCGAGGGCACCTGTGCCCGCAACCTGGACGCCCTGTTTCCCATCATCGACGCGCAGACCTGGCGGCGGATGATGTGGTGCACCGACGACCGCCACCCCCATGACCTCCTGGCCGAGGGCCACGTCGACGCGGTGATCCGCAAGGCCGTGGCCAAAGGGCTGGACCCGGTGACGGCCATCCGCATGGGAACCATCAATCCGGCCGACTACTTCGGCATCAAGGATGCCGGGGCGATCGCCCCTGGGCGCAAGGCCAACCTGGTGGTCTTTTCCGACCTGGCGGACATCCGCGCAGAAAAGGTGTTTTACCTGGGCCGACCAGTGGCCGAAAACGGCCGCCTGCTGCCCGGGGTACAGCGGCCGGCCCCGGTGGCCGTGCCACCGTCCATGCGTCTGGATCCACGAGGCCTGAATTTTTCTATACCGGCCAAAGGCCGGCGCATGCGTGTCATCCGGGCCATCGCCGACCAGGTGGTCACCCGCTGCGAAATCATGGATGTGACCGAGAAGGATGGCATGGCCGTGGCCGATACGGCCAGGGACCTGATCAAAATGTGCGTGGTTGACCGCTACACGGGTCGGGCCCATACCGGCAAGGGATTCGTAACCGGACTGGGGTTGGCGCGCGGTGCCATCGCTTCCAGCGTGGCCCACGACTCGCACAACATTATCGTAGCAGGGGTCTCAGATGCCGAGATGCAGGCGGCGGTGGTGGCCGTGGTTGAGATGGGCGGCGGCTTGGCGGCCGTCGGCGGCAGCAAGGTCCTGGCCGACCTGCCCCTTCCTGTGGCCGGGCTCATGTCCAACCAGCCGGTGGAGACCGTCCTGCAACAGATGGACGGGATGATCGCCGCCGCAAAAGATCTGGGCGCCTGCCTTTCCGACCCCTTCATGACGCTGGGTTTTTTGGCTCTGCCGGTCATTCCCGACCTGAAGCTCACCGACCAGGGGTTGGTGGATGTGAACCGGTTTGAAATCGTGCCCCTATTTATTTGAACATTAAGGATTGCGACTCAACTACGCTTGCCAATTGCGGCATCAAACGCCGCCCGAACCGAATCCGGAAACCGGGCAGCCACCGGCTGTCCCTGTCCATCACGTCGGGTCCACACGGCACGGTGCATGCCGTAGGCGATCTTCACCCGCGAGCCGTCCGGTTCCAGACGGAAATAATCCACATGAAAGCTTACGCTGCAGGACCGCAGCGCCTTGACGGCCAGGGTGAGCACGATGCGGTCGAAGGGCATGGCTTCGCGCAGGTGGTCCACGCGGCTTTCCAGGGCAAGCAATTCTCCTTTTTCGCCGATTCCTTTGAAGTACTCCGGAATCAGTTCGTAGAAAAAGCGGTCGCGGATCTGGCCCTGCCATTCGTAGTAGTTGGCATAATAGATATTGCCCACCAGGTTGGCGTGGGCCAGGGTGGTTTCAAAGGTTTGCTCACGCACGATGGGACGTACCACGGGACCGGACGGTGCCATGTAAACGACGGGATCATCTTCGACGTCGAACAGGTGCCCCAGCGATTCCGGCAAGGGTTCGGGCGTATCCGGCGCGTCGAACTGCGGGCACATATCCTCGATGAACTGGCCGTAGTATGACGGATACGGAGCCACTTTCGCCACCCCCGGCCCCAGAATTTCCACCCAGGTGGTCTGCAGCCGGCAAAACGCCAGGCGCTGGTAACCGCCGCCTTTGAGCATTTTGCGGAAATCGTAGGAAAGGGTCATGGTGGAATTCTCCAGCCCGCTGTTGTCGGACACCCACATGAGAATTTCAATCTGGTCGCTGGTGCCTGCTTCCCCGAGGATCTTCAGGTGGCCGTAATTGGTCACCCCGCCCCAGCGGCCGCTGGCAAACTGATCGGACATTTTCGCCAGGACCGGCCAGGCCGACGCCTCACGGGTGTTGCCCATCCACTTGATGAAGTTGGAGAAGTAGATCGTACGGCTCAGGTTGGCACTGGGTTGGAAGGTCACCGGCAGCCGCTGGGCGAACACTAGCTGGCCCTGGGGCCCGCCTTCGATCATTTCGAACGGGCGGGTCTCGTACAAGGGTTCGTATCCCGGATAATTTGAAGTCAACAGGTGTTCCGGTACACGCGGCACGGCCTGTGCGGCGACCGTGACGGCCAGAATCTGCCCCCCCCCCCAGGTCAGACGGATGGCCAGCGTGAGGACCTGGATGGATGCACCGCCGGCACCGCTGCCGGCAAACAGTAACGCCTGATCCTTTTTACTCACAAGCCTGAGGCTTGCACCAGGCTGACCGCCGGCTTTGGCCAGGGTTTCGGCTGCCGCCCAGACCCGTGTGCCGGCAGCGTCCAGCGTCTCCCCATGGTCGATGAGGCTGTCCAGCAGGTCCGTTCGGTGATCGCCCAGCAGGCCGTGCCAGTCCTTACGGACCCTGACGGTAACCGTGGCCAGGTCACACCCCACCGGCCCGGGCCCACATACACACAGGCAAGTCCGGTCCTCGTGGGATAGAGAAACATCCAGAACGGATGATGCCACATCGGCAACGACCGGTTTGCCGCTTTCCTGCCACTGAACCGAAAGCGGCAAGCTGGAAATTTGGTATCGCTCTGCCGCGGCAGAAAGGGCCCGTTGCAGCATCGGCCCCTCCGCCGCCCGCCGTTCCTGCTTGCCCTTGTCATGGATATCGGGGATACAGGCCAGTTCCAGGTGGGGTGAGGTTACCGAAAAATGTCTACACGTCTCGTCCAGCGCCTGACGGATCATTCGGCGATCCCGATCAGCGGGCGACGCGAGATCGGTCACTGTCGGATAGTCGTCATGGTGCTTGAGGATTCTCAATCGATAGCCCTGCAGCACCGCCCGCACCGCGCCATTTTCACTCGCGGCAACTACCCGGTATACCAGGTCCTGATCCTCCTGCCCCACAAGCTCCACGCGAACAGTGGCAGGGGAGGATGCACTGAAAAATTCAGGGAACAGGTCCATGCGGTCGATGGACACGGGCAGGCTGGTATCCTGGGGCACCAGCAGGGCCGCGCTCTGCAGCAGGGTATCGGTAAAAAATGCATCTCCCAGGCACAGGCCGGTATGGTTCTCCTCGCCAAAGGCAGCAATCGACACCTGATCTGCCGGCGTCATGCGGGTGGTAAAGAGGGCTGTCCCGGCTTTCTCACCGGTTTCCCGGATATCCCAGATGGTCTGTATGCCCTGGAATCGAGGTCCCTGGAAAAGCAGGCTGGGCCGATACAGGTCGGTCTGGGGCACCAGGGGCATGGGTATGTCCGGATGGGCAATGGTTTCCATCGGTGCACGGTCGGTCGCACCGAAGACCAGTGTGGCCGCAAAGAAGTCCGACCCAACCCCGGTTCCCTGCTTGATGATACCGGCGTGAACCACGCTTTGGCCGTCGGCTTGGGTTTCGGCCAGTATCGCGCGGATGATGATGTCGGCACCCGTTTCGGGATCGACGGTGATCGGTCGCAGCAGGCGGACGTCCCGGATCTGCACCCGCGACAGGCCGGTATTGCCGCATAGGTAAAGTGCCGCCTGGACCATGGCCTCCAGCCCGAAGACCATGGGAAAAAGGTAGGATCCCTGGAAATGATGGTCCCTCAGATAAGGATCACTATCAAGGGACAGATGCGTTGAAAAAACTGCTTCCACCCCGGGGGTCAGATGGATTCGTTTCTCCAGGAATCGCCATCCCTGGGGCGCGTCGGGCGACACCTGGTTCCAGGTATCCACCCCCCCCATACGGGCGGTCACCATCACCTGACGGCTTCCCGGATCATGGGTAAAGACCTTGAGGAACCGGTTGACGCCCTCGTCCGTAGGAATTGCATCGATCCCCTTGTCGCGCAGCAGGTCCACACTGCCCATGCGGGCCCCCATCCCTTCGTCGCGCCAGATGCTGTAAGCCACAACTGCCATGCCCGTCTCGGGGTGATCGGCGGTGAACCCACGCAGGGCGATGTCCATGACCTCGTTGGAAAAGCCGTACCAGCCGTTGCCGGGCATGCCGGTGATGCCGATGATCGACCCCATCCCGACGATCAGTTTGGGCGGTGTCGCCTCGAGTGCGTCCAGCAGGTGCAGCATGCCCAACACCTTGGGGGCGGTTTCGGCAAAGGCCTGCTCGGGTTTGACCTGACCGGTGAGCCGCGGCCGGTTGAGTCCGGCGCCGTGGATGATCCCGGTAACCGGGCCGAGGTGATCGGTGACGGCCGCCAGCATCGCCGTCACAGCATCGCCGTCAGCCATGTCACAGGAGAAATAATCGGCCGTTAGGCCCAGGGCGGCGTACTTGTCCAAAAGGGTGCGGATCTCGTGCGATGCGGAGGTTGGCGACGATTGAGCCGGATGCGGGGTCCGCCCCACCAGGGCCATTCGCGCGCCGGTTTCCCTTGCCACGGCCAGGGCGCAGAGCGCCGTGATGCCCTTGGCCCCGCCGGTGACGAGGATCACATCATCGCCCGACCAGTGGAGGTTCCGTTTTTCATAGGTTGCCGGCTGATCCAGCCGCGGAGACAACGTCCGTCGGGTGCGGTCCAGATCGTATCCAACGGCGGCAAATCCGTCCCGGGTGATGGTCTCGGCCAGGGTTTCCCAGGCGATCGTCTCGGCGGAAAGGGCCGGGCTAAAATCCACCACCCGCACACGAAGGTCTGCCCGTTCCAGGTGAAGGCTGGCTGCCAAGGCCACGGCACCACACCGATCCAATCGTGAGAAGCGCGGATCCCGACCGAAAAAGCCGCCGCCGAACTGAATCCAAGCCACGGTGGTTCGCCGCCTCGGGGCACTGGCCGCCGGTGACACCGATGTCAGGCTGGCCCGCATGCGGATCAGCCGCTGCAGCAACGCCGATCGATCTTTTTCGCAATGACCGTTTTTGGGCAAAATGGCCACCAGGTGGGAAAATGCCGGATCGTGCCCCTCTTCTGCCACGCCTTCAGCGTCGAAATCATGCACCCGGGTGAAGGCCCCCCGCTGAAAAAAATGACCGCTGAGCACCTCAGCCACATCGGCCGTATCTTCACTGTGAAGAATCAGTACCCGGGCTTTCTGCCAGTCGTTTTCCGATCGCATCCGCCAGGTGTCGGAAAACGGCGGGTAAGGGGTTTCCACCAAATCCATGCTGAAATTACGCACCCAGGCGGGCTGGCTGACGGCCATAGCCGGTCCGGCCCCGGTACCCCCGGCAACGGAATCGAGCTGTTCCGCACCCATCCGGTTCAGAATCTCACTGATCTGTCGCAGACTGCGCGTACGCAGGGGATCCAAGTCCAGGTGGGCCTCTATTCCCAGGGCCGAAGCGGTCTGCTGAACCAGCGATTTGATCTTGTCCGGCCCCAACTGAAGGTCCCGCTCAACCTGCAGATCGGGATCCAGGGCGTCGCCTGAGAATCCAGTGATTCGTACAGCTTGGCCAAGCAGTTCGGTCAGCGTGTCCGGCGGTGCTGCCACCACGACCGGATTCGACGCCAGCACGGCGTCGATCCGATCAACCACCTGCTCCAGACTGGCATTGGCAAGCGACGACGCATCCACACGACCTGAAACCCCTGCCTCCGCAGACAGGCGGACAATCAAGTCGCCCGCCTTGATGGAATCCAGGTTCAGATCGTCCAGGAGCCGCATGGACAAATCAAGGCTCGCTATGGGAAATCCGGTAATCTCTGATACCATGTCCACCAACCGCCCGCTCAGTTCAGTGCGGTCAACTGCCGAAGGACCGTCCGTCCTCGAGCCATCACCGCGTAACCGCTGGGCAGCATCGGCCAGTTCGCCTAAAGTGGCATTGACCAGCAGCGCCGGATCGGGAAAGCTCACCCCGCAGGTCTTGGTAAAGCGGCTGATCAAGTCGCCGGCCTTGATGGAGTCCAGGTTCAAATCATCCAAAAGCCGGGACTCCCGGGAAAGGGTGTCGGGAGAAAAGCCGGTCACATCGGCGACCAACCGCCGCAACATGGCGTGGAACTTCGCTGGAGGGCCGGCCGCCAGCACACCTTCGCCGCCAGCACCGGCATCCACCAGCCGGGCGTCGGGGTCCCAAAAGTCGAGATCCGCCTGCACCACCCGATTTAAAAAAGCCCCCCGCGACGCTATATAGCGACCCACCAGCGCCTCGGGAACACCAGTGAAAGCGTCGGCCAGGATGGTGTGAATTTCGTCGGTCGGCATGCTCTCGATGCCGGCGTTCTCACCGTCGGGCCGGGGCAGACGTTCACAGGGGTTGGCCACGAAGGTTTTTTGATCTGCCGGGACGAAGGGACGGATCAACCGGCTTTCAAAAAGCACCTCCCAATGGATCGGCACACCCTGGACAAAAATCGCACCTATCGCACGGTTCAAATCCGAGGTGCCGCCGGCAGTTCCCTCCACCGGCAGGCATGCCGGCCCCGTTTCACCGAGAACATCTCCGGTGAGTCCGGTCAGCACCCGACCCGGCCCCAGCTCGATGATCAGATCACTGTCTGCCGCCATGTTCCGGGCCATACGAATGAAATCGACCCGTGACCGGATCTGTCGGGAGAAGTGTTCGTTCAGAGGTTGTCCGGGCGCTATAATATTGCCGTCGATACTGGAAAAGATCCGGCATGCCATTGCTTCCATCGGTTTCGAAAGCAAGGCCATATCGGCCACCTGTCGGGCGGCATCCGCGCACAAACGGCTGTGAAAAGCGCCGGAAACCGGCAGCAAATGTGCGCTGATCCCATTTTCCCGGGCAATTCTGACCATGGATTGAACCGCCTCCGCTTCACCGGAGAGCACGGTCTGGCGGTGACTGTTGAGGTTGGCCACGGTGAGGTACCCGTTTACCTGCGGTATCAGCGCCAGTGCGGTGGACGCGTCGCAACGGAGGCCGACCATGGCTCCCGGCACGCCGGTTTGACCGGACATGGCCAGTCCACGACGGGCCGAAAATTTCAAAAGGGTGTCCATGTCGAATCCACCGGCTGCGAAACAGGCCGTCAGCTCTCCTAAGCTGTGCCCACCCAAGGCTTCAGGACGGATTCCCAAACGGGTAAAAAAAGCGAGCCACAGCATGGAGGCCAGACAGATGGCCGGCTGGGCGTTTTCCGTTCGGGAAAGCGCGCTGAACCAGCGATCTCGCACTTCGGGACCGGGTGCCCGGTCGATGTCCCGGAATATCAGTCGGCTCACCGGTAGGCCGGTTAGGTCTTGGGTGATCTGATCTGCCCTTTCCACAAGCGATCGGGCCCACGAAAACCGTTGCACCAGCATCCGGGCCATATTCAACTGCTGGGAGCCCTGGCCCGGAAACAGAAATCCG
>JAQYWF010000386.1 GCA_030145105.1 Desulfosarcina sp.
CATACCATTTGAGTATGGACAGATCACGCAGTCCTTCCAGTGTCTGCCGGGAAACCGGTGTCATGAAATCCTCCTCAATGTGGTTGTCGCTATTAAGACAGGAAAGGCTGAATCGATTCTTGAATGAGTGAGTAAATCGGTTTAACCACCATTGTCAATATGCAATCGTTGCTGATTGACATGGGCGGTGGAACTTTTTACAGTGGTTCGTCAATACCCACATGCAGGCGGCGCTGAACCAATCAGACCAAGGAGAAAATGATGGAGCTGTTCACGCAAACCCAAATGGAAGCCCTTTCCACTTTCGTGGAACCGGACCGCTTTTCCACCGGCCAGTCCAACCGCGAGCTTCACATCAAGGATATCTCCCCACACCGGGGCAAACTGCCCGCCGGCATCATCTGGCCAATGACCACCGGGGAAGTTTCCACCATCCTTGCCTATACCTATGCCCAAGGCATTCCCGTCACTCCCTGGGGGGCTGGCACCAGCACCGAAGGCAACCCGCTGCCGATGCGTGGCGGTCTGGTGATGGATATGACCCGCATGAACCGGATTATTGCTATCCGGCCCCAGGATCTCCAAGCCGATGTCCAGCCCGGGGTGTTTCGAAAAACGCTCAACCAGCATACCGGCCGGTCGGGGATTTTCTTTCCGCCGGACCCCGGCGCCGACGCTACCATCGGCGGCATGATCGCCAACAATGCCTCGGGCGTACAGACCATCAAGTACGGTGCCACTAAGGATTACGTGATGCGCCTCGTGGTGGTGCTTCCCGACGGGCGGGTGATTCACACCGGCGGAAAGGCTCACAAATCTTCATCAGGCTATGATCTCACACGGCTCTTCGTGGGATCCGAGGGAACCTTGGGGGTGGTAACCGAAGCCACCTTGAAATTGGCCGGTATTCCCGTCGTTCACCTGGCCGCGACGGTGACCTTTGACTCTCTGGAGGAGGCTTCGAAAACCGTGGCGGTACTCATGGGATCGGGTTTGGCCCCGGCGGCGCTGGAACTGCTCACTCCGGAACTCATCGCGCTGATGAACCGGGAAAAGGACCTGGGGCTTGCCGAAAGGCCTTCCCTGTTCTGCGAGTTTCACGGCATCAGCGAAGCAGCATTGAATGAGACCGCAGCGTTGGCCGAGGTGCTGTGCAGGGACGGTGGTGCCCTTGGCTTTAAAACCGGCGTCAAGGAACGGGAGCGAAAGGAGCTGTGGCGGGCCCGCCACGAGGCCTGGGAGACCATTCACCGGGCCTATCCGGGGCGAGAGACACTGATCGTCGACGCGGCGGTACCCATCTCCAGCTATCCGCAGATGGTCCTTTTTTCCCAACAGCAGCTGGACGAAAAAAAAGCCGTGGGGTTTGTTTTCGGCCACGCCGGGGACGGCAATCTGCATGTGGTAATGGTGGGTGACCCGGCCGATGACGAAGCATGGGCGTCCCTCGAGGCGATCAACCACAACATCGTCCACCGGGCGGTGGAAGTGGGCGGAACCTGTACCGGCGAACACGGTATCGGTGTCGGCAAACGTCAATTCATGCAGCTGGAGCACGGTGAGGGGTATGAACTGATGAAGCAGATCAAGGACCTGATGGATCCCAAGGGATTGATGAACCCGGGGAAGATGTTTCTGTAGGCATCTTGGTGCCGGCCAGGGCGTTTTTCACGGCCTTGCCCAAACTTTCGATCATATAGGGCTTTTTCAGGTATTCTCCGGCACCAAGGCTTGTGGTCGGCTCCCGATGAATTTCCTGGAACGGGTCGCCATTTATCGGGTTTCACAGGGAGTCCTTGATTGCTGCTAAGCCGGCGCCCTGTTGACTGGGGGGATACTCATCATTGCAAGCGGTGGATAAAGACGCATCAGGCGGTGAGGCAAGGGGCATCGTCGGAAAAAAATGTAGCATATTCGAATAGATGTCAGTCTATGCAACAACCGGACAACCACGCATGGAAGCTGTGGACATCCAAACGGTAAGGTTGTCGGTGTTTTACTTTCTGGCTTTGCCGGCAAGGTGATCAATCGAGACCCGCACCACAGCCGTTTGATCCATCAGACGGTCGATATAAGCATCCCCGGCAGCAATGTCGTCCGGTGCATATTTGGCTACCAGGGCGCGCAGTGCGGTTTTTTTCGACACCTTGTCTTCGATGACATCGGCATTGCCGGAGACCACCACGCTTTCGTAGCGGGTGGAGAATCTTTCGGGAAGTAACTCGGTCTTTCCCACCACACAGAAGGAGACTCCGTTGTTGGCGGTGATGTTTTCCAGTTTTTGACCTTCGGTGGCGCAGTGAAAAAAGATGTTGTCTTCCATCACTACGTAATTCACGGGTATGCCGTATGGCCGGTTGCTTTTGTCCGACGTACTCAAAATGCCGTACTCACCGCGTTTCAGCAGCGCCATGGCGGCGGTGTCGTCAAGCCGTCGGTCTTCCCGTCTCAATGGTTTGGTCATGGTCCATCCCTTTCCCTGCATACGTGCCGATGCGCCTGTCATCGGGGTTGGTCTCTCTTTACCGTTCGGATACCTTTTTTTGATGTGGATTGCAAATCAAAGCGGCCAATTAACAAAGTGATTGGTAAGCGCGGTTAAAATAAATGTTTAACCATCGTTAATTTTGGTGTACACTAATGACTGTTTTATCTGCCGTATCTCATCCATCGGGACTCCCAGAAGCATGGGAAGCGGGTTCACACACCTGACCGGAAAAACTGCCCACACATGCGAAAATTTTCAGAAACCCTCTCCGGCATCATCGAATCGAGTGGTCTGAACCAGACACCAATTGAAACCTCGGCATGAAACCATCGGATACAGATAGAATCCTCGATGTAAACGGGCTGAAGACCTATTTCTTTTCGTCCAGAGGCGCCGCCCGGGCGGTTGATGGGGTTTCATTTCACCTTTCGGCGGGCGAGGTGCTGGGTGTCGTCGGTGAATCCGGCAGCGGAAAAAGTGTGACCGCCCAGTCGATCATGCGCTTGATCCCCGACCCTCCCGGCAAGATCGTGGACGGCCGCATCCAATTCGACGGCATGAACCTGCTGGGCCTGACGATGCAGCAGATGCGCCTGATTCGCGGCAATCGCATCGCCATGATTTTTCAGGAGCCGATGACCTCACTGAATCCGGTCTTTACCATCGGCAACCAGATATCTGAAATGTTTATCCTGCACCGCAACGCCAGCCGCAAGGATGCCCTGGATGCCTCCATCGAGATGTTGGATCGGGTGCAGATTCCCGCCCCCAAGCGGCGTATTAATGAGTATCCGCATCAGCTTTCCGGCGGCATGCGCCAGCGGGCCATGATCGCCATGGCGCTCTCCTGCGATCCGGAAATCCTGATTGCCGACGAGCCGACCACGGCCCTGGATGTGACCGTCCAGGCGCAGATTCTCGATCTGATGATAAAACTCAAAGAAGATTTCGGCACCGCCGTGCAGATGATCACCCACGATCTGGGTGTGATTGCCGAAATGGCCGACCGCATCGTGGTCATGTACGCCGGCCGGGTGGTCGAGGAGGCCTCGACGGTTGAGTTGTTTCAGCATACCCTGCATCCGTATACCATTGGCCTGCTGGAATCGATTCCCATCCTCGGCAGCCGGACAGCCGGTGAGTACAAGCGCCTGAGCGAGATCAAGGGCATGGTGCCCAGTCTGGTCGATTTGCCCGAAGGCTGTAAATTCTGCGATCGCTGCAGCCGGGTCATGACCGTCTGCCGTGGACGGGAACCGGAATTGACTGAAGTCGCCAGCGGGCACCAGGTGCGCTGCTGGCTGCACATGGAGTCACCATCGTCATGAACGACTCGCTGATCACCGTCCGGGATTTGAATATTCACTTCCCCATCAAACGGGGAATCCTCTCCAGGAACGTCGGGTATGTGTATGCCGTGGACGGGGTCAGTTTCGAGCTGGCCAAGGGAGAAACCCTGGGCATTGTCGGTGAGTCGGGTTGTGGAAAGACCACGGCGGGCATGGCGGTCACCCAACTCATCCCGATCACCAGCGGCATCGTGACCTGGAAGGGCCGGGACATGCATGAGTTGAACCGGTCCGGCCTGCGCAAGTTGCGGCGGGAGATGCAGCTCATTTTTCAGGACCCCTATTCTTCGCTGAATCCCCGCATGCGGGTCGATGATATCCTCTCCGACCCCATGGACGTGCATGGCATGTTTACGGGGAAACAGCGCCGTGACCGGCTCGCTTTCCTGCTGGAAACGGTGGGTCTGGCCCCGGAACAGGGCCGCCGTTTTCCGCACGAATTTTCCGGGGGCCAGCGCCAGCGTATCGGCATTGCCCGCGCCCTGGCTTTAGATCCGTCGGTGATCATCGGCGATGAACCGGTCTCGGCGTTGGATGTTTCCATCCAGGCCCAGATCATCAACCTGCTCATGGACCTCAAGGCCAATTTCGACCTCTCGCTGATTATTATCTCCCACGATCTGGCCGTGGTGGAGTATATCTGCGACCGCATCGTCGTCATGTACCTGGGCAAAGTCATGGAAACGGCTGTTTACAGTGACCTTTACGGGGGGGCCAAGCACCCCTACACCCAGGCCCTGCTTTCCGCCGTTCCCGTACCCGACCCCCTGCGCAAAAAAGAACGCATCATACTCAAAGGAGACGTACCCAGCCCCATCGATCCCCCGTCCGGCTGCCGGTTTCACACCCGCTGTCCCG
>JAQYWF010000357.1 GCA_030145105.1 Desulfosarcina sp.
AGGATCACGGCATCTTCGCTGACATAGATATAGTGCCCGATGCCGCCCGAAAAAAACAGGGTGGTGTTTTTTCCCGATTCCGGCGACGGATCGGTCAGCATCAATTGCCGGGCCAACGGGCTGCAATGCCCTTCGATCAATTCGACGGTCAGGTCGGCCATACCATCCGTAAACTTCCGCAACTGCGCCAGGTCCGGTTTGAATCCAATCGAAAACGGTAGCCCCAGACTATCGATCATGATCCTGGCCGGTTCGGCGATGTGACGGATCTGTCCGTTGGACGGGTCCATTTCCAGAATGCGCCCGCCATAGTTCATTGCCGCGGCGCCGATCATCCGGCCCTGGCGAAAAATGGCGCTGTTGGCGGAGCCACCACCGATATCCACATTGGTGACGGTGGTGAAGTGTTCCCGGGAGAAGGTCTCGGCTCCGGAACCTTTTCCAGAGATCATCGATTCCAGATGCGGACCGGCCACGGTGACCACAAAGTCACCGGCCAGCGCCGAGAGTGCGTCCAGGATCACGTCGGCATTTCTTTTTTTGGCGGTTTCGCCGGTGATGATCACCGCGCCAGTCTCAACCTGGTCCGGTAAAATGCCGGCCTGCTGGTACTCATGGCGCAACATCTGTTCAAGGGCGGATGCATCGATGACATCCGGTCCAGCCAGCGGTGTCAAATGCATCCCACTGCGGTATACGACCTCCTTGTCGACGATACCGGTCATGCGGGACAGGTTTATCGGCGATCTGGCCAGCGGCGTCGAACCGCCCATGGTTCCCCCGGCCAGCGTCAACCCGGAAAAGACAACCTGCGTGGTCGTGGTGCCCACGTCTATTCCAACGCTGAGCATGTCGCGGTTGTCTCTGCTCATTCAATGGCTTCCAGTCTAATCATGTTCATTCCAAAGTGGTAGATTGTGGTCCAGATCGAGGCCGCAGCGATTTGGAAACCGCAGGCGTAGCAGCGCTACGTCGAGGATTTAGAAATCGTGAGAACACAGCGCTGGGCCGCAAGATGCCGCTTTGGGATGGATATTACCGACCTTTGCGAAAGGTCACCTTCCCATTGGACTGCAAGGTGTCGACGATTGCCATGATGACATTGTCTACCGGCCGATCCAGGGTGATATCCGTCTGGCGGGCCCCGGACCCCTGAGCGACCAGCACCAGGTCACCTTCCCCGGCATCCACCGCGTCGACGGCAACCATGGGTTGGCCCACTGATTTTCCGGCCACGTCGGTTTCTTGAACAATCAGAAGCTTGCTGCCGACCAGCGATTCGTGCTTCATGGTCGCCACGACCAGTCCTGTTACCCGTGCGATGAGCATAACATGAATCCTTTTTATTTTCCAAAATACAAATTAGGCAGCCACAGGGCGATCTGGGGAAAAATGATGACAATGGTCAGACCGAGAACCATGACCAGCACAAAGGGTACGATCGAGTTGTAGATATCCATCAGGGTGATCTCCGGCGGTGCCATGGCTTTCATGAGAAACAGATTATAGCCGAAAGGCGGCGTCATGTAGGCGATCTGGCAGGTAATGGTGTAGAGGATTCCGTACCAGATCGGGTTGAAGCCGAGACTGATGACCAGCGGCACATACAGCGGCGCCACGATGATCAGCATGGCCGTGTCGTCCAGAAACATGCCCATCAGGATATAAGACAACTGCATCATCACGAGGACCCCGATCGGGCTGAGCCCCCACCGGTCAATAAACAGCGATTGTATGGCGTGTACAGCGCCTAGTCCGTCAAAAACAGCCCCAAAGCAAAGCGCCGCCAGAATAACCCACATGAACATGCAGCTGACACTCAACGTGTTTTTTAAGGTCGTATCCAACACTTTCCGGTTCAGCCGGCCTTTGGCGAGCGCGGCCAGGGTCGTTGCAGTCGCACCGGCGGCGGAGCATTGCACGAGACTGGTGATGCCCATCAGAAAAAGGCCGGTCATGGAAAAAATAATGAGCAGTGGAATAATCCCGGCCCGCAGCAGTCGAAACTTCTGGGCCCAGGTAATCGAGTCCAGCTCTTCTTTGGGTATGGTGGGGCCCAGGTGGGGCTGCAACCGGCAGCGGATATAGATATAGGCCATAAACAAGACCGCCAGCAGGAGCCCCGGGAAAATACCGGCCAGCCATAACTGACCGACGGGTTGCCTGGCAATCATGCCGTAAAGGACCAGCACCACGCTGGGCGGGACCATGATGCCCAGCGAACTGCCGGCCTGGATAACGCCCGTGACCATGACCTTGTCGTACTTGCGTTTCAACATTTCCGGCATGGCCAGGCTCGCGCCTATGGCCATACCGGCCACACTCAACCCATTCATGGCCGATACGGCGACCATGAGTCCCATGGTGCCAATGGCCAATCCACCGCTCGTGGATCCCATCCAGACATGGAACATTTTGTAGAGGTCACTCGCAATCCCTGATTCGGAAAACATATACCCCATATAGATGAATAGCGGCAGGGTCAGGAGCGGATACCAGTTAAGTAGCGCAAAGGCTGCGTTAAAGGGCATTTCCGCACCACCATCCCCCCACAGCAAAAGGGAGAATAGGGTCGCCACCCCGCCGATGGCACCGAAAACACGCTGGCCGGTGAGCAGCATGCCCATCATCGAGGAGAAAATCAGGATCGCAATCATTTCATGGCTCATGTTAACTCTTCTCCTCTGGCTTTAGCGATATCTTTGAAGAGTGTGGCGATGGACTGGAGAAGCATCAACAGGACACCGACGCCCATGATAATCTTGATGGGCGCCATATACGGGGCCCAGGCCGATCGATTTTTCTGCCCATACATGACCGCGTATTCAATGCTGGAGTAAGAACCATAGAGGAGAAACACCAGATAGAAGATCAGGAAAAGCCCGGTAATGGCGTCGACCTTAGCCTTTTTTCTTTCCGACCAGCGCTCATAGAGCAGATCCATGCGAACATGCCCTCTTAAAATCATGGAGTAGCCACCCCCCAGGAGATAATAGGCAGCCATGGTAAACTGGGCCATCTCAACCGCCCAGATGCACGACTGATCGAAAAAGTTGCGGGCAATCGGTTCGTACAACAGGATCCCGATCATGAGAAAGACAAGATACATGGAAAACTTGCCCACCACTTTGTTGACGGCATCAACAGAGTGTACGAAGACTACTACGGCTTTAGGCATTGCCGTCCCTTTCGTTTCGTTCCATGAAAAAAGCTTGCGGCCTAAAAAATGAGGAACAGGATTCGCCTTACCCGGCTGGTCGGGCATATCAACCGGGAAAGGCAAACCGCTATTCCTCACCAACACCCGTCTACCGGTCTATCAATAGCGGTAGGGAGGACCGGCATCTCGCATGGTCTGGGCGTATTCTTTCAGTATCTTCACAACCTTGGCACTTCTGGGGCTTTTTTTGGCGGCCTCGTCCCAGAATTTGAGGGCCGCATCCTCCACGGTCTTCCATTCATCCGCGGGAATCGACGTGAGTTCCAGCTTCCCGCCCTTGGTGCGGTAATGCGCCTCCCCCCACCAGTACCAGTGCTGCCGGTAGTAGTGTGAACTGTCCATGGACAGCCGAAACAGGGTTTTCAGGTGCTCCGGCAGAGCATCCCATGAGTTAGCGTTGGCATAGTACGATCCGGCCCAAGCCCCGGAGATGGGATTGGTCAGATAGTACTTGGTGACATCCGCCCAGCCCACCGTATAATCCTCAGTAATGCCGGACCAGGCCACGCCGTCCAGTTCACCGGTCTGGACCGCCATTTCAATATCTTCCCAGGGCAGCGCCACCGGGACCACACCGAATTGCTGCATAAATCTGCCGCCGGTGGGGAAGCTGAACACTTTGAGTCCCTTGAGGTCCGCCAGGGATCTGATGGGTTTGGTAGTCGCAAAATTACACGGGTCCCAGGCCCCTGCACTCAGCCATTTTACACCCTTGACTTCCGAGAAGGCTTCCTCCCAGATTTCGTTCAGTCCGTACCAGTTCCAGAGAACCGGGACGTCCAGCGAGTAGCGTGAGGCAAAGGGGAAGTAGGCCCCAAACACGGACACATCCACCGGTGCCGCAATGGAGTCGTCGTCACTCTGAACACAGTCGATGGTGCCCTTCTGCATGGCCCGAAACAACTCACCCGTGGGCACCAGCTGGTCCGCATTGTACAGTTCGATCACCATCTCGCCATTGGCGACTTTATTGAACGCATCGATGGCTGGTTTGCAGACATGCGCGGCCAGCGCCGGACCGGCATACGTCTGCATCCGCCACTTGATGGTCGTTTTCTTTGCCGCATGCACAAAGGGCGCATTTATCGCTGTGGCTGCAACGGCCGCGGTTCCGACTCCTGCCTTTTTAATAAACTCACGTCTTTTCATTCGGCCTGACTCCTTTCGTGGGGTTTGGGTTAACATCCTGCCAAATCAACAAAGGGATACCCGCCTGAGTGTTGGTGAAGTTTCCCTAATTCAGCGGGCGCCTCAAAGAATACTATGCGCAGATGCCAAATGGAGGTGTCAGATGGATCAGAAGAAAAAAAACCTTACTGAAAAGAGCTTGAAATCCGTTTGATCAATTACGAAGGGCGCCGGGCCCACCTACAAAAGAGACGATGTTCGTTCATCTCGCAGCAACAGCACGCAACGTGATAAGAGCTAACGTTAGGTCGAATGCGTCAGCTGGCAGTGATCGATCCGTGTTTCCGGTGCATGGGTCGCCGCCGGCTGATTCGGGGCATCCTGCCCCATATGGCCCCGCTAAAAAGATTACCGGGCCCGGGGGAGCAGGTAAGATGGCCCTGCATTCAAGGTCGGCACTATTGATTGGGCAGGCACCAATCACAGTATAGGGTGTGATGCTAATGTTGGATAAAAGAGTCAATAAAAACACGCGTTGAATACCCGCGTGTTCTATGAATATAAATTTAGAGGTCGATCAAGTCAATGTCTTTTTCTCAATATTCACTTAAAGGAGCGGGATTCCAGCCGATCTCTGGCCGGTTTCCAGAGCATGACAAACCCTGACGTCAGGGCGCCGCAGGTGACAATGCAGGGCCGGTGTCCGGACAACTCGACGATCTGCCCCACAGCAAGGGGAGAGAAATGGATCTCTTTTTTTTCAGCGCTGATCATTTCGGGTTTGTGGCTGTGACCGCGAAACAGGAGTCCATAGGAGTTCTCCCTGAAAAATGTACCGGCTTCGCGTCTAC
>JAQYWF010000445.1 GCA_030145105.1 Desulfosarcina sp.
CTACCGGCCCGAGGAAATTCGTTTCGCCACCCGGCATGTGGTTGAAAAGCAGGGGGGCACATTCCTGCACGGCAAAGCGGCCACGATCGATCCCGAACAAAAAATCGTGATTCTGGAAAACGGCCACACCGTGCCCTACGACGTGCTCTCCTGTAATGCGGGCAGCCATGTACCCAAACCGGACATTGAAGGGGAGCTTGCCGACCTCTACACCGTCAAACCCATCGAGCGGCTCATGGAGGCCAAAGATCGCCTGGTCGACCATTTCAACCGGCACGCCCCGGACGTGGTCATTGTCGGCGGCGGCCCCTCTTCGGCAGAGGTGGCCGGCAATGTCTGGCAGCTGGCAACAACCACCGGCGGGAACATGCCGCGCATCACCATCTGTGCCGGCAGCGACTTCATGTCCCACTTTCCCGCATCTGTCCGCCGCAAGATCCGCAGCACGTTGGCTCGGCGGGGGATCACCATCCGCGAGGGCGTCTACGCAAAATCCGTATCCCGCGATACCGTCAGCCTGGACGACGGCGAAACCCTACCGGCAGATGTCATCTTTTTAGCCCTGGGCGTCAAACCGTCGGCCATCTTTGCCAATTCCGGTATCGCCACGGGCCCCGACGGCGGCCTGCGGGTCAACCGCTTTTTGCAGAGCACCCAACATCCCTGCATCTTCGGTGGCGGTGACTGCATCTACTTTCAGGACCAACCCCTGGACAAGGTGGGTGTCTATGCGGTCCGCCAGAACCCAGTTCTGCTCCACAACATCCTGGCGCAGCTGAACGGCGGCGACCTGATGCCCTTCGACCCTGGAGGAGACTACCTGCTGATCTTCAACCTGGGTGGCGGATCCGGTATTCTAAAAAAGGGATGGTTGGAATTCGGCGGCCGGCCCGCATTCGCCATCAAGGATTATATCGATCGAAAATTCATCAAAGAATTTCAAGCCATCGAATCGTGACCCTGTTTTGTCGACTGTTGACACGCATACATCGCCTTTGCTATTTGTTGATAATCATTTTCCATAAAAAATCCGAGCCTCATCGGGTATACCAATGCCAGATCCTGAGATCCGAATGCGAAAAATGGTGGACGCCCTTCGCGAAAACCAGTATCGAATCACCCCCCAGCGCCTGGCTATTCTGAAAGTTCTTGCCGAGAGCAAGGGACACCCCAGTGTTGAATCAATTTACGAACAGGTCCAAACCCGCTTCCCCACCACCAGCCTGGCCACCATCTATAAAAATGTGGCAGTCCTCAGAGACCTCGATCAACTGCTGGAACTGGGTTTCAGCGATGACAGCAACCGCTACGACGGCAACAAACCCTACGACCATCCCCACGTGGTATGTACGGTTTGCAGGAAAATCCTCGATCCTGATATATCGGCCCTGGCGGATATGACCCAGGAACTGACGCGGGAGACCGGTTTTACCATCACCCGCCATCGCCTCGATTTCTTCGGCGTCTGCCCGGAGTGTCAAGCCAGGCGGTAATCGTTATGGATGGTTCGTCGGTAAGAGAGAGAAGGGTTGAATGCGCCCTATTTGTCCGTTGGTATGCGCTTTTTTTCAGCGATACCGGATAACCGGTTAGGGATGTATCAACTTGACGGTCGGAAAGTAGGTTTCGTATCTTGCCACATCTCTTGAAATGAGTTCCAAACCGAGGACGGCGGCCTGGGCGCCAATATAGAAATCAGGCAGCGGTGAACTTTTCTTGCCGTGCCTTTGTTTATATTTTAAAAATGCCTTCCCTGCCAAGAACGAAGCTTCCCGCGAAATCGGCAACATTTTAAAATTTGCTTTTTTCAATGCGAATTCCAGATCCTCGATCCGCTCAAACCCGATTGATATTTCACTGTAGACAATCGGGTTGATGCATAGCAACGCGCGTTGAGAGCAGCTTTCAAGGTTGGTTTCCGACCAATCCCCCCATTTGGGATCGTCAAGAAAAACATCCAGAATGACATTCGAATCAACCAGGATTGCTCTCATCGATCTTTCCGCTTTAGGCTTTCCGCGTCAGGGCCATAATTTCATCAGTCGTCATTTTTACGGTGGCGATGCCTCTTAGTTCCATGAATTTGCGTTTTTTAATCATCCCGCCCGTTTTCTTGACTAAATAGACGCGGCCGTTTTCTTCGATGAAGTCGACCTCCGTAGCCGGTGTGATGTCCAGTTTCTCCCGAATATCCTGGGGGATGGTGACTTGCCCTTTTGTTGTCACTCTCATGGTCCTGCCTCCAGATTGATGTAATACTGGTAATAGTATTACTATCGTCCGACAGCGTCAAGAGGTCGGTTCACAGATAGCGGATTTTTTAACGGAATTGTCATTGCTTGGGAGGAAACGGCTGACTAGCCTTTCCAAAACCGATAATGACGCCCTCGGCGTCAACGGCCATTACCGAGAATTCGTATGTATTTCTGCCCCCCGCTGGGCAGGGACCATTATAGCCCAGGTTAAGGGAACCGGCGGGAATGATCCCCGAACCGTCGTTTTTCACGTTGCCGCCGCCCTGGTTCCATTCAGGCACATTGACATTCTTGAGTTTGACCTGCAGTTCTGCGGTGCCATCAGGAATGTTGGACACGCGGATTTCCGGGGATTCATGGGCACAAGTCTGGATCCCTTCCCAGGAAAAAGCCACATCCATCTTGGCGGCGTCTGTGGGGATCTTGATCTGGTTCTGGTTTTTGGCGCAGCCGGTGGTAAGAATGAGCACGGTGGTTAGGATGAGCAATGGATAGCATATTTTCATGTTGGCCTCATCTGGTCGGTTTGCTGAAAGCGATGAACGGGTTTTATCGGGCCTGTCGATGGATGCCCCTATAACACCTGTCATCTTAAGGTTCAAGGTGCCATTGACGGCATCGTAAAAAGTCCGATATCTGCGTTACGCTTCATCCCTCGTCACTGCGGCGTACGATAAGTACGCCTCATTCCTCGGGATTCGCAAGCCTTGATCTCGAACTTTTTACGATACCGTCAGAAACTCGGCTTTTTGCGAGTTCATCACCATTGATTGCCTGCTATTCAGCTATTTTTTTTGCCTCCCGGTTTTTTTGGTGTTGAACGCCTGTGTTTCCGGTTCTTAAAATGAAAAAGCCGGGCATCCGCCCGGCTTTTTGGTTGGGTATCACGTAAGTGGGAAAACGCACCGATCGGCCGATCTAATCGTCAGCGTCTGTTAGGCGACTTCCTGGAACTCGGCATCCACCACGTCGTCGTCGCCCGGTGCATTTGTGCCGGCCCGCCCTCCGGCGCCTTGGCCTGTTTGTGGCCCGCCGCCGTCATGGGGGCTGCCCGGCTGC
>JAQYWF010000219.1 GCA_030145105.1 Desulfosarcina sp.
GCCTTGATGGCTTCCTGGTAGCGGCCCAGTTTGGTATATGCAATGCCAATGTTGAAGTGGGCCGGAGCTGCATCCGGGTTCAGTCGTATGACTGTTTCAAAGGCAATTTTCCCGTCATCCAGCCGGCCAAGCTGGGCGTAAATCAGTCCGAGCTTAAAATATGCGGATTCAAAATCAGGATTTATCCGGATCACCTGCTTATAGGATTCAATCGCCTCCTGGTGCCGATCGAGTTTAGCGTAATAATTCCCTAAAATGTAGTGTAGGGCCGCGTCATTGGGATTGATTTTAATTGCCTGCTTATATGACTCTATGGCGGCAGCAGGCCTGTTCAATCCGATCTGACAGGAACCCAAGCCATTCCATGCCATGACATTTTTCGGGTCTTGTTCGATTGCTTCTTTGAAAAGCTCAAGGGCTTTTTGGTCATCGCCGTTTATTGAAAAACTGTATCCCTGGCGACAACAATGGCCCTGGCCGGAAATCGGACTGTCAGGCAGTCAAACCCCACCCTGGGACTGGCGAGCCTTTGATCCGATAATCCGTTAACATAAAACCACAGAGCCAATATTCGGGTACCTGATCATGGATCAACCCATTTATCTGGATTACAACGGTACTACCCCTCACGACCCGGAAGTGATCCTGGTCATGCGGCCATTCCTGGAAACCGAATTCGGCAACCCGTCGAGTTCACACTGGTACGGCATCCGGCCCAAGCGGGCCGTCGAGGCAGCCCGGCGGCAGGTGGCCGGCCTCCTGGGCTGCCAGCCGGAAGCGGTGTTTTTCACCTCAGGCGGCACTGAGTCCAACAATCACGCCATCAAAGGCCTGGCCCGGTCACTGAAGGAAAAAGGCCGCCACCTCATCACCAGCACCGTGGAGCATCCGGCGGTGCTGGACGTCTGCCGTTACCTGGAACAAGAAGGCTTTGAGACCACCTTTGTTGATGTCGATGACAAAGGCATGGTCCGTGTGGACGATGTGGCCGACGCCATCCGGCCGGAAACCATCCTGATTTCCGTCATGCATGCCAACAACGAGGTCGGAACGATTCAGCCGATCGACGAAATCGCCAGGATCGCCAGGCAAAAAGGGATCTGCATGCATACCGATGCGGCCCAGAGCCTCGGCAAGATCGACGTCGATGTTCAGTCGATGAACGTGGACATGCTCTCTGTGGCCGGGCATAAACTATACGCCCCCAAGGGCATCGGCGCGCTTTACGTGAGAAAAGGGCTGCTGCCCGAAAAATTCTGCCATGGGGCGGGCCAGGAGATGGGCTGGCGGGCCGGCACCGAAAACGTCATGGCGATCGTGGGATTGGGAAAGGCCTGCGAGATGGCCGACTGCAGCCTCGATTATGCCGGCCGGCACCTGATGGCCATGCGGGACCGGCTACACACGGGTCTGGCCGATGGTCTGACTGATATGCGCCTCAACGGCCATCCTGAGCACCGCCTGCCCAACACCTTGAGTCTTTCTTTCAAGGGCCTGGAGGCCAACCGCATTTTGGAAGAGATCGGGCTGGAGGTGGCCGCATCGGCAGGTGCGGCCTGTCATTCCGACACCGTGACCCTATCCCACGTCCTCGAGGCCATGCGGGTACCCGTGGAATGGGCCAAGGGCACCGTCCGCTTTTCCACGGGACGGATGACCACCGCCGACCAGATCGATCGAGCGGTCGAGGTGGTGATCGAGGCGGTGCAGCGGCTCAGGAAGGACCATTGACAGTTCTCCATGCGTTGTCGGGCAAAGTCAGAGAAACAGATACTGCCTGCCCGGGGACGGGGCTGGTTTCCCCCTCTGTCGGCGAGGTCCAGCGGGTGGTGATGATTCGGATAATTGGTCTGGTCAGTGGATAAATGGGAGGTGATTTACTTCATGCAATTCTTGCAAATGCCGTCCACGCGGACTTCAACCTTGTCGATGCGGCCGGGAAAGGTTTTCCATAGCCCATCGCTATCCACACTCAGGCTATCCGGTGTCAAACAGTCCATCTGGCCGCAGCGCTTGCAGTAAAAATGGGGATGGGGATGGTGGTGTGCATTGGGTGCCATGCCATAGTAAAAAGCGCGGCCGCCGGTGCTGATGCGATCCACCAGTTCATGTTCCACCAGCAGATCCAGAATGCGGTAGACGGTAACCCGGTTGATGCTGCAGCTTCGTTCTAAGGTTTTGAAAATAGTTGTGGCGGACAGGGGGTAGCTGTTGTTGCCGATGACTTCGAGAACACGAAGCCGGTTGCCGGTAGCATCCAGACGGGCGGCGCTCAGCAGGTCCTCGTAGTTGCATTGATAGCACATGTCAGCTCCTCTGCGTACCCACCGCAGTGTTTTGTACCGGGATTTGGGATGTCGGTGGCTTTCTTCGCTTGGGGAGCAATTGCTCCACCAGCAGGTTCAGGAAAAAAAAGAGGCCAGCCACCATGATGATAGATGCCCCCGAGGTGAGGTTAAAAGCATAGGAGATCCACAGCCCGGCAACGGTAAACACAACGCCCAGTGCACTGGACCCGATCATCATCTGCAGCAGGGACCGGGCGTGCTTCTCCATAATAAAGGGAGGAATGGTCAATAGCGCGATCACCAGGATCAGTCCTACCACCTGGATTACCATCACCACGGTCACGGCCAGCATGCCGATGAGCAGAAAGTACAAGGCGGTCACCGGCACCCCGCGAATGCGGGCGAACTCCTCGTCGTAGGAGAGGGCCAACAGGTCCTTGTAATAGACCGCCACCAGGGCCACGATGCAAAGACCCATGACCCCCATAATTCCCAGCTCGGTGTTCGGTACGGTCAGGATGCTGCCGAACAGGTAGCTCATCAGATCCACGTTGTAGCCGGGGCTCAGGTCGATCAGGATGATGCCGCAGGCCATGCCCAGGGCCCAGATGACGCCGATGATCGTGTCGGCCCGGTGCCGGGCTTTCAGGGTGACGGCGGCCATGATCATGGCCGCGCCCAAAGAAAAGCTCAAGGTCCCCGCCAGATAGGGCCAGCCGAAGTAAAAGGCCAGGCCGATACCGCCGTAGGCGGCGTGGGCGATGCCACCGGAGAGGAAAACGATGCGGTTAACCACCACCAGCGTGCCCATGATGCCGCAAATGATGCTGGCCAGCAGACCGGCGGCCAGGGCGTTGCGCATGAATTCGAACTGCAAGGCTTCGATCATCGATCACTCCTTGTGGTGCTGCAGCACCCGGTGGGGCAGGTGACCGTGGGTGACCAGTTCCACCGGACAGACCTCTTCAACGGTGCACGGGTACATGGTTTCGAGCATGTCACCGGTAATTTCGGACTGGCGGTGGTAGTGCAGTCGGCGGTTCACACAGGCCACAGATTTGACGTAGGTGGAGATCACCAGCAGATCGTGGCTGACCACAATAATCGTGATATCCTTGTTCAACCGCTTGAGCAGCCTGAAAAATTCAGACTGCCCCTTAGAATCAATGCTCGCCGTGGGTTCGTCCAGCAGCAGCAGCCGGGGCCGGGTGACCAGGGCTCGGGCGATGAAGACCCGCTGGCGCTGGCCACCGGACAGTTCGCCGATGCGGCGGTGCGCATAGCCTGCCATGTCGATCCGTTCCATTGCTTCCAGGGCATCTCGGCGATCCTGATTGTTGTTCTTAGACCATCTTTTTCCAGGGGCCAGCTTACCCATGAGGACCACGTCAAGGGCTGAAATGGGAAAACTGCGGTTGATGTGAACATCCTGAGGCACATAACCGATGTGATGGGAGACACGTGTTGCCGGTTTTCCCATGACCCGGATCTGGCCCCGCTCGGGTTTGAGCAGTCCCAGCATGAGCCTGAGCAGGGTGGTCTTCCCGCCGCCGTTGGGGCCGATCATGGCGATGAAATCCCCTTCCCAAACTTCCAGATTGACGTCCTCTAGCACGCGCTGCCCGTTGTAGGCGAAGTCGAGATCCGCGATTCGGATGATGGGGTCGCTGTGTTTGGGATCATTTGAATGCATTTTTAAATTCCTCGGCCACCTGGCGCAAATTGTTTGCCCAATCCTGGGCCAGAGGATCGACAACGGCCACCCGCCCGCCGATCGCTTTGGATATCTGCTCGGCGCTTCTGGATGAGAACTGGGGCTGTACGAAAATTATCCTGACCCGGTTCGACAGCGCCCGTTCGATCAGTTCTTTTAGCTGTGCCGGTTTAGGGCTTTTGCCTTCGATTTGTATAGGTACTTGGTTTAGCCCGTAGGCGTGGGCAAATGTTCCCCAGGAGGGGTGAAACACCATGAACGGTGATCCCTTTAACCCGTCAAAGATCGCCCTCAATTGGGCATCCAGATCGACCAGATCCAGGATGAACGCCCGGTAATTGGCTTCGTAGGTTGAACGATGGGCCGGGTCAACAGCTTGAAGCGCCGTGAGAATCGACCGGGCCTGCAACATTACCATGGGCGGGGAGAGCCAGATGTGCGGATCGAGACTGCCCTGATGGTGATCTTCCTCGCGCTTGTCTTTCATATTTTGGTGGCCATGGGCGTCCATGGCAAGTTTCATGACGCCATGATCGGTGTGAACCACATGTATGCGTGGGTTTAGGGCGGTTATTTTTGCCAACTTCGCGGTTTCAAACTCGATGCCGATGGCAAAGTATAGCACCGCCTTAGACAGGGCCACCATTTGTTGCGGTTTGGGTTCATAGGTGTGCGGATCGGCGCCGGGCTTCACCAGCACATGCACATCGACAAGATCCTTGCCAATTTGTTGCACGAAGTAGCTTTGGGGGGGGATGCTGACGAACACCGGAACCCGTTCTGCCGCCCATGCGCTGGCAGCAAGTCCATATATAAGTGCTAATACGATTATTATCGAGGCGTTAACGTTGTTCATCGCCAACCTTGTATCTATGGTCATGTTTGTATGTCTGCGAAAAAAATCCCATGCAAATCTATTGCATGGGATGGGCCTTGGCAAGGTCTGATAGGAAAAAAGGCTTGGCGGCGGGGTTGGGTATTGGACTTCCCATAGCCGTTCGCGGGTTCAGAGGTTCACAGGTTCAGGGTGTACCGAAAACCTCAGCCAAAGTGACCACTTACGACAAACGGCGATCCGGTGAATGTTCACATGTCGGAGGTACTCGCTCTGGGATTGGCGGTTTCATCAAGAACTCATTAGCTTACGAACAAGGTCAACCAAGAAAAAAACAAACCCAGAACGGTGAATCTGTGAACGCTTACGAATTTCCAATTATTATTTCTCAACGTTATATGGGCGGCGATCAGATAATTTCGGCTTCAGATCGCTTCACCCAGCCGATCTTGTCCTCGGTGTAGCGGATGAGCAGGTGCGTGTCGGCTTGGCGTGTGACACGGACCTTGGTGCCGGCGTGCAGGACGAAGAGCTGGGTGTCGGTGTCTGAGAAACCGGAACGAACGGCCACCTGTTCGGGTAGAATCACTGCATATTTTACCTGTAAGGTTTCGACATAGTTGTAGATGGCGGTGGCGCTGAAAATCAGGGTGGCGGCGGCGATTAGAATGACCGAGGGGCGCAGGAGGCGTTTTTTACGACTAATTAAAACCGAGAGAGCAATCCACAAGGCCGCGTTAAAGAGGATGGCCATCCAGCGAACGCTCGAATGACTCAACTGGTATTTCCAGAAAAAAAGGATGCGCAGCAGGGGTGATTCCTTTTGGCCGCGTTCATCCTTGGTGAGGGTCAAGGCGTACTCGTAGTTGAAGCGCAGGTCCGGGTTATCGGGGATGCGTTTCAGTGCGCGCGCGTACCACAGCAGGGCATGGCCCAGGTCCTCGTTTTTCAAGTAGGCGTTGCCCAGGTTGTAGAAGAGGTTGCCGTTATTTACACCCTTTGCGACAAGGCTTTTAAAGGCGGCGATGGCCGCCGGCCAGTCCCCGTTGCGGTAAGCTTCGGTGCCGTTCATGAAAGTTCGGGCGTTTTGCGTTGCCGGGGCCGTGGCGGCAACCGTCAGGAGCAGCACAAGGCTACCGGCTGTAAGCAACCATGCTTTCATCGGGTCAGCCTCCTTACCGCTTGCCGGGTCCGTTCCAGCAGATCCGCCCGTTTTTGCATGTCCAGGTGGGCGCCGGAGTAGTTGAAGGATTCGATCGTTTCGAGAAGCCGCGCCGTGGCGGTGGCATCATCGGCATTCCACCCGATTTTTAGCAGCTGATCGCTGGCCTCCGACCAGGTGAGTGAGGTGCCCATCACGCCTTGTCGTCCGAGAATGGCCGACACCAGCGTCCGGTAAAGGGCCGAAAGAAAGTCGGCATCCGTGGTGTCGGCGGAGGCGGCAGATTTAAGCGCCGCTCTGGCTCGATCGGCCATGATTCGGCCCGGGGAGTCGTCCTTTTGGGCCATCTGCATGACGGTCCTGACGGCCAGAAACACCAGCACCGGTATGGCCAAGAAAAGGCCGAACCACCTGGGCGGCAGAGATCGCTGGGGTTTCAGGGCCTCCAGTCCCTCCTTCAGCGGGAGGATATCCCGACCGGTAAACTCGACCCGATTTTTGAGCGAAGGGGGTTGCACGGGGGTGCCCCGGAACACGTCGATATCGGCTGCCGCCGTCTCGGAAGGTGAGACGGTGACATCGAAAGGCGGTGTAGCGATGTTGCGGTATGCCCCGGATTCCACGTCGAAATAAGTCAACCGGTTGGGCTCGATACGATATTGGCCCGGCTGGACGGGGACCAGGGCCGTACGGAAAATTTTCCTGCCCGAATAGCCTTGTGGGCCCGGTTGGATCTGCGCCTCGGGATTGTCGGCATAGGTCTTGAATTCTGGCGGCGCGGCAATGGCCGGCGCCGTGGCGTCCATGATGTTACCGCTGCCGCTAATGGTGACCGCCAATGTGGTCGAATCACCCACCTGCACGGCCGTCTTGTCCATGCTGGCGGCAATTTCAAACCGGCCCACCAGTCCGGAGAAGGACCTTCCCGGCGGCCTGGGCGGCAGGCCTTTTACCTGGACCGCAATGGGGTCGGTTTCCAGGATGCGGGTGGTCATTTGGCTGCGCCCGAAAAAAGCGTCCATGCCGGAGAAGGGACGCGGGCGACGATTGCGCTGCAGCAAGCCCACCTGAAGCACCGCCGGTTGGATTTCCAGAGACCCCTTTTTCACGGGAACCAGGATGAATTTGACCTCGGTCACGATGAATTCCCGGCCGTTGACCACCGTTCGATGGGATTGGCGGTCCTCCAGCTCCTCGGCGTTGAACCCGTTGAATTCAGGGGCCTGGAACTTGGCATCGGCCACTTGGACGGCATTGAAAAGCCGGAAGGTATAGATCATTTGCTGACCGACCCATGGCGCCGGATCCGACACATCGGCGGTCACATACACATCGCGCTGGCCGCTGTCGGTCGTGGGTTCCTTGGAAACCGTGACGCCGATGGGGGTCGTATAATGAATCTTGCCGTCGATGGTCACCGGGATGGCCGGGATGGTCAGGTTTCCGGCTTTCAAGGGAATCAGGACATAATCGTGAATCAGCTGCCGGGAGGTGCGGCCGTTGATCATCTGGAAGCTGCTGCTGGATCCGCGCGAGATGGTCTTGAAATCGGTGAGACCGGAAAGGTCCACGTCACCTTTGCCGCCGTCGATGGTCACCTGCAGGGCGATGGATTCCCCTACGGTGGCCTGGTTGCGGTCCACCACGGCACGCACGCCGGCAGCATCGGCGAACGCCGCGGTCGCCAGCAAGATCATTACGGTGATGGTAAGCGTTTTTCCCACTGATATGCTTATAAAATTTACGACGCCGTCACCAGTCTTTCTCTACCGTCCGTTTGCCGGTGGCGGGCATGAGGGCCCGGCCCGGTTGATCCTGAAGGCGATTTAACATCCGTTCGGCCTGCTGAGGATCTCCGGCCGTTTCACCGGTCTGGGCCGGTTGGGGGTGGCCCGATGGTTGTTGATCGATTGGGGGCTCATCGGCCTGGGCCGCCTGTTGTTTTTGCTGCTCGTCCATTTCATCCCCGAACTCGGAGCGTTGCTGCTCCTGTTCACCATCCGGCTGGTTGTTCCGGGCCCCATCCTGTTGCTGCTGTTTTTGATCCTCGGATGATTGCGACGGTCCATCTTCCTTGGGTTTGGATTCCTTCTCCTGGCTCTGATCCTTCTTGTCCTGATTCTTATGGTCGTCTCCCGACTGCTGCTGTTGCTCCATGGCCTTTTTCACGAAGGCCAGGTTTTCTTTGGTCTGGCGGTCGTCGGGGTCGATGGTCAGTGCCGCCTCATAGTGGCCGATGGCCTCCTTGGCCTTGCCCCGTCGAAATTCGGCGTTGCCCAGGTTGTAGAGGGCTTTGCGTTTCAACTGTCTATCGTCGGTCTCCAGCGCCTGTTTGTAGTGTTCGGCCGCCGCATCGAAATTGCCGGTTTTATAGTAGCCATCGGCCACATTGTAAAGCGTTTCAGGCTTGTCCGGGGCATTGAGCTGGGCATCGGTGAAGTGCTTGAGGGCCTGTTCGAAGTCCCCTTTCTCATAGGCGGCAATGCCGTCTCGGGTGTCGCTGGCATCGGCCGGCTGCTGCAATCCGAGTATCAGCATCGCCAACAGCGAGAC
>JAQYWF010000308.1 GCA_030145105.1 Desulfosarcina sp.
CTATCCGTCAGCTCCCGGGCCCGCTCCAACTTGAGCTCGTCAACGTCACATACGGCGAGAACCTGGGTGCCCGGTTCGTTCCAACCTGAAGCAACAGGCGATGCAGCTGATTCATCAGGAGTTGACCGAGGATAAGGACCTTCACGACGATGCGGCAGTCGCCATTTTGAACGACTACGACGGGATGGGGGCAGAAACCTTTTTGAAACAGCTGCATACCTATAGTTTAATACTGAATGCACTTGAAAATAAGGTTGTTTTACAAAAGATGGCACCGCTGCTGGCAAACATGCTGCGGGCAGGGATTTACAAAGTTGATGGCGAGGCGCTGGATGCTGTTACCGTGCGCCGGGATGCCATACAGGTTCATCTAGATGGTAAATCGACCATGATTGGCACTGTGAATGCTGAACTTCTCACCATCTTGTCTTTGGGGAAGGAGAGCCGTGACACGGAGCGGCAGTTGATGGTGATCGATCAGTTGGTCAAACGCCGTAATGAAAAAAACCTTCAGGCCGTCTCCCATGCCTTCAAAATCCCTATGCATGACACAGAAAAAATAACGCTGTTAATCGAGAAGCTGTTTGATGGACAGGGAAACTTCATCCGCAAGACATTTGAGCCGATGATCGATGAACTGGCACGGCACGGGAACCACGCCTTTGAATTGTTGTGGTGTTATTTCAAGGCGATGAAAGGCCGCGCCAATCGGGTTTCCTTCCTCAATGCCCTGCAGCACCTGATCAGCCGCATCAAGCGCCCCAAACACGCGCTGCGTTTTCTGTTGTCCGATTTCTGCCGGCATCCCGATCGGGTGGAACCCTCGGATCGGAATGCTATCATGCTGGCCAACATCCTGCTGAGGACATACAACAAAGAGCTTGATGTCGATATCGAAATGACCCCTGAGGAGGTCCTTAATGTCCGCAACGGATTAGACAGGGACGTGGTGCACTATGCACAGTTTCGGATCGATTCGGTTGAGTATCGGTTTTCCAGCAAAGTCGTTACCATTCATGAGAAAATGGTTGCTCTTTTAAACGCCACCACACCCGGCAAGCAAGCGCCATCGGTGCGCCACCTGCTGTTTCTTGAACGTGAACTTTTCATTTTTCTTTCCCTGCTGTCGGGGAAAACAGCCCGCCGCATTCTGGTCTCGGCATTGAACGAATATGGTGATCCGAAGGCGGAAATCTATCGTACGCTCAGAGCCGCAAACTACCTGCCGGTTTTCCTGCAGCACCTGAAAATTATTGTCCGCGGTGTTGGACGGGTGGGGACACGCGATGATGTGGACCTGCTCAGACAAGTCAGCGAATATGGCTTTCAGTTGTCCGAACTCAGTGGTACGCCGGAAAATCAGCGATCCGTCGTTCGAACCATGGAATGGATCGAAAATGTCATCCGGAGCATCACCACCGCCAGCTGGCCTTCAGGATAAGCACAGGGAGATATTCACGTGAGCGATCAGTTGTCGGAGAAACGCCTTCTTTCTGTGCTTGAAAAAAAAGGATTGATATCATTCCCGCAGGCACGGGACTTGTACGACCGTCGCTTTGAATTGATCAAACAGTTCGAGCGGCGCCGCGTCGAACGAGGCGGGACCAATTTCAATGAAAATCGGGACAAACCGTTTATCTTTATCGATACCCTCGTCGCCTTGAACCTGAAGCGCAAAGATGACTCGTCGAAAACACTGGACGAGGATACCATTTTTCAAACCCTTGCGAAAAGCTGGGGAATTCCCTTTGTCAAGGTGGATCCCCTGAAGCTGGACCTGAATGTGGTCACCAGCACCATTCCCATCTCCTTTGCTAAAAACCACCTGGTGTTGCCCGTGGAGGTCAGCCAGGGAAAACTCACCGTAGCCACACCGAACCCCTTTAACCTCGACGTGTTCGAGGATATCACCCGTGCGTGCCAGATGCAGGTCCATGCAGTGGTGAGCCCCCGGTCGGATATCATCAAACTCATCGAAGAGTTTTTTGGTTTTAAAAGATCCATTGCGGCTGCCGAGCATCAGTTTTCCGGACCCAACGTAGACCTGGGAAACCTTGAGCGGTATATCCAACTCAAATCCGCAGACGAGTTGCCGTCCAATGACCATCACGTGGTCAATGCCGTCAACCACCTGTTCATTTATGCATTCGACCAAAAGGCCAGTGACATTCATATTGAGCCCAAGCGCGACGTCAGCCTGGTCAGAATGCGTATCGACGGGGTGCTGCACACGGTCCACAAACTGCCCAAAAATGTCCACACGGCAATCATCAGCCGGATCAAGAACCTGTCCGGATTGGACATGGCAGAAAAGCGTCGTCCCCAGGATGGACGCATCAAGACCGGTAAGAAAGACGTGGAGGTGGAGATTCGTGTGTCCACCGTGCCCGTGGCCTTCGGCGAGAAAGTGGTCATGCGTGTCATGGATCCGGACATATTGTTTCAGGATCTCGAGCGTCTGGGCTTTTCATCGGTGGATATGCAAAAGTACAACCAGATTGTTTCCCACCCCCACGGCCTGGTTCTGGTCTGTGGCCCCACAGGCAGCGGAAAATCCACCACGCTCTACTCCACACTGAGGAAAATCAGTACCACGAAGGTCAATGTCACCACTGTCGAAGACCCGATTGAAATGGTGCATGAAGATTTCAACCAGATAGCCGTCAGGCCCCAGGTGGGAATTACCTTCGGGTCGATCATGCGCAACATCCTCAGGCAGGATCCCGACATTATCATGATCGGGGAACTCCGGGACCTGGAAACGGCGCAAAACGCAATCCAGGCGGCGCTCACCGGTCATTTGGTCATGTCGACCCTACACACCAACGATGCCCCGTCATCGATTGTCCGGTTGATGGACCTGGGGGTTCCCGCTTTTCTCATCCAGGCGACACTCAGGGGTATTCTTTCTCAGCGACTGGTTCGAAAAATCTGCAATGCCTGCAAAGCGCCCATCGACATGGACGCGGTAAAACTACAGGCGCTGGGGCTGGAAACCGGTAAATCAGGCATACTGTCCCTTTTCCATGGCAAAGGGTGCCAGAAATGCAGAGGGACCGGCTATCAGGGAAGAACCACCATCCATGAAGTGCTGCCTTATTCCGATGCCATCAAATCCCAGACGCTTCCAGGCGTGGATCTGGCCGTCCTGGCGGAAACGGCACGGGCAGAGGGCATGGCCTCTTTGCGGGAGAGTGCCGTTGAAAAACTGATGGAAGGCATCACTACCTATCAGGAGGTGCTTCGGGTCACCTCCAAAAACGATTTTGGGTGACGATCGAGCCGTTTTCGTAAAGACGCAAAAAAAAAAAGCCTGCACCGGACAGGGCAGGCTTTATCTTTCTTAACTGGCAATGCAGGTGTCTGTTTTAATTGATTGGCGTTCTGAATCGTTCTCCGGCAAAAATGACTTTTGCTGCACTGGTAATAATTACCGTGGATGTGGTCTGTTCTGTATGCAGGACGAGAAAGGCGCCAAAGTCAACCGGGGGCAAACTTTTTGAGCTGATCTCGTCATTTTCCAGGACTGTTTTCTGTTTGCTGTAAAGGCTGTATTGCTGGCCAACTTGGATGTTGTCGGCCAGGCCCTTATCGATAAACGCCAGCGTATAATCACCGGTTAATTCTGTATGGTCCTCAGAGGTGATGATTTGTCCGTCGATTCCGGGGGTACCCGGTTTGAGTTCAATTTTTGAATCACGCTCGTTGAACGGCATCAGTAGATCGTCTACCCGTATGGCTCGAAATGACTTAAGGACCTTTGCTAGGACCATATCCGGTTCCTGTTTAGTTACTTCCACGATACCCAGGATATGGTGCTGGGTTCCGATGGTTTTTTCTGAATCGCGTTCGTCCGTCGGTTTCATGTACCTGAAAACGGTATGCCGGCTCCCGGGAATGAGTACGCCTTGGGCGGTATCTTCTTCCGGACGGACATAAACCGTGTCCCCTTCACTGATCAGGACTTTTCTCCCTTGAACTTCGAAAATGGTTCCCGAGGGCGGTACGGGTGGCTTCCGGATAAACCCGACACGGTCGATGGAAGGGTACAAGAAAAACGGGCCAGTCGCCTTTTTCCCCACGGTGGGTTTTACAGGTATAACGGCGACGGGTTGGACATCGACAACGGGCTGGACTTCATCCGTTTGCGTGATGACCTGGGATCCGGATTTTTTGTAAAGGCGGATCCGTTCGCCGGGGAAGATCCAGTGAGGATTGGTTATCTGATCGTTGCCTTCCCACAGTTCCGGCCATAACCAAGCAGAATCGTTAAAATGCTTTGACAGACCCCAGAGGGTGTCACCTTTCTGGATGGTGTAGTAAAACCCCGTCTCGCTTTCGACCACGTCAATTTTGTCTGCTGCCGTTGAAGGCGCTGAAAATAGTAGGGGCAGGAACAGAAAAACAGAAAAAAGAATAGCTGAATTAGATCTGCGATTCATCAGATACCTCACCTTTTGAGTGTCTTATAAGCGTAAAAATATAGCTTTCAGAGAGTGTTATCGGCCGTCGCACGATTTCACTAAAGCTTCTTTACACCATTCCGGCCAAAAAAAATTAATTTTCAGGCCCATAGATGATGAACTCGTAAAAAGAATCAATGCATCTATGGCAACTTTCTTATTGATTTCAGTAACCTGATTAATGGCGTGTTGTCAAGAAATTAGGGCACAAATAAAAAGCCCCCGCATGATTAATCATGCGGGGGCTTTCCTGTATGTTCGCGATGTTAAGTTAAGCGGGGCGATGGGTTACATCATACCGCCCATACCACCCATACCGCCCATGCCGCCCATGCCGCCACCGCCGCCAGCGCCGGCCATCGGGTCAGATGATTTGTCATCGGGCATATCGGCAATCATGGCCTCGGTGGTGAGCATCAACGATGCCACACTGCCTGCGTTCTGAAGGGCGAAGCGAACCACCTTGGTGGGGTCGATAACACCAGCTTTGATGAGATCTTCATACGTATTGGTCTCCGCATTATAACCCGTGGCACCTTCGGAGTTCTTGACCTTATCGATCACCACGCTGCCTTCAAATCCGGCATTGCCGGCGATCCGGCGGAGGGGTTCTTCAATGGCACGCATGACCACCTTGACACCCAATTTCTGGTCGGCTTTAATTTTGATCTTGTCCAGCGCAGCAAGGGTGCGAACCAGAGCGACGCCGCCGCCGGGCACGATGCCCTCTTCGACCGCGGCGCGGGTGGCATTGAGCGCGTCTTCGACGCGGGCTTTCTTCTCTTTCATTTCGGTTTCGGTAGCCGCGCCGACGTTGATTACCGCCACGCCGCCGATCAGTTTGGCCAGACGTTCCTGCAGTTTTTCACGATCATAGTCGGAAGAGGTCTCATCGATCTGTGCACGGATCTGCTTGACACGGCCTTCCAATGCGGAGCGTGCACCGGCACCGTCAACGATGGTGGTGTTGTCTTTGTCGATGCTGATGCGTTTGGCCTTGCCAAGATCGGAGAGGGTCAAGCTCTCAAGTTTGATGCCCAGGTCTTCGGAAACCACCTGACCGCCGGTGAGAATGGCGATGTCTTCAAGCATGGCCTTTCTGCGGTCACCGAACCCCGGGGCTTTGACAGCCGCCACATGAAGGGTGCCGCGCAGCTTGTTAACGACCAGGGTCGCCAGCGCTTCACCGTCAACATCTTCGGCAATGATCATCAAGGGCTTGCCCATCTTGGCCACCTGCTCGAGCACCGGCAGCAAGTCTTTCATGTTGCTGACTTTTTTCTCGTTGATGAGGATGAAGGGGTCTTCCAGGGAAACAACCATCTTTTCGGGATCGGTCACGAAGTAGGGGGAGAGGTACCCGCGGTCAAATTGCATACCTTCAACCACATCCAGAGTGGTCTCCATACCCTTGGCTTCTTCAACGGTGATAACGCCTTCCTTGCCGACTTTGTTCATGGCCTCGGCGATAATGTTTCCGATCGTTTCGTCATTGTTGGCAGAGATAGTACCCACCTGAGCAATTTCACGTTGATCCTTGGTTGGTTTGCTCATCCTGTGAAGCTCTTTGACGCATGTTTCGACGGCCTTGTCTATGCCGCGTTTAATGGCCATGGGATTGTTGCCGGCGGCAACGAGCTTCTGGCCTTCTTCGTAGATGGAGCGAGCGAGAACCGTTGCGGTGGTGGTTCCATCCCCGGCCATATCACTGGTCTTGCTGGCCACTTCCTTAACCATCTGGGCGCCCATATTTTCGAACTTGTCTTCCAGTTCAATCTCTTTGGCGACGGTGACGCCGTCTTTGGTAACGGTGGGTGAACCCCATGACTTATCGATAACGACGTTTCTGCCCTTGGGGCCTAAGGTGACAACCACTGCATCGGCAAGCGC
>JAQYWF010000239.1 GCA_030145105.1 Desulfosarcina sp.
AGCTTGCCGCAGATTCAAGGCAGATGTCGTCGCGCTATAGTGGGCTATGCGCGGCGATATCTAACGCCGAAGATGGGGTTAGATCGACAAACCCAACGGGTTTCACCTTTTGAATATAACCATCGATGGTACCCAACCGTGATCTTTACCAATCGACCTTCTCCGAGAAAGGTTAATCGCTCAGTTTGGGTGAAAGGAAAAAGCGCGATGATTATGTTCGGAAAATACAGCCGACGCTGCTCCTTTAAGGGTACAAGTAATTATACGTTGTTAGGGCATATCAAATCACCAATATTGTTTGTGAGAGTCTCTTTTGTTCTATATCATATAAATCATTCACGTTTCAAGCTGTAAACATTTATTCTCCATCTTCCAATTCAGGTTTTGAAAGGGTGAGATTATACCGACCACAGGACGGAAAAGTCTTCCGGCGATAGCGGTCGGCAGTAGAGTGCAAGAAATGTCTTCTCCGGACTGCCGCCCATGAACACGGTGTTCGGAACCGGTGATTGACAATCCTTCAATGCCAGGTGCCATGCGAGGGCCAGCTGAAAAGCGTCCATGGCGCCCTGGCCGTCCAGTGGAATCAACAGCCGGCCGTCTTTTTCAAGCACCTGCACCTTTTCCCTGACATCGGATAAAATGATTTTATTATTTTTCCAATCCGGCAGATCAACGGCCAGATCATTGTGGTTCATCTTTCTTGCTTGCTGCCATTGTTTGTGGGGCGTCTCCAGATGGTTTATGTCAATCTCCAACTGGTCCAGGCTTCTCAGCCGTCGTGTGGAAGCATACTCGAGTGTCTCCCAGGTCGGTCCCAGCCCAACCAGCATCAAATGCCAGTATTTCTCCCATTGGTCCAATGCGCCCTCCCCGATGATCATCATGGGATAGGGCCTTCCGATGCTGTCACCGCTGCTTTTACCCAAACCACACAGCGTGGTCCCCTTCTTCTGCCCCTTGGCCCAGAAACGCCATGAGCAGACTGTGCTGCGGCGCAAATTTTCAGGGAGACGCTGATAACCGGCATCCACCCATTTTGCAAAGGCGTTGGCCATCGGCGAGGTCAGATTAATCTGAAAATAGTCTTTGGCTACGGGGTGCTTGCCGAATACCGTCCAGTTCCAGCTGGACGCGCCGATCAGTTTGCCCAGCATGTGGCGATTTCCTGGGGGACGCTGCCCGGAGACGCTTGGAGAAAACGAAGCACTGGCCGATGCCCGGAGAACTGATATTTTGCGGTAATGTTTTTAATCCGCATTCGTCTCAGCGCAGCTGATTGTTCAGGAAAGTCTCCAGGACGGAAGGTCCGCTGCCCAGTCTTAAAATCGTTTAAAAACCGGGGAAAACCGAGATAGCCGCCATAGACGGTGGTCAGTACGAGATTGCCGATTTCGATCTTAAATACCACATCTCCGCAGCTTTTCGCCGACCAGTTAAATGTTTTCCTAACTGGATAGTGAAGATTGATCAGCTGTTTTCTGTCTCCGCCACACTGAAGCTCCAGCTTCGTGGCATGCGGTTTGATCGCAGCGCCTTTGTTCGCGTCCGTTGGGTAGGCTTTTACCGATACTGCATAATTCGATGCAACTGGTTTGGCAACGCTTTCTCCACGGGTCAAAAACGTCAAGAATTTAGTATTGAAATCCAAGGCTCTGCCATTAACAGACTTGGCGTGGTAGCCCTTGCCTCGACTTCGATCAATGAAGGGAGCGGCAGGCCCTTTGACAAATTTGGTGGCGACCCCATCATTGCCCATCAGGAGCTGATTCAGGTCCATCCCGCTGGGAATATCCTGAACCTCTAGAAAGACCTCTTTTTCCCAGATACTTTGGAGTTGGCACTGGGCTTCGCGGACCACGTACACATGATAAAATTGGATCGGGCCGTTGATAAGATCCCAGAATAGATCGGTCTCCTTATTTTTTTTGCCCAAAACCAATCTCAACTTTTTCTCGCCCTGGCGAACCAAGAAAAAGGGTGTTTCATCGGTGAGCTGATCTTCTCCGTACAGGTCGGACGCCACCTTAAAGGCTATCTTTCTCGAATCGGCAACCGCACTTAGCGTCTTCAGTGCGTCCTGGTATTGCTTATACGCCTTGGCGGCTTCCAGGCGTGCTTCGAACGGCAACGCATCTCCGGGCCCAACCCCGGTTTTGGATTCAAGACGATTCAGCTTGGACGCTACCTTATCTGTCGTCCGTTTGATGATCCCAGCCTTGGCGATACCCTCGGCGTCAAGTGTTTTGGCTTGGATCCGCGTATCGCGCATCCGGTAAATGAGATCGACCCATTCGGGAGCCTTTTCCTGGTCCTTGACCGGGGTCAATACTTCAGCCATCTTGGCCAACAACTGGAAATAGGGCCCCTCATCAGTGGCCATATCCATACCGATTTGCTGCCACACCTCACGACCATTCAGTCGAAGGGGCCCATTGGGAAAATATCTGGCGAAAGCCTCCCATTGGTCGATGTAGGCATTCGTATACCAGATCTGAAAATCGAGTTTCTGCGATCCGATGGAGAGTGGCTCGAACAGGGCCGATTCAATTTCGGCAATGGTGCCATTGATGGCGTCCCTACCTTCAGGGGTAAATCCCGGAGGTACAACGACCGCTTTTGGATCAGGAGATAGTTCCTTCCAGAAATCCTCCATGCGCACGCCGGCCAGGTTGACGTTGTCGTCCACCCAGTCGACCAACCAATTCAGGTTGCCACCGGCTATGGTCAAAATATGTTTGAGCCAGGTCTGCAGGTCGTTCAATTCGTCATTGAGCAAGGCATCTTCACGCCGCCACATTAAGTAATAAAGGTAATGGCCATCGATCTGATCGCTAATTTCATCGATCACCGCAGTACCCATCAGATCCCCTGTATAGGCAACCGCTGGCATCGCGGTTAACGCTTCCATTTCGTTTCCCTGCAGCCTCGCTTTGAGCAGGTTGATGCGCCTGACCAGATGCATGGCATGGCTTCCGATGGCTTCGGGGGGGGTGGCCGCAGAAAATCGGGTCATTCGGTAACTCATCTGTTTGTCGAAAGTATTCAGAAAACCGGATTCGAACACCTGACAATATTTCTGCTTCAAGCCAGCCTCGACACGATCGCTTTCGTAAAGACCCAAACGGGGAATCCACCAGTTGTCATTTTGCGTTTCGATCTTGACAACCGCCTGTTTGAATCGCTCCACGATCAGCGTGTCAGTCGTGATGTCACCTTGCAAAATCGGTGCGGTGGAAAATGATTGGGAAACATCTCGTAGTGTTTTCAGATTTTTCACAAAAGAAAAACTGAGCAGACCGCAGGCGGCAATCACCACCGCCACCCAGGCGGTAAGGCCCAGACTGCGGGTCAACCGACTCCATTGGATGGTCTTTTGGGTGGGAGCAAACAGTTTTCTGTCGCCGGGCAGGATGGTGGAGAAAAAATCGTGCAAAAAAAGACCGCGATTCGTGCCTGGAAGAACCTCCTTTTCGCCGATGAGACCAAGTTCGTTGAGAAAATGGGAATACGGCGTGCCTTCCTGGCGTCCGCTGCTGAAATAGACCCCCCTGACTATCGGGGTCTCCTGATAGGGGTTTTCCTGAAAAGCACCTCGTATGAAAGCAGCCAGTCCGGACTCGATCTTTTCAAACTCCTGGGGAAAAAGAAGCAGGGATGGATCCGCCGTTTTCCCCTTGGTGCGGCTCTGGTTGAGCATCAGCAGGCGCAATTCCTTGAGCCGTTCGCCAATTTCATCGACGCTGACTTTACAGAAGGTGTCCATGTCGACGGTGAGTTTGGCATTCAGGCATCCCATGGCTTGATGCAGCGAGGGTTCCTCCAGTCGATCACAAAACCTCACTGCGCCCTGAATCAGGTCACATTTGGTCACCATGATGAACACGGGGAATTTGGCACCCAACACCCGCATCAGTTCATCGATTCTTCTGCGGATGCTTTTCCCCGCATTTTCCAGCGAGGAGGCCCCTTCCTGCAGCAATTGATCAGCGGCAACCGTAACCACCAGTCCATTGAGAGGCTCTTTTTTGCGGAAGCGCACAAGGAGTGAAAGAAACTTCTGCCATTCATCTTTATCCCTGCCCTCGTCCACGGGTATGGCGTAGCGGCCGGCGGTGTCAATCAACACGGCCTGTTCGAAAAACCACCAATCGCAATTCCGTGTACCCGAAATGCCGGAAACGCGGCTCACTTCGGCAAATGGTGAAGAGAGGTCGGCGCCCTGAATGGCGGTCGTCTTTCCGGAGCCGCTTTCACCGATCACCATGTACCATGGCAGCACGTAGAGTGGATTGCCATATTTCTTGAGGTGCGATTTGCGAAGGGCGCTGATCGCTTCCTTCCAGCGGCCCTGGAGCTCGAGATATCCTGCCTGCTGGCCTTTATCCATCGATTTGATGCGCGACTCGTCCTCTGCGATCACCTGATGGATGAAATTTTTTTCGCTTTTTCTGGCCAACAGTTTTTTGATGAAAATTACAAATAGAATGATGCCGAGAATACCGATCAGGAAGAAAAAGCCAACCCACCACGGCCAACCCGCCATTAAGACCAAACCGAAGATAAAAAGAAGGGCCAAAGCGGCAAGAAAGACCAAAAGTAGCACTTTGAGCGTCTTCATGATGAGTGATTGCATTTACGGCACCGTGTTGATGAGTGATTGTCCGATGTTGCCAAGGATAAAACGGTAAACAAAAAACAGCGCACCATAAAGTACCAGCGGTGCAACCATGCACATCAGCGTAAAGGGGGTAAAGCGCCGCATTCTGGGCATGTGTGAATCACTGAAGGGTTTGTCTGACTGATACCCATTGGGGAATAGCCTCATCTTACGGATATCCGGGACGCCCATGGAACTGCCGGTAAGCAGCTTAAGATTCGAATTCCGGAGCTGATCCAAGAGATAATCATCCCCTTCGTTGATGTACTGCCCGGAAAATCCCATGGAGAGGCAGATGTAATACACCTCCCTGACATCGATCTGGTGGGGGCCGATGGTATTCAGCCGTTCAAAAAACTGTTTGCCGGCATCCGACGTCTGATAGTAACGGCGCTGGAGCTGTTCTCCAAGCCAACGATTCTTGCCTTGCCATGACGATGACAGGATGGCTTCGTCAACCCAAGCAAACACAGCGAAGCGCGCCAAGTCATAGTCGCTAGGCGGAAAACCTCCTTTTTCGCACATGGATTCGCTGTCGGTAACCATCCGCCGGATATTGGCATCCACCTGCTCGAAGGACGCTTGGCCGGACCCGGGAGATTGGGTCACAAAAGCCGTGTAGGCGATCAAATCGGTGAAACAGTCGGCTAAGCGCATGTCAGGTTCTCCCTACGATCATCAGCTCCACTTTAAAATCTTCCGGCGCACTGTCCCAGTAAAGCGCCAGGTTATTTCCCTTTTGCACCTGTGGCCATTGCTCGCCATGATGATCAATTTGAAAGTAAAGGGTATTCGCTCTGCGTGGAAGCTCTTGTGGCGCTGCCTGAAGATATTCCAGCCGAATGCCTGGCAAGGCCCTGGCGATTAAAATAGGCAAATGCTCTCGGGAACTGATTTTGGCGATCTGCTCCATCGACTGCAAAATAGACTGTGGATCGGATTCCGTTTCAACGGCAAGGAAAAACCGGTTTCGGCCTTCAAATATTGCCGGCTGTAGTTCTGTCGAATAGTAAGTGCCGTCGAAATGCAGTGCAATTATGTGTTCGGGACCCGCCGTAATTTCGTCCAACAGACGGGTGATCAGGCTTTGTGCCGATGAAAAACACTGCCAGAGCTGTTGATGATGATAGCCGGGCATCAGCACCTTGCCGCCCGTCTCCTCACCGGTAACGGAAACCCGCTCGGAAAAAGTGGACAACTCTCCCATGAGTTGACGCAGGATGCCGTAGGCCGTCCATGGATGAACCTGAGTGGATTCGGTAATATGGATCAATTGAGAAACATAGCGGTTCAACGACCGCAATGCCAAAAGGAACACCATGTCGCGGGACCCGAATTCCGCGCTATGGATTCCTCTGTCGCGTTTGAAGGCCTCCAGCTGGCGGCAACGAGCAGAGATCTGATCACGTATTTCCTTGACAAATCGTTCCAAGGGCTGGGATCCGTCGATCGTCAAACAGGGGGGAATGAAATGGTCGCTAAGCACCACGTTTTCGCCATCCCGCTCAAGTAACGCCACCGGGATCGATTCATAATCTCCGAATTGCTCCATCTCCGTTTGCCAGAACAGTTTTAATACCAATCGCATGTGACGAACATTGGCGTTTGGTCCATTGCTGTGCAAATCTCGGATATCTTCAGGCTCATCTGTCGCGACGTACCGGGTCCTGACATCTTTAAGGTCGGTCAGATTGTCAACAATCGTCACATTCTCGGCGGACTTGCTGAATTTTCTGACGCCAATAAAGACCATGAAGGTGTTGCCGCCGTCCTCCCAGGCGGTTTCAAACGACCGGGGTTGCATGACCGCATTTTCGTTGAGTACGGCATACGTGGTGTCCGCAAACAAAAAGCTGCCTTCGGAGAGGGTAAAGGAGCGGGTTCCCAGTGCTGCCTGCTCAACCGCCATGTTTCCGATACCCCAGAAATGGGGTTTCAGCTTCTGGTGCAGGGGTTCGAGCAATGACCGGGTATAACGATCCTGAAGCTGAAAATGTTGCGGTTGAAGGAAGAGGCCCTGATGCCAAAAAAGAGGTTTTTCCATGGATCACTGCCCTTCCGCCGTTGACGTCGTCACCGTGGTAATCTGTTGCGGTCCCAGGACCAGATTAACACTTAGACGAGCGGGTTTTCTAGTCTTTTTCACTCTAATGACTCCCTTTTTTTCAACAATTTCTGGTATTTCTACCATCCTGACCATGCGGTCCTTTTCCAGAATATAATAGCCCGCCACAACGGCCACATAGCGGGCGCCCTCGGCCCGATCCAGGGTCAGGTTGAGGTCCTGGCCCGGTTGGAGGATCAGCCGTTTTGAAGCGGCGGCCCCGTCGCCAAACAGGCCGCATTCCAGCAATTGGTAGAGGCCGTCTTGATCATTGGACAATTGGTTGAAGGTGTTAGGATCGGACAACTGGTAGGCACACAGCAGCAATGTATGCGCCTCGCCCTCGTCTAGATTGAGTTTGCTGTCTGCCCTGATATGCAGGCGGATGGCTTCCTTCTCGTAGGTCCACTGGGGCGGCGGCAGCTGTTTGGCGGCACATGCGGTTAGCAGCAATAGCGACCCGGCAATCAATATTAAGACAATTCGTTTCAAATCAGCCTCCTTGTTTTCCAAATTTGGTCTGACAGTTCTTTTCAAATTCCCGCAAAAAATCTTCCATGAAACGACCGGAACTGAACCATTTCTGGATTTTTGCGTGGCGTTCTTCGTATATTTCAAACATTTCAGCCTTTTTCATCGGGCCGAACTTCAACCCTTTTCCCACCTCCGTGGCCACTTGTTCCGGATCCAGAACAGTTAGCACCTGCTTTACTTTGGCGTGGGCCGCTTCTTTAAATGACTGCTGAGCGGTTAAAAACGCGTTGCTGATTTGATCCAGATAGGTTTCCAGTGAACGCCCCTGCCCTTCCCCTTCCAAGCGAAACCCGATCACCTGGCGGATCGTCTGCTCCGGCGATCCCTCTCCGGTAAAGGTCATGTTGATCACGCTGATCAGCTGGTTCAGGGTGTTGAAAATGGTGTTGAGTGATTCGGCCAGTTTCTCCAACAGTTCGCTGGAGGAGAGATCATCCATGGAGACCCGGCGCCCCAGCAGCAGGGAACAAACCCGCGTCAGCACCTCGTCGTATGTTTCGCCGGTCAGCGATGGCTGGCAGGTGCTGTCCAGTCGGTCAATCACCGCCTGCAGGACGGTGATCCGCGAGTGACTGTCCATCCCGGCCATCTGTTCGTTCAGGTAGGCTTCCACCGAATCGGCAGAGTCATCCCCATCGGCTTCAAACCGGGCGGCGAGGCCGGATGAAATGCGCTTGACCGTTGTC
>JAQYWF010000188.1 GCA_030145105.1 Desulfosarcina sp.
ACCCATGAAAATTGCCGACGGACTGAAACTCATCGAAAACGGCTGGATCCGAAAACCCAAAGGATTCCGGGTCAGGTTCCACCGGCAGACCGACGCGGGGGTCGAAGCAGGTCTTTCGCCACCCCCCGAAGCAGCCCCGCTAAACTCGGATGTGACTGCCTGGCGCTATGCCTGGAAGCTGTGGCAGGCCACCCGGGCAGCGGCGGAAACAGGGGATCCGGGCGCGCTTTACAACATTACCGTGGTGGACGACCAGGATCATCCGTTCCGATTCTACGGCACCGGTGAATTTGAGACCTACAGCCCGAAACGCATCGATAATGGCGGCGGCAAGGCAACCGGCGAAGAAAATGAAACCTGACGCCTGATCGTTGAATGCATCCATCCTGCTGACTGGCCATCCTGTTCGGATGCGCAGGGCATTCGCTCTTGGACATCGGCCTCGACAACGGACGTCTTTCCACCTGTTCCGGTAAACCCAACTGAGTGATCGGCCAGGGGGGTGACAAATGGATAAAATAAGGGGGCTGTTTCAAAAGCGGTAAACGAAGGATGACAAGGCATGAAAGTAATGTGGATGAAAATTGAACCCTCCCCGCGGCAAGCCGCGGGGTTAGTGCTCACTATCGCGGTTCAAATGCTGTGGGTCGCACTCGTGCTCGTGAGCCCGGCTGTCGCCGGTGAAGTCTATACATGGACGGACGCGGACGGCAACATCCACATCACCGACCGGCCGCCTCAAAACAGTTCACAGGTCGAAAGCGTCATCCGTTATTCCAACCCGGCTGAGACGTCGGCACCGCCCGATCCGGCTCCGCAGACCAAAAGCATTGAGGTGCAACAGGCTGAACAGCTGAATAAGCAATTGAAGCGGCTCAGGGAGCGCAAAACGCAGCTTGAAAAGATCATCGTGGAAAATCAGGCCAGCATTGCTGCAGCGGAAAAGGATGCCGCGTATTACCGCAAGCGAAGCGGATCCTATGCGCGCAGAAACGAGAAATCCATCGAACGGCAGCTGACGGTGCTGAACGATAATCTAACCATCTACCAAAGCGATCTGCGCTACGTGGAAGAGGACATTGCGGAGACCGAAAAGCGTCTCGAAACCATTGAGCTGAATATGAAAACGCCGGGTGGCGAATCGGGTGCATCTGCACCAGCAAACTGACCGTTCAGCCGAAACGGACCGCCTTCGCCACGGGTGATAAAACATAATTGCGGATTGGCCACAAAAAAAAGGGAGATGGCGGTAAGACCATCTCCCTAAATTTGTGCATCATTAGCGCTGCCGATGCATCACACCAGAGCAGCTTGATTAACCATGGATTCTCTGAGGATACCTTCCGCCGCCTTTTGATTGTCAACGACGTAGGTCCCACGCTGCAGGTCGTTTCGGACCTGGAAAACCAGAGATTCACGCACGTCAGGGACGGAGGCCATGGCCCGCTGGGCATCGGCAATGGACCGCCCCCGACCGCTCAGTGCCACCCGGTCCTGAAGGGGTATGGGCGCTTCAGGCTTTTCGGACGCGATTGTATCCTTGTTTTTCCCGAGCACTTGTGCGCTCTGATAAACATTGAGTTTGGATTGAATATGACTGCCTTTAATTTCCATGTTCGAGACTCCTTGTTGTACGATTGTAAACACATTATCGGCCGCTTTCCCAAAAAACAAAAGCTTTTTTACTAAACATGGCACAACAAATCGATTTTTTTTACTATTAATACCAAATGGGGATTGACATGACCGATATTCCTGAACCCACCCGTGCTCGAGATCCTCACGAAATCGAATTCATCCAGGCCGTCGGTGACGTGATGACAAGCGTCCGACCGGTGCTGGACAAAACCCCCGAATACCGCCACCACAGCATCGTAGAACGGATCGTGGAACCCGAACGCGTCATCACGTTTCGCGTACCCTGGATGGACGACATGGGCCAGGTCAAGGTTAACCGGGGGTTTCGGGTCGAGATGAACAGTGCCATCGGCCCTTACAAGGGTGGGCTGCGGTTTCACCCGTCCGTAAACCAGAGCATCTTAAAATTTATGGCCTTCGAACATGTCTTTAAAAATGCCCTGACGACCCTGCCCCTGGGCGGCGGCGCCGGCGGGGCGGACTTTGAACCCAAGGGCAAGTCGGACGGTGAAGTGATGCGCTTCTGCCAGGGCTTTATGGCCGAACTGTTCCGGCATATCGGTGCGAATACGGATGTACCCGAAAGCGATATCGGCGTGGGTTCACGCGAGATCGGTTATCTGTTCGGCATGTACCGCAAATTGAAAAATAAATTCACCGGTGTGTTGACCGGCAAGGGGCTGGGCTGGGGCGGCAGTCTGATCCGGCCTGAGGCGGCTGGGTTCGGTTGCGTCTATTTCGCCGCCCAGATGCTGGCCACCCGCAATGACGCCCTCTCGGGAAAAACCTGTTTGGTATCCGGATCCGGCAATGTGGCTCAGGCCACAACCCGCAAATTAATCGAGATGGGGGCCAGGGTGGTCACCTTATCCGATTCATCGGGTCATATCTATGACGAAGAGGGGATCGATGCGGACAAACTGGCATTCGTAAGCCGCCTGAAAAATATCCGGCGGGGCAGACTCAGCGAATATGTCGATCAATATGCACAAGCCGCCTACACACCGGCAACCCCTGGCCAGGAGTCGAATCCTCTGTGGAAACACCGCGCCCAGTGCGTCTTTCCCTGTGCCACGCAGAATGAAATCAGCAAACAGGACGCCTACCATCTGATCAACAACAACGTCAAACTGGTGTGCGAAGGCGCCAGCATGCCCTGCACCACCGACGCCCGGGATATTTTCATGGACAAGGGGATCCTCTATGCGCCCAGCAAAGCGGCCAATGCCGGTGGTGTGGCCGTCTCCGGCCTGGAATTGACCCAGAACAGCATCCGCTTAACCTGGCTGGGCGAAGAGGTCGACAGCCGGCTGAAGATCATCATGAAAGACATACACGATACCTGCCTTGCCGCCGCCGACGCACACGGCAGTCCTGGTAACTATCTCATGGGCGCGAACATTGCGGGTTTCATCAAGGTGGCCGACACCATGCTGGACCAGGGGATCATTTAGCCAACCATACCCTGCTCTTTTCATTTATCAACAGCGGTACCCGTTTTGTTGCCGACCCTTGAAAGCAGGGCTGCCGATGATTACCGTTGTCCTGTTCACCGGCTGTGATGATTTGGTTTGCCCGGCTGTCTTTAAAACACAACCACCCGGCCCGGCGCCACCACTGGCAGCAAGCGCCGGTTAAGTGAAATTTACGAAAACCGCTTCATTTCTGGAAGGAGAGATTCATGATCAGTGATAAAATGACCCAGGCATTCAACGAGCAGGTCAACCGGGAGATGTACTCGGCCATCCTTTACATGTCCATGTCGGCCCACTGCAACCAGGTGGGCCTGAAGGGTTTCGCCAACTGGTTCATGGTGCAGTACCATGAAGAGATGCTGCATGCCATGAAGATCTACGAGTATATTCAGCGGCAAGGGGCACAAGTAGAACTGGCTGCCATCCAGGCACCGCCCACGACCTTCGAATCCCCCTTGGAAATGTTCACCCAGACCCTGACCCACGAGCAGTTCATCACCCGATCCATCAATGACCTCATGGAACTGGCCATTGCCGAAAAGGATCATGCGTCCCAGATCTTTTTGGAGTGGTATGTGACCGAGCAGGTGGAGGAAGAGGAAAACGACAACGACATCATCGCCCAACTTAAATTCATCAAGGACAACCCCCAGGGATTGATGATGCTGGACCGCGAACTGGCCGGACGGGCGACCACCGTACCGACCGACTTCAGCAAGGGCATCGAATCAGCCATGGCCGCGTCCGGCGCGTAATCCGGTCACTTAAAACAGCTCTGGCCATGTCGGAACGGCCGCAGGGATTGACGCTGTTACCGCCTCGATAATGTCGTTTTATTTTAAAAAAATGTGAGATACCGCCTTGAGAGATTGCCCTTTTCCTCCGGAGGCGGTATTTTTTTCTCCATGAACACAATGCGCAAACCTACGCTGTTGACCGCCGCCACCCTGGCGGCAGCGGCTTGCACCGTTTTCTGCAGCGCCCACTTCGATTTATCAATAATCAGTTAACTGTCTTATATTGTCTTCGAAATATTACTTCGGTACGTTCCGGGCTAAATCGGTCATATTCATTATGATCGCACTCGATCTGCCCGACATATCGAGGGTAAGCGTTTCGGGGCCTTTCAGCGACCCGCTGTCTCTTAGCCCAGCAAATTGGACACCATTTTCGGATATTTGAATAAACACGCCAGGTGGATCGTCCTTTTCATAAGTGGCCAGGTCTAACAAAATGGAGCAACTCGGACCAGCGCTGGAAAAGATCGCTTCGATCCTCGATAACATCACACCAAGGGCATCGAGCGCTTTAATCAAGAAAAGCTCAAAGACATTTTGCCGTGAATATTCCCGCCCCCGCCCCCGTCCAGGATTTTGATCTTTCAGACTCAACAGTTTGGCGTCGGAATAAAATTTAATTCTTCTGGCTGTGATTCCGGTTATCACTTGAACATCTTTTGGGGAAAACACCCTTGCCATTTTTTCGCCCTCCTATATATCAGTTGTCTGTTTTATGACTTATATACATAAAATTGGATTGCCGGGTCAACCCTTTCGTATCTAACCGAACAACAAGGTGAAAATGGCCGGAACGATGATTATCGTTCGTGATCAGTATTCGCTAAATCCATTTAAAATTTTACCGAAAGGACAAAACATGACTACGATCGTGGGAATTTCAGGAAGCCTGCGGGCGCAATCCTTCAACGGCGGCCTGCTGCGGACCGCCGCGGAATCGGCACCCGACGGATGCGCGATCTCCGTCAATTCAATTCGAGGTGTGCCTTTATATGATGGAGACGTGGAGGCCTCGCAAGGCATACCGCCCGCCGTAACCGATTTGAAACAAATGATCAAGGCCGCCGACGGTCTCTTGCTGGTCACCCCGGAATACAACAACGGCATTCCCGGGGTATTTAAAAATGCAATCGACTGGCTCACACGCCCCCCCGAGGAACGCATGGGCGTATTTGCCGGCAAACCGGTGGGCCTGATCGGCGCCACACCGGGCAATTTCGGAACCGCTTTTTCCCAGTACGCCTGGCTGCCCGTGCTGCGGGTGCTGGGCACCCAGGTATGGTCCGGGCGCCTGCTGTGGGTCAGGGGCGCCATGGGCAAGTTCGACGATCAGGGCAACCTCACCGACGACGGGGTCAAGCGGCAACTGGTAAAATACATGGCCGGCTTTACCGAATTTGTGCGTCGAATGAAGGCATAATATCCGACCACAGGGAACCAATCGTTATAGAAACACCCTTATGTGGATGCCGATAGTTCTGTTCCCTGTGGCTTTATTCCCGAGTGGTCAGCAGCATGCCCAGGCACACCATCACCAGCGCCGCCAAAGCCGGCCAATGCAGGTTTTCGGATTCGATAAGTGCTACGGAGAGCAGGACGGCACACACCGGAATGAGAAACCGGTAGACGGCCATGCTGGAAAGCCGGTTGGCCTGGATCAACAGGTACCATAGGGAAAAGGCGGCGGCGGAGAGAAAACTCAGATACAGCAACAGAACGAGCGAGCTCATTGAAAAGGCCAGTACCGCCGGGGATTCGAAAAACAGGGCCAGCAGGAACAGGCCCACGGCCCCGGTGACCAGTTGATAGGCACACATGAGCGGCGGATAAACGCGGACGGCGGTTTTCTTGACGATGACCAAAGCCAGGGTGGAAGACAGGGCGGTGAGCAGGATAAAGCCCTCACCGGTCAAGGTCATATGAAAGTTCAGGCCGTCGCCCTGCAAATTGACCAGGACGATACCCGCGAAGCCGAGAATCAACCCGGTGCTTTTGCGCAAGGTGATGGGGTCGTCCTTGAACCACCCGTGCGAAAACAGGGCCAGGAAAAAAGAGCCCGAACCGATGATGATTGAGGCCTTCACCCCTGTGGTGTTGGACAGGCCGATGTAAAAAAAGGTGTACTGCAGGGTGGTTTGCAGCATCCCCGTCAGGACCATGGCGCCGTAGTCCCGCTGGTGGGATAGCACGATAGATTTGCCGGAAACCATGACACCGGTGAAGATCATCAACCCGGCCAGGAAAAACCGGTAGGCGGCAAAGTATAGCTTGCCGCCGGTACTGTGCTGAATATCCAGCATCACAAAGCCGGTCTTGACCATGGGGAAGGCGCTGCCCCACAGCAAGGCACATATCAGCGCCCAGAAAAATACAGCCGGTGGCCAGGTGAACAGGTTTTCGCGGTTAATCATCGTGTCACAGGTTCAGAAAAAACAATGCGAAGGGTTCATGCCCTCAATTAGGCCTTAAGATAATTAATTTGGCAAGGCCAGAGGGAGGAAGCCGTATTGTAAGACTGCGACGACTGATAACGCAGTCCAAATTAATTATCTTAACGCCTAAAGCCAGCGGATGCTGTCCGGTCGGTAGGCGAGGGTCACAGGCCAACCCCGGTGAAGGGTCATGGCGGCCAAGTGGGATTCGTCGACCCGCACCACCAGCGTAAGCGAGCCGGCGCGAACATCGGCGAAAAGATTGCCGCTTTGTTTTTCCGAAGCGATTCGGATGACAGTCCCGTCGACAAAGGTTATATTTTCAGCGGTTGATGCCTCACCACTATTGAGGATACGGATGACAGCGGGGTCGATGAAGGCGGTGGCATCGGCGTTCGGTGGAGCTGAAACAGTAAAGCGGATACCGTCGCCAATCAGTTTCGAATAAAGGCCGTTTTCCTCGGGTACCCAGGGGCCGAAAACCATGTTGCTTCTGCCGGCACCGGTGGGTGTCCCCTTAAATAGATGGATCACCTCGTCACAGACATCGTACAGCCATTCGCGATCGTGGCTGGCAATCACCAAGGTGGTGCCCCATTCGCTGCGGGCACGCAGGGAGGCGGCACGGATCAGTTCGCTGGAGGCGGCGTCCACACTGGCGGTGGGTTCGTCCAGGAGCAGCACCCGGGGTTTCAGCACCAACCGGGCCGCCAAGGCCACCCGCTGTGCCTCACCACCGGACAGTTGGTCCCACTGACGATGGGCGAAGATATCGGGGTCCAGGCCGACCATGGCCAATGCATCGTGTACCGGACGGGTCCAATTCTCACGATTACCGCGTACCTTCAAGCCGTATGCGATGTTCTTAAACACCGTACGCTTCATCAGATAAGGGTCCTGGGTCAGCAGCGTAACCAGGAACCGGACGGAACTGTCGAATGGAAGCGCCGATTTCCCGTCGAACAGGATTCGCCCTTGGGTGGGCCGGAAGATGAAAGCCATGAGCTTGAGCAAGGTGCTTTTACCGCTGCCGTTTGGCCCCACCAATCCCATGATGGATGCCGGTTCGATGTCCAGACGATCGACGGCCAATACCGGGTCGCTGTTGTAGCGGTGGACAAGGTTTTCAATCCGGTAGATGGGTTGCGACACCGTCATTTTTTCCTTAAAAAGGAGAGACACACATTCACACCAAAGGCAATGGCAATAAGCACCAGCCCCAGGGCGATGCCGGTGGAAAACATCCCCTTGCCTGTTTCCAGGGCAATCGCGGTGGTGATCGTGCGGGTGTGCCACTTGATGTTGCCGCCCACCATCATGGAGATGCCCACCTCGGTCATCACCCGCCCGTAGGCGGTGAGACCGGCGGCCAGCACCCCATATCGAACCTCCCACAGACTGCTGAACAGCAGCTGTCGCCGACTGGCTCCCAGGGAGATCAGAAGCGCTCGCAGGTGCCGGTCCATGCTTTCCACGGCCGTGGCGCTCAGGGCGATGACCACCGGCAGGGCTAATATGGTCTGGCCGATGGCGATGCCGGTCAGGGTGAACAGCAGGCCCATCTCTCCCAGTGGGCCCCGGTTGGAGATAAAGGCGTAGACCACTAAACCGATGAACACCGTGGGCAGGGCCAGCGCCGTATCCACCAGCAGCCGCAGCTGACGCTTGGCCGGGAATTGAAAATATCCCAGCGCAAATCCCAAAGGAACGCCTATTGTCAGGCTGGCAGCCATGGAGCCGGAGGAAGCCTTCAGTGTGGCGCCTACCGCGGACCAGGTCTGGTCGTCACCGCTGAAAAGCAGGCGGATCGCCTCTATGAATCCGGCAAGTATAAAATCCACAGGGTTTCCCTTGATTTCAAAAGGGGGCGGTGGCCCCCTTTTGTATCGCCAATTACTCCGGCATTATCTTTTTCGGGAAATTACAGCTCAACGTACTCTCATTATTCATCTTTTTCACTTAACACTTAATACCTAACACTTAAAACTATTTTATTGCATTGGGTACAAAAAGTGGTTTCCCCAACAATTTGAAATCCCGGATCAGTCCCTGGGCCTCGGTACCGGCCAGCCAATCCGAAAAGGTGGTGGCCAGATCGAATTTGGCCTTCGTGCAGCGCTCTGGATTGATGGATAGCACGCTGTATTGGTTGAGCAGGATGTTATCTTGCTCAACCAGTACTTTCAGCGGCGGATTGCCGCTCATGGTGTCGGCATACTTGATATAGGTGCCACGATCCGTCATGGAGTAGCCGTTGCGCTCGGCGGCAATGTTGATGGATGCCAGCATTCCCTGACCGGTTTGCACATACCAGGTTTCCTTTTCCGGAACGGCCGCACCGGTGGCTTTCCAGAGGGAAAGCTCCTTTTTATGGGTGCCCGAATTGTCCCCACGACTAACAAAAACAGCCCCCTTGGCACGCACGGCATCCAGCGCATCGACAACCTTTTTGCCTTTGATCCCGGCCGGATCGCTCTCCGGGCCGATGATCACGAAGTCGTTGTACATGATCTCCCGGCGGTTGACGCCGAAACCTTTTTCCACATAAGTCTTTTCCGCCGACGGTGCATGGACCAGCAGCACGTCTACATCGCAGTTTTCGCCCATCTTAAGGGCCTTGCCGGTCCCCACCGACGTCCATTTAAGCTCGACTCCCGTGGCTTGGGTAAAATGGGGCGCCAGGTCGTCCAGCAGACCGGTGTTATCGGTGCTGGTGGTGGTGGCCATCATCAACACGTTGTCGGCCGTCATGGCCGGAATGGCCATCATCAGGGTCAACACGACAATTAAACATACCTTTACCGCCATCTGTTTTTTTTTGTGCATGGATGTACCTCTCTCATTGATTGGTCGACACCCCGTTGCAGGCTGCGGGAATGTTCTGCCGATAACGGCAGTGCTGCGCGACACCGTTAGGTTGAGGGTCGTTTCACTCGCGCTGGTAATTCAGACGCTTGAAAGGCCGAACCGTGATTCAGGGCTTCAGTTCTACTTCTGCTGCATCCAACTCATGAGAAAAAATCATTTTGCCGCTTTTGGACACATTGTATCCTTCCAGTTGTTCCGCTGCCTTGACGAATGCCTTTTCGTGCAGCAGGCTGAGAAAATACTGTATCCCCTGGTCGAAAAAACGCTCCCGGGTCACCAGCAGGTCGTAGCGCTCTTGGCGCAAGGGCATAAACGCCAGGCCCAGCAGGGAGGCCACCGGCCGAATACCCGGCCCGGCATCGGCGTGGCCGCCCAGAATATCGAGC
>JAQYWF010000367.1 GCA_030145105.1 Desulfosarcina sp.
CCTGCGACCTACGGATTCGTAGAACTAAAATTCGTAGAAAGGAAACAACCATGATTACAAATAGTTGATTCTTTGACTGATTTTACCAGTACTTTTGGTTTCGTTTGTTTTTCTTTGATAACTTTTGACCTTGACGGGCACAATTTAGGCACAGTTCGGCGCTATGGATTTTCAATCCTTAGCGTTAAAATGAATGGGTTCATTTCGAAATTGATTTACCGGATCTGTTCACCGATCCATCCCATCACCAAATCCATTACAAAATCCAGTCTTATTATCGGAAAGCGCCCTTCCTCGCTCAAATTTCGCGCCATCAGGATCCGAAGTGCAAGCTTTGTTCAATCAAAGAATTCCTTGGCCGCAACAACGATGAAAAGGTATACTTTGTGTAGATATCAATTCTAAGAACACGCAAGGGTAATTGTCCGCGGAGTTGTTGCCATGAATGACATCTCCCACATCCTCTTTACCCCATTTCAGATGGGATCTTACGAGCTTAAAAACCGGATCGTGGCCCTGCCGGTGTTTAGCGGATACGCCGATACGGACGGGCGCGTCACTGAGCTTTTATTGGAACATTATGCCGGCCTGGCAGCTTCAGGGGTGGCCATGGTGGTAGTGGCCAATGCCGCGGTTTCAGCCGACGGAAAAACCTCGGCACACAGCCTGCGGGCCGACAATGAAGACTTCATCCCGGGGCTTGCCCGCTTGGCGCAAGTCATCCAACAAAACGGTGCGCTGGCCTGTCTGCAGCTCAACCATGCCGGACAGTATGCCCAAGCCGATCAGCCGCGCTTGTGTGCATCGCCCCAGGCCCGACATCTGCGATTTAAAGTATCTGCTTTCAAAGAGTTCATGGAGTTCTTTCCCCTTGAGGAGCGTTACGCCCTCACCCGGCGGTTTTTGCGCCAGGCCAACACCTGGCGGCGCGGCATGACGGCGACTGAGCAGGAGCAAGTGATAGCCGAGTTTTGCCAAGCCGCCGATCGGGCTTGCCGTGCCGGATTTGACATGGTTGAATTACACGGCGCCAATGACTATTTGATCTGCCAGTTTTTGTCAGCCTTTACCAACAGCGCGCTTTCAAACGTTCTTTTGGATTTAGAACAGCGCTGCGTTTTTCCGCTGGCCTTGGTACGCGCCGTTAAACAACAGCTTCCTGCCGGTTTTCCTGTGGGGTTCCGGCTCATGCTATCCGAGTGGGTTCCCGAAGGCATCAATCTGGATCAGGCCATGGCTTTTGCCACCAAGCTGGCCACAGCGGGGATCACTTATCTCTCACCTTCGGCCGGCACCTTCAACTCCATATTCAGACCGGAAATCCGTGCCAGAATGAACCGACCAGACTACCTGTGCCAAGAGATCGCAGCCCTAACCCGTTGCGTTCAAGTGCCCACCATTGCCGTAGGCCGCATCCATACCCCTGCACAAGCCGCCCGACTTATCAGCGAGAAAACTGCCGACTTGATCGGATTGGGCCGCGCTTTGCGGGCCGACCCGAAATGGGTCAGCAAAGCCCAACGGCAAGATCAGAAAATTACTGCCTGCACCAATTGCCTGACATGCCTCAGGCAAGTCATTCTGGAAAAAGGTTTCACCTGCAGCCGCTGGCTCAAAACAGTGCGGAAGAAGACTGAGCTGGGACATAGACTACTCAGCCGAAATTACAGCATGTTAAGCGTCGTCCTGGACAGCAAGGCCATGCGCTGCCTGACGCCTTCTCTGGCAAGGCTCTGGCCAGCCACCAACCCGTTTACCACACCTGTGTGTTTGGCACTATTAGGGCCTCCTCCGGAAACTTTGGATGCAAATAGTTTTGAGGACCGTCAAAAACTACTCGGAGAAGCCGCCCAATTATCAGGCAAAGGCCCAAACCGAGAACCGCGGATAAAAAGCATCAATTTGAAGGGACCGCCCCTGGATGACGAAGCGATCAGTCAGGTGATCACCCAAGGCAATTATGGCGTGGTTATTATGGTGCATGACCCAGCCCACAGATGGCAGGTGAGGCTCTTGTACCAAATGCGGCAACGTGTCTTGATTCTGCTCGGTTCCCATCCCGAACAAAATCGAATCCTGATGCCCGTGGATCTTAGCGATACCACCCTACTGATATTGACTTTTTTGAAAAATGTCTTGTTGCCCAAAGCGGATATAGACGTCCAGGTTGTTCACTTCAGTGGTGAATCTCCAAAAAGGATACAACAACGCTGGCGGCAGATGAAAAATATTTGCGCGATTACAGATACAAAACTGCCGATAGAAATAATCAAGCCCAAATATCCCATTGCAGCTGAAATCCTGGACCTTGCCCGCAGACGCGATTGCGGCGCGGTGCTTATGGGTAAACGGGGGCTATCGGGCCTTAAACGCATGGTGCTGGGCAGTGTGTCAGGAAAGGTGTTGAACGGTTTGACCGGGCAGTCCTTGATTCTTGTGGATTAGATAGGGAGGACGCCATGGATCTCACCATCCTTGTAACAGGTTCCTCGGGCTATCTGGGTTCGGCGATCTGCGTGGAGTTGGCCAAGCACTGCCGCGTGGTGGGCATCGACAAACGCCCGCCATCAGCCTCCCTATGCTGCTCCGCCCCAGAGGTTCAATGGCACGTCCTGGATATTGCGGACAAATCGCGTTTGCACGGCGTCTTCAAGCAGAACATCGCGCTCAAGCAGCCAATCGACATCGTACTGCATTTTGCCGCGTTCTATCACTACGGCCGTGACTGGCGGCACGATTATGACAGCACCAATCTTGAAGGCACCCGGAATGTAATGGCCACAGCCTGTTGCTGGGGGGCGCGCCGCGTCATTTTCGCCTCAAGCATCGGCTCGTTAAAGCCTCCTCCGGAAGGCACCCACCTGAGGGAAACCTCCCAGGAAATTGTGGATCTACCCTATAACAAAAGCAAGGCCATGGGCGAGGCCATTGTGACGGCAAGCAACCGTCTCACCGCTGCCGTGGTCCTTCGCATTGGCGGCGTGTTCAGTGATTGGTGCGAACTGCCCCCGCTCTATAGTCTGATCAAACTATGGAGCCGCAAAGGTTCTTTGGGCAGATGCATGCCAGGACAGGGAGAGTCGGGATTTCCCTATATTCACAGGAAGGAACTGGTGCGCATTGTCCTTAAAATCATTGGTGCTGAAGAGAGGTTGGATGCCTTTGAAACCTTTTTTTGTGCGCCCGACGGCCATACAAGCCACCAGAACCTTTTTCCCGTAATTCGCCATTGCAGCGGCCGAGCTGGTCCCACTCGGCCCATCCATGTGCCACCCTACCTGCTTACCGTTCCGATGAACATTCTTTACCTCTGGAATCGTCTGCATCACAGGGAAACTTACGAAAGGAGCTGGATGCTCGCCTATGTGGACCGCCCACTATCAATCGACGCCAGCTATACACGCGCCAGACTGCAATGGTCCCCTGAACCTGACCTATCCATTTTAAATCGATTGCCAGTCCTGATGCGAAATTTCAGACAAGCACCCGACCTGTGGGGAACGCGCAACTTACGCCGCAACCAAGCCCTTTATGAATTTCATCCCGATGACCATACGGCTGCATAATCTTCCAGCGTCCTTTCTCCCAGCCTCCTCCTGACCGGTGCGAATCTTACGTTTTTTTGAGGAGAACACCCTTTTTATTACTGAATCCCCTCACCTATAAAAATAGGCACTTGCGGAGAGATTTTGGCTGCAAGGCCGTAATGATCAAGATGGGAGTGGGAGATAACTAAACCCAGTAGATCAGGTGTGTAATCAACAAGCCCCTTTACCGCAGGGAGCGGCGTGTCGTTGAGCCCGGAATCCAGGGGAAGGCCGAGATCGATTATCAATCGTTTCGATTCGTGTTCGATTTCCAAACATGAACCACCGATCTGCTCAGCGCCCCGGTGAATGGTCAGCCACATCGTTTATGAAAAGACGCGGGTGATGGCGATATCCCCGACCAACGTAATTTTTCGATCCATTGGGCTCCGCACCACGCTCTGGCTTGGGTAAGAGAACAAAAAGAATTCGACCGGGACACCGATCTCAGCGTTCAATTCGGAAACAAGGGCGCTTGTGTTTGGGAAAGCAGCCATGTTTGACAGGGTATGGCCTGACAAGGAAAACTGATCGGTCAAGATGCCAGGCTGAAAATAGGTGTCGGCAGCCAGATTAAAATCGGTGATAAATTTTTGGACGGACCCGCTCAGCAGCTTGTGGTACGTATAGACTTCCAACAGCGCCCTGAGAAGCGTCTCTTTGCCCTTTCCGTTGATTTTCAATTCCAGCAATTTGATCGAATCCCTCGACTTGGCCAATAGGTCGATTTCCCCGAAACGATCCTTCTGACGCTCTTTTAACGGGACCTGGTAATCGATGACTTTACCGAAGCAAAACTTGGATCCGGAATTGTAAATGGCGATTGCAAGCAACTTTTCACTGTAGGTGAGCTTTCCAAATCTTTCCAACCTGGCGTCTACGTTTGGGATACCATTGTGCAACGTGTTGAAACTCTTTGTCCGGCGGATTGGGACATCCACGCCGATTCGTCTTAATTGGGAAACGCTGCGCAACAGTTCATCGGAAATGACTTCCACGTAGGGCTGCTTTGAATCGGTGGTCCTGCCCTGGTAATTTAAAAACCGCTGTTGGTAAAAGAAATGGGGATCGCAATCCAAGGATTCGGCTACCATCTGACGAATCTCTTTTTCAGTATAACCGCTTGCCATGGTCGCCATCTCCCAAGAGTATGGTTGTCTGCGTGAGCGCTCTTTGAAAAGTAATTACATTTCTTTATTTATCACACCTATTTGTCAGATGAGATCTAATCTCAGCTACCTTGTATTCACCGGTCGATCCCATCACCAACTTCACTCCGAATTTGATCTGAACTTCGGGAAGCGCCCTCCCCTTTTCAATCCGATACTTTTTTTAAACATCACCTGCAACATGTCGCGGTCGCATGCTGTGCAATGAATACCCTTACTTCACCAGTTCCACCTCGACCCGGCTGCAATGAAACGCACAGGTGTTGCCTGCGTCA
>JAQYWF010000408.1 GCA_030145105.1 Desulfosarcina sp.
CAGTGAAAATGGCGCCGACGAGATCGGCGCCGCTCAGATTGGCACCCCCCAAATCCGTCCCGCTCAGGTCGCAGAGTCGGCAAGTACGGTTGGCTTCCAGCTGCTGGCGTATGCTTTCAGGTGTGATCAGTCGGCCAAGCACGCCAAAGAGCGCCAGCAGAACCAGCCCTGCACCGATGGCCATCAGGGTAATTTTACACGTGTCCTTGGAAAAAACCATCGGGATTGGATTCTTTTCAATTTTTGGAGTGGGTGCGTCGACCTCGTCTTCCACGTCCGTCCATCAACCGAATCGCTTAAGAGAAAAGGGGCCGGGATCAAAGGGTGGATGCCGGCCCAGAATCATGTCCGAGACAAGTCGGCCGGTTGCCGTCGCGGTGGAGAGTCCCAGCATGCCGTGCCCGGTGGCGATGAAAAGATTGCTCAATTGGGGCACGCGGTCGATGATGGGCAGATCGTCCACACTCATGGGCCGCAGGCTGGTCCACCGCTCGGTCACCCGCCGGCCCAATGGCGTTTTTAAGTATAACGCCGCTGATGTTTCCAGATTGCTCAGGCGCCGTTCGTTCAATTGGTCGTTGAAACCAGAAAATTCCATGGTGCCGCCCAGGCGGTAGCCGCTTTGCCACGGTGTAACGACGGTGTTTCTTTCGACCAGGTAGCAGGGAATAGCAGGGCAGATGGCCGGACGATCCATGGTTATGCTGTATCCTTTGCCAGGTTGGACGGGGATGCGCACACCCAGTTGGCGACCAATGGCCGGTGTCCAGGCACCAGTGGCCAGGATGAATTGGTCCGCCGTAAAACGGCCGGTACTCGTTCTCGCGCCGCTTACCACCCCATTGCGGGTATCGAAGCGTTCCAGCCGGCAGCCCTCATCGATGCGCACCCCCCTGTCCCGGGCTGCCCGGGTCCAAGCGGTCATGAGCATCTCCGGTCTAAGGTGGCTGTCCGCCCGATGGTGCCATCCCCCGCATACCCGCTCGTTCAAGGCCGGCTCAAGCTGCCGAATCGCTTCACGATCATAAAAGGTTGCGGCCAGACCGAAGGGTTCAAGGAGGCGGTTGGTTTTTTGGTAGCCCCGCATGGTTGCCGGGTCGGTAAAGGCCATGAGCAACCCGCGTTGTTCGAAATCGCAGTCCAGATCCTCGTCGGCAAAAAGATCGCTGAAGAGTTCTCCTGAAACCCGCAGGATGGCATCACGCGCCTTGATGGCATGGTTCAAGTGGCGCTGGTTGCAGTTGGCGGCAAAACGAAGCAGCCATAAGGCCAGAGAAAGGTCCGGCCTCGGTTTGATATACAGGGGTGAAGTCCCCCGGAGGGTGCGGATCAGTTCATGGCCGATGGCGCCGGGAGCGCACAGGGGAGGCAGATCGCTGACGAAGATCAGTCCGCAGTTGCCGTGGGAGGCGCCTGCACCCATGCCATCCTGTTCGATGATGCGGACCGTTTGTCCTGCCCGGGCCAGGTAATAGGCGCAAGCCAGACCGATGACGCCGCCGCCCGATACCAGGATGTCGCTATGGCCGGATGTGTTGGTGTTCACGTATAACCACTCCTTATCATCCGCGAAGACAGATTTTCACGCCAGTTGGATGCCGAAAAGGTGTTCCCGACCGGTACGGCCCCGAATCTCTTGATCTCCCAGATCTGTGAGCGCCAATTCCTGCGTGACCCACGATGCCGTTTCCTGGCACAAGACGATCGGTGCGGGAAGTGTTTTGTTGGCAATGGAGGAGAGGCGGAATGCCAGGTTGATGCAATCTCCCACCAACGCCATGCCGGCGGAGCGCGAACCATAGTGGGAAAGGGTGACCTGGCCGGTGGTCAGCCCCCAGCCGAGCACCGGGGGGGGCATCGAAAATCCCCGGTCCGTCAATTGCCGGTGGATTTCCGGAACGCTGCGCAGCTGGCTGATGGCGGCCTGGCATGCCGCCCGCGCAGGGTGGGTGGAAAAACCGTCGGAGTGCTCCCAGAAGGCGAAGACCGCATCACCGGCATAATCTTTGACCGTGCCCTGGTGCTCGTTCACAATGGTGCTGAAACGTGAGAAGATCGCCTTGATGAGGTTGTAGACCAGTGCCGAATCGGTCTTCTGAGAAAACGCGGAGAATCCCCGAACATCGGCCACGAGGCTGGTGATGCAGACCGCAGCCGGTCGGATGGCGGTCTGTTCCATCCAGATTTCTTCTTCCCGCTGGTCTGCCAGATCCGGGCAGGAGATACGGATGGATGTGCCGCCCAGGGAGATTCGATCCCCATCATTGAGCCGTCGGGAGGCACCCGGGGCCATGCGGACGTCATTGATCCATGTTCCGTTTTTGCTCATGTCGGTGATTTCGACGCCTTGGCGGGTCAGCCGGACGACGGCATGGTCCCTGGAAACCATTGGATTGCGCACGAGGATGCACTTGTCGCTCTCGATGCCGCGGCAGACGCGGCCGAGGAATATCTTGTCGGTCAAAGCGAGGCGGCGGGGCACACCGTTTTCGTCCTGCCATTGCAGGTTGGGATTGGGATCCGGGGGCAGAAGGTCAGTTGGCATCTTGTCCTTTAAACCTTATGAACGGCAGACTGCATTTCGCTCCCCAATGGATCATCTGTCCTATTCGGATCGGCGCCATGTTGAAAAGGCGTCGGCGGCAAACATGGCCCGGAACCCATCGGACGGTTGCGGTGGAGATATAAGCGCTGGAAAAGTATCCTATTCTTAACATATTGACATGTGTGCGGCAACGGGCAAAATGACCGAAATAGGTTCTGTTCTGTCATAGTAGCATTCTTCTATACAGGAAGATATACAGGTGCAAACGCTTAGCCCGAAAGGCGTCCAGCCGTGCCTGACGGAGATGCCGATCGACGGTGTCAGGGCAGCGTGGCCGCCTGGGCGAAATTGGACAGGGCCTGCTCCATTTTTTGAATGACTTCGCCCATCTCGGTGATTCCGTGTCGTCGGGCCAGGTACTCCGGTGCGTTGTAGGTGAACCAGACCTGGCCGGCATTGTCTTCCCAGATCAGGGCCTTTAACGGCAGGTCGATGCCTATGGAGCGGCTACGCTGGATCAGCGGGGTTCCCATGGCTGGACTGCCGAAGATGATCAGCAGGGTTGGCTTTAGCGTCTGGCCCACGCGCTGGGCGCCTGCGGCATGGTCGATCCGAACAAACACGGTGACGCCTTTTTCTTTCAAGGCGCTTTCCAGACGATTGGCGGTGGTGGCCACGTCATGGTTGCTTTTAACGCTAACCAGGCCATCCTGGGCGGCGGCCTGACCGGCCAGGAATATCGTTAACAGAACGATGAGAATGGTTTTTTTCATGAGTCGTTCTCCTTTAGTTTGATGGTGGTGGTGTGAACGCCGGTTTGGTTGCGTCGATCTTCAATCAGACAATCGTAAACCGGAATGCAAGCCGATCTTTCATTCCAAATAACCACGCGGCGATCACCGGTCTATTTTTTTTCTACCATTGCCGAAATCACCTGTGTGGCCATGGCGGCAGCTTCCACGCTGTACTGTCTGCACCTGACGATCAGGTTGTTTTGCCTAAACTGCCGCTGGCCCTCACCCTAAACTACCCGGCACACCAGCCCCTTGAGGTAGCTGCCCTCGGGAAAATTCAAGGCTGTGGGGTGATCCGGTGACTGGTTCAGCCAATGCAGAATCACCGCATGGCGACCGGCATCTAAAGCGGCGTCGGCCACGATCTTCTGAAACAGGTCGCGTCCCATCAGGCCGGAGCAGGAGAAGGTGAACAGGGTGCCGCCGGGCCGCAGCAGTTCAAAAGCCAGGCGGTTGATGTCCTTATACCCTCGGCTGGCGCGCATCAAAGCGCCTTTGGCGTGAACGAATTTGGGCGGATCGAGCACAATCACATCGAAGGTTCGATCGTCTGCGCGGTAGCGGCGAAGCAGATTGAATACGTCACCGATCACGTGGTCCACCCGTGCACTGTCCAGGTCGTTGAGCGCCACATGGGCGCGGGCCAGTTCCAGGGCGGATGCCGAGGCGTCGATGTTGACCACATGGGCTGCGCCTGCCTTGAGGGCCGCCACGGCGAAACTGCCGGTGTAGGCGAAGCCGTTGAGCATGTCGGCACCCTTCGCATAGGCAGCTACGCAGGCCCGATTATCCCGCTGATCCAGATAGAATCCGGTTTTATGTCCATTTTTGACGTCGACCCGGTAGCGACAGCCGTTCTCCTGGATGTCGACCTGGTCGGGCGGTTCCGCTCCGGAGAGGCGG
>JAQYWF010000340.1 GCA_030145105.1 Desulfosarcina sp.
AAGCTTTCCTGAACAAGGTCGCTGGAAAGCTGACCATCTCCTGTCATGCGCAGCAGATAGGCAAACAATGGGCCCCTGGTCGTTTTGTAAAAGCCGGCGTAGGTTTCCACTAATGATTCAACGGGCAGGCCATCAAAAGGTTACAATGCGGTTTACATTTATTCTGATTGTTTATACGTGACAAAAAAGAAAGATCGCAATGGTCAACTGTCTCACCCGGCAATATTGTACTTGTCGATCTTGCGGTAAATGGTTCGACGGCTCATCTGCAGCATACGGGCGGCCTTGGCCTTGTTGCCGTCCGTTTTCTGCAGTGCCCACTCGATAGCCTCGGCTTCATCAACGCTTCCCGCACCGTTGAAGGCAGTCGCACCGCTGGATTGATCCTGAAAGTCGCTCGGCAGGTGGGCCATGGTAATCACGTTCTGGTTGCACAGGATGTAGGCATGTTCGATGGTGTTCTCGAGTTCCCGAACGTTACCCGGCCAGGAGTGGCGCTGAAACAGCTTCTCCACGTCGGATGAGACCGCCTTGATCTGTTTATCGAACTTGCGGTTGAATTTATCGATGATGTGTCGCGTGAGCAAGGGGATGTCATCCCTGCGATCCCTGAGCGGCGGCAGGTTCACTTGAACCACCTTAAGCCGGTAGTAGAGGTCTTTGCGAAATTCGCCTGCCTCCACCATGGACGCCAGATCGCTGTTGGTGGCAGCGACCACGCGGACATCCACCTTTTCGGATTTGGAGCTGCCCACCCGCTCGAAGGCCATGGTCTCGATAACCCGCAGCAGCCGTTGCTGCATTTTGAAAGAGACATCACCGATTTCGTCCAGGAAAATCGTACCCCCGTCGGCCAACTGGAACCGGCCGATCTTGTCCTTGACCGCACCGGTGAAAGCACCCTGCACGTGGCCGAACAGTTCGCTCTCCAGAATGCTGTCGGTCAAGGCGCCGCAGTTGACCTTGACCAGCGGGCCATCTGAGCGGTCTCCCGCACGGTGCAGAGCCTCAGCGGCAAGCTCTTTGCCTGTACCGCTCTCGCCGGTGATCAGCACCGTCGTCTGCACATCCGCCAGGGTCTTGATCAGGGACTTGACCTGTTTCATTGGCATGCTGACACCGACCATGCGCTCGAAGGACTGACTCTCCCTGACGCTCTGCTCGAGATGGTGCAGCCGGGTTTCATCCCGCAAGACCATGACACATCCCGAGAAATTGTCCAGGTGATCCATCAGGGGGGCTACACTGACGCTGATGATCTGCTTGCGCAGGCTCCTGCGGTGGCACTCGATGTGGCGGAGGTCCACCGCCTTGCGGGTGGCCAGCGCTTCCTTGAGCACCTCCACGCAGGCGCCTTCACACCTACCGGTCACCGTGCGGATGAATGCGCCGGGCACATCGTCGCGGGCGAAACCGCACAGATCCAGGGCGGCCTGGTTGACATCCAGAACACGCATCTGCTCGTCCACGCTGACGATGCCGTCCTTCACGCTCCTGAAAATGGCCTCCACGTTGGAGCGGCAGCGGTCCTTCTCGTCGGACAATTGCTTGTGCCGCAGGGCCAGAGACACCGCTTTGACCAGATCGTTCTGGCGAACGGGCTTCACAAGGTAATCCAAGGCTCCGAGGCGCACGGCTTCGGAGGCGGTCTCAACACTCGGCGCACCGGTTATGATGATCACCTGGGCATTGGAATTGGTTTGCCTGACAGTGCGCAACAGGTCAAGACCGGTCTTTCCCTTCATGATGATGTCCACGAAGAGCAGGTCAAAGGTTTCTTCGGTCATGATGCCGACGGCACTGTCGTAATCCGGCACAGCGGTGACATCGTACCCCGCATGGGCCAGAAAATTGGTGAACGTGAATCGAATGCTCTCTTCGTCGTCGACAATCAAAATCTTTGGTCCCATAAGGCCCTTTGCTCATCAATTAGCTGTTATAATGGGAAGTTCCACCATCACTCGTGTAAATTCACCCTCTTCGCTTTCGATTCTCAGTTTCCCTCCGTGGTTTTCCACGATCCCGTGGCTGATGCTCAGCCCCAGGCCGGTCCCCTTGCCTTTGGGTTTGGTGGAGAAAAACGGATTCATCACCTTATCGATCACGTGCGGGGGTATGCCTGATCCTCTATCGGCAAACCTTGCCCGGATGATTGGATTGCCATTGTCGGCAACCATCCTGACGTCGATTTCCAGCGTTTTGGATTCGCTTGTCTTCGGAAATTTCTCGTTCAGAGCGTAGCGGCTGTTGTTGATGATGTTGAGGAAAACCTGCTCGATCTCCTGGGATCTAGCCGAAACAGGAAGCATGTCATGCTCGATCGTGACGTGAAGGGCGATGCCGTCTTTTCTTAGTTGGGAACCGGTCAAGGTCAACGATTCCTCGATCAGTTCTTTGATGCTGACCGGACAGCGATTTTCGGCTTCGCGTCGTGAAAAAGACAGCAGGCTGGCAACGATGGCAGCGATCCGGTCCCCTTCTCCGATAATTCGGCGCGATACGTCATTGAGTTGATTGTCGGGTCCGGTCTGGTTAACCATCATCTGGGCGTAATTGATGATGCCGTTGATGGGGTTGTTGATTTCGTGGGCCACGCCGGCAGCCAGTTCGCCCAGTGCCGCCAGATGCTCCGACCGGATGGCCGAGGCGATGGAGGCTTTCCTGGCCGTGATGTCCCGCTGGGAAATCACCGCCTTTTTCTGGCCGTCATTGTCGACGAACGGGGTATAGGTGTGCTGGTAGCTCTTCCCATCGGCGGCGTCGAATTCAAAGCGCTGGATCTTTTCGGCCGCCAGGGCTTTTTGCATCAAGCAGTCGCCACAGGGTTCCATTCTGTGGCGCAGCACTTCATAACAAAGGCAAGGGTTTTTCCCACCCGTCTGCTGCTTGAGCACTTCGTTCTGGTACTCCAATTCAAAACCCCCGTTGACGATACCAATGTTTTCAAACTGATGAAACAGAATGCGATGCAAGCGGTCACGCTCGGATTGGATTTCATTTTGAACCCGCTTGAGTTCGGTAATGTCCTTGAATGCTTCAACGATACCGACAATCCCGTCGGGACCCTCAAACCTGGTCGCCGTGAGGTTGCATATTATCACGGATCCGTCCGAGCGGGTTTTACTCACCTCATTTTCGGCAAACTCCCTGCCGTCGAGCACCTGCTTCAACGGGCAATTGGCAGTGTGGCACATATTGCCGGCAAAGACATCGTAACATTTCCTGCCTTCGGCCTTGTTCGGCATCACACCGGACAACTCGGCAAATGCCTGATTGACCTTGAGGATATTGTAGTCGCTGTCGATCAGCCGCATACCTACCGATGCGGTCTGGAATATCTGATTCATTTCGGCGTGGGCCTGCTGGATGGCCTGTTGCATTTTCTTCTGCTCGGTCACATCGAAGAACGCCTCCAGCAGGTGCGGGCGACCCTGGAAGGAAATCTGGGTCACGCTCTTTAGAACAGGAATGCTTTTACCCTGGGCGGTGTAGAGTTCTCGCTCCGCGATATCCGTGCGTTGCCCCTTATCCAGAACCGGGCATCTGCTTTTCTGAGCAGGGCACAGGAAACCATGGCACTGTTTTCCGAGTACCGCTTCGGCTGTTGCGCCAATCAAGTTCAGGGCATTGGTGTTTGCGTATACAATCCGGCGGGACTCACAATGGACCAGGATAATGGCGGCCGGGTTGTTTTCCAAAATCCGTTGGGCCTCTTTTTCACGCTGGATGATTACCCGTTCGGCCCGCTTGCGCTGGTTGATGATCGTCTGGCCGTAAAGGCTGAAAACGATCAGCAGCACGGCAACGATCATGCGCATCCAGAGCTCATGCACGCTGGGTTGAAAGACATGCAAGAACCAATGCCCGTCATTGAACCAATACGAATGCACAGCGGATTCGATAAACCAGTAGAGGATAAAAAAAACAACACCTGCCCAGACCAGGTGGTTGTGAATTCCCTGAAGGGCTCTTTCCCGTTGGATGTTCATGTGAACCTCCTTTTGGAAATCGTTTCAGATTGGAATATATATAGTTTAGTTATCGATTCGATCGTGGGGATTCTTATTCTGTATAATTTAATGCAATTTTCATTCCTTCATGGGTCTTTATATTTAATCATAAATTCAAAGCGTTATTATTCCCCACCGTGGTAAAAAGCAGAATTTATTACATCATTTACATAATTCATGGGTAGTGCATGCCACATTTCCCCAGATCCATGGTATACTGACAGCTATGCATGCTTCCCGGCGACAGGCTGGCCAATCCGACCCTGCCTGATGACCATTCATTGCGGCGCCATACCGAATCAACGACGTTCAGAACGAGCGCATGCGTCGACCCCGGCAACGGGGAATGCGCTCGCTTTGGCAGCCATCGATTGTCCTCTTAAAAGATTGAATGGGGAGACGATTGACGAGGATACAAACAGCTGACCGCTAAAAAGCACATCGAATCATCATGCCGTATTCGGTACGGGCGCCGGAATCGACGAAACCTGCCTTGCCGCAACCGGACGGAAAAGACGAAATCCATCACATTTTCATAGTGATGCCTGCCGTGGTCCGTCAACGGCAGCTGATCCTGGAAGACCGGTGGCCACATACTCCGCCGCCTTTTTCTCGAATTATGATTTATTTTAATATTTTCTTATGGTTAAGTCATTTTACATGGAATCGCATCAATGGTCCATTTAGTCACAAGTACTTAATTTTCTATATTTTCTTGACAAACGGGCGAACTCCTGACATCAAGTTAACTTTAAGAACAGCGATTATCAGTTACAATTTAAATGGTTAGCGAGTGTCGATCCACAAATGGCCAATTTGCCTGATATCTGCGTTATGCTCAAAATTTAATCCTCAGAATATCAACTATATGCCTGCGGTAAAATTTTTCGCATGCCTTGATCTCAACCTAATTTGCCTATTTCTATATGGACACTGCCTGACAAGGAGAAACAAATGAATCTAACGGTAAAATCGAAACAGAAACTGGACGGGGTGTATATGCTGTCACCTTCCGGGAGGCTGGACACCAGCACCTTTCCCATATTGGAGGACCGGGTGGATGTGGTGCTCCAGGAAAAGCCCCACACCCTGGTTTTTGACATGGAAATGCTCGACTACATCTCCAGCATGGGCGTGCGGGTAATCGCCAAAGCCCAGAAGACCATGAAGGTTTACAACGGCAGGGTGATACTACTGAACCTGCAACCCCAGATTCAAAAAGTATTCGACATCATCAAAGCCCTGCCATCCCAGCAGGTCTTTTCAACCATGGAGGAGCTGGACGACTACCTGGACCGAATGCAGCGGCAGTTCACCGGATGATGCCGGGTAAGGGTCCGGTGCATCTTGACATCGTTTTACAAGAAAGATAGAACCGGCATCGTGAGCAGACAGAGCAATTCTAAGCGACCGCATCAGAGGAGCACTTCATGGACAAGCCCATCCACCACTACTGGGAGCTTCGGCTTTTTAAACTAAAAAAGGCCCTGGAGGCCAATAATTTCGTTGTCTATATCGCCGACAACAAGTATCTGGCCAAAAAAATGGCCTACGACACGATTATCCCGACCATTGCCCCGAAAACCGTCTCATGGGGCG
>JAQYWF010000007.1 GCA_030145105.1 Desulfosarcina sp.
AGAAACATCCTGAATATCAAGTATCCGTATATGTATTAGCCTTTACGCTGAAGGTCAGGATGAGAAAAGGGGAAATCATAAAGTATGTTCTGGAGGATTACCTATGTCTATAAAATATTACACCTCGCTACACCAGCTGCCGTATTTGTCTGAGACTGAAAAAGCGACGTTATCGCTCGTTACAGAAAGATTTCCGTTTCGGGCAAATGACTATTATCTCAGCCTTATAAACTGGGACGATCCCAATGACCCGATTCGTCGTATTATCATTCCATGTATAGAAGAACTGGATACATGGCGCATTCCAGATCCGGCTTTGTGGTCCGGCCCTTTTTCACGGCAATGTCGATGAGCACTCCCACACCGTCCCGATCCAGTGTGGCAAAGGGATTGGCGGAAAGGATACCGGATTCCATGTATTCGATGAGAAACCCGGTTTCAGCATCGTCCCGTGAGATGCCGAAGGTGGTCTGGGTCAGGTCATTGGTGCCGAAAGAAAAGAATTCTGCATGCTCGGCGATCCGATCGGCGGTGAGGGCGGCACGGGGCAGCTCGATCATGGTGCCGAACTTGTAGGCGATCTCCATCCCATGCTCGGTCATGACGGCCTTGGCCTCGGCCTCCAGCACCGAGCGTTGGTGGACCAGTTCATTGACGTGGCTGGTGAGCGGGATCATCACCTCCGGGTGTACGTCGATACCCTCTTTCACCACCAAGCAGGCCGCTTCGAAGATGGCCCGTACCTGCATAGTGGTCAGTTCTGGAATGTAGATGCCCAGTCGAACCCCCCGCAGGCCGAGCATGGGGTTGGCTTCCCGCAGAATCTGGGCTCGCTTGCGCAGCTGCTCTTTCTGGCGGATTTCTGCCAGCAGGGTATCGATGGCGGCCATGTCCGTTGCGTGCTTGAGCCGGATTTTCAGGTCGGCCAGCTCGGATACCAGCTCAACCAGGTCCGGCAGAAATTCATGCAGGGGGGGGTCGATCAGGCGGATGATCACCGGCCGGCCCTTCATGACCCGGAACAGGCCTGCAAAATCTTGTCGCTGGAACGGCAGCAGGGCGGCCAGGGCCTCTTTGCGCTCCACGGGGTAGTCGGTCAAAATCATCCGCTGGAAGTGGGGCAGACGGTCGGTTTCGAAGAACATGTGTTCGGATCGGCAAAGGCCGATGCCCTGGGCGCCATACTCCAGCGCCCGGCTGGCGTCCCGGGGATAGTCGGCGTTGGCCCACACCCCTAAAGTCCTGAATTCATCGGCCCAGGAGAGCAATTTGATCAGCCAGGGGTCTTTGATGTCCGGAACCATGGTCTCCAACTTGCCTTCATAAACAACGCCGGTCGTTCCGTCGATGGAGATCCACTGGCCTTCATGGATAGTCTGGCTGCCGATGGTCATTAGTCGGTTGGTCAGGTCGATGGTGATCGCCGAAGCACCCACCACTGCCGGTTTACCGAACTGTCTGGCCACCAGGGCGGCGTGGCTGGTGCGCCCGCCGCGACTGGTGAGAATTCCCTGGGCAGCCAGCATGCCGTGGACGTCATCGGGTTTGGTCTCCGGGCGGACCATGATCACCGATTTCCCGTCGTTTTTGGCCCAGGCTTCGGCCATGTCGGCATCGAAGGCCACTTGTCCCACGGCCGCCCCCGGAGAGACGTTGAGACCCCGGGCCACAAGCTTGCCCCCGGCGGTGGCCTTGGGGTCGAATTGCGGGTGAAGGAAGAAGTCCACTTGTTCCGGATTGATCCGCAGCACCGCCGTCTGTCGATCGATCAGTCCATCTTCAGCCATCTCCACGGCAATTCGTACCGCTGCCTGGGCCGTTCGCTTGCCGTCGCGGGTCTGGAGCATCCACAGCTTGCCTTTCTCGATGGTAAACTCCATGTCCTGCATTTCCCGGTAGTGGTTCTCCAGCAATCCGGCGATGCGTTCGAATTCGGCGTAGGCCGCTGGCATCTCTTCCTCCAAAAGGGCAATGTCTCTGGTCAGGCGGATGCCGGCTACCACATCCTCGCCCTGGGCATTGGTCAGGTAGTCTCCTTCTATATAGTTTTCCCCGGTTGAACCGTTGCGTGTCATGGCCACGCCGGTGGCGCAGTCATCGCCCATATTGCCGAAAACCATGGTGACGATGCTGACGGCTGTGCCCAGGTTGTGATCGATGCCGGCTGCCTTACGATAATCCACCGCCCGTTTGCCGTTCCAGCTTTTGAATACCGCCTCGGTGGCCATTTTGAGTTGCTTGAACGGATCCTCTGGAAAGTCGTTGGTGGTGTGACAGCGGTACAATGCTTTAAACTGTTGTGCCACCTGCTGCCAGTTGTCCGCTGACAGTTCGGTATCCTTTTCAACACCGGCAGCCTTGCGGGCGGCTGTGATGACCGCTTCGAACGGTTCGTCGTCGATCCCCATAACGACACTGCCGAACATCTGGATCAGTCGCCGATAGGCATCATAAACGAAGCGGGGATCATCGGTGAGACGGATCATGGCCGCCACCGTCTGGCTGTTGAGGCCGATGTTGAGAACCGTATCCATCATCCCGGGCATGGAAAACTTGGCACCGGACCGGCAGGAGACCAACAGGGGATTGTCGTCACTGCCAAAGCGCTTTCCCGTTTTGACCTCAACCTTTTCAAGCGCTGACAAAACCTGGTCCCACATGCCCTTGGGAGAGGTCCCGCCGGACTTGAGGAAGGTATTGCAGGCCTCGGTGGACACGGTAAATCCGTGGGGAACCGGCAACCCGATGCGAACCATTTCAGCCAGATTTGCCCCTTTGCCGCCCAGCAGCCCCCGAACGGCGTCCCCATCCTCGCCCACATGGTCTTTTACGGCATCCAGTTCGTCGAAGCCAAAAACCCATTTTTTGGTTTTCATTCCCACCTCCATGTATTGCAAAAAAAGGCCAAGCTGTTTTCCGGTTGACAGAGAAATGGCGATCGGCAAAACCTGCCCATACCTGCGGCCATTAACCACCACGGCTGGATTTTGCCGAATGACGGCAACGATGCTTGTTAAAATGAACGACGAAGAGATGGACGCGACCCACCGTTTTTAAAATGAGCTAATTGTTCCGAGACAGGGTCGGGGTTCCGGTAATCGACAATTCTACATCGGGTGAATTTTTCTTACCGTGCCCCCTGGCTTACAAGGAATCTGCTGGATCACTTCATGAGTTGAAAACAATTTTAACTGGTTGGTTGGAAATTTGCAATTCTATTCCGCGGGTCCAAAAAGGAAACGGTTAATCGGGATGAGGCCGATTAACCGTTAAGGAGGAGAACAGATGAAAATTATTAGGTTGACATTAGACATAAGCAAACATCTTGCCAATTCCAATTGACAGAACTAAAAAAATAACGCAATGGCATTAAAAATTAATAAATTTAGTCATCTATTGATTTTTTTATTTGGTTTACACCTGTTTCGCTGAGAGAGCAAGCTCTGGATCGTGAGGCAGAAAGTTCACAATCATAAACCATTTTTAGGCATATTATGGTTTAACCTGCTTATATTCATAGGTAATATTGTTTTCCCCATAGGATTCAAAATATTGAACCCTGGTCCAGAACTGCTATAATAAAATTATAAAACATTAAAATATATAGGTTATCATGCGTTTTCATTCTTGAACCGCATCGTTTGAAGCCATGGCCATTTCCCTGCGGCTTTTTGCCTGGGATCGAAACGTCCACCGGTGGGCAGTGGTGAACAGGCTGGTTTTTATCATTTAAACCGGTTTTCCTGCCTTGACAAACGGCAAATCGCGCCCATAATTGTTCATCGTCGATCGTCGAACTAATTATAACCATTGATAAAAAATTGATCAAGAAGCGTTCAGGAGAGCCAATGGAAGCTAAGCAGGAAACCTATCAGTTTAAAACCGAAGTGCAGCAGATTCTCAACCTGATTATCAACTCCCTTTATTCCAACAAGGACATTTTTCTGCGGGAATTGATATCAAATGCATCGGATGCCATCGATAAGGTCCGATACAAGGCCGAAACCGAGCCGGGCATTCTGGGTGAAGACAACGAGTTCAAGATCCATTTGAAACCCGATGCCATCAAGCAGACTTTCGAAATTTCGGACAACGGCCTTGGCATGACCTACGATGAGGTCATGGAAAACATCGGCACCATCGCCAAGAGCGGCACCGCCAGCTTTATGGAGGCCCTGGAGCATGCCAAAGGGCAGGAGACACTGATACCGGAATTGATCGGGCAGTTTGGCGTGGGGTTTTACAGCGCTTTCATGGTGGCCGATAAAATCACCCTGGTTACCCGGGCTGCCGGTTCGGATGCGAACAAGGCCGTCAAGTGGGTCTCAGCTGGAGACGGATCCTACACCATTGAAGAGACCGAAAAAGCCTCCCGTGGTACTACCATTACCCTGGCGTTGAAAAAAAAGGAGAAGGACGGGAAGGATTTTACCGACCAGTGGACCGTCCGCAGCATTGTCAAGCAGCATTCCGATTTCGTGGGCTACCCCATTGCCATGGAGGTTGAGCGCGACGAACCGCTGCCCGATGAAGAGGTGATCAAGGATAAGGATGGCAAGCCCATCGGCGCCACCACACGCAAGGTGATGCGTGAAGAGACCCTTAATTCCATGAAGGCCATCTGGGCCCGAAATTCTAATGACGTCAAGGACGAAGAATACGAAGAGTTCTACAAGCATTTGAGCCACGACTGGAATCCGCCCATGGAGCGTCTCCATCTCAAATTCGAAGGGACCACCGAATATGATGCCTTGCTTTATATTCCCTCCAAGGCCCCCTTCGACCTATTCACACCGGAACGCCGTCACGGCATCCACCTTTATTCCAAGCGAGTGTTCATCATGGACGACTGCAAGGAACTGATGCCCGAATATTTCCGGTTCGTCAAAGGCGTGGTGGATGCATCCGACCTGAACCTGAACGTCAGCCGCGAAATCCTTCAGCAGGACCGGTTGGTGCTGAACATCCGCAAGAATTTAGTGAAAAAGCTGTTCGACCTGTTGGGCAAAATGGATGCGGAGAAATACCATCAGCTGTACGATGAGTTCGGCGCCGTGTTAAAGGAGGGGATTCACACCGATCCGGCCAGCAAGGATAAGATCGCCACCCTGATCCGCTACAAGACCACCAAATCCGAAGACACGTGGACGTCGCTGGACGAATACATGAAAAATATGAAGGCCGACCAGAAGGAGATTTATTACATAACTGGCGAAAAGTTCTCTGCCCTGGTCAACAGCCCCCACCTTGAACGCCTGAAGGAGAAGGATTTTGAAGTGCTGTTGATGACCGATCCGGTAGATGAGTGGGTGGTGCAGTCATTGACCGAGTATGAGGGCAAGCCCCTGAAGAGCGCCGAAAAAGGTGACCTGGATCTGGATACGGTGGATGAGACCAAAAAAGAAGCGTACAATGCGCTGTTCGGCTTTATCAAGGGGCACCTGGAGAATAATATCAAAGAGGTCAAACCCTCATCGCGGCTCAAAGATTCGGTATCCTGCCTCTCTGGGGACACCTGGGACATGAGTGCTTATATGGAAAAACTGCTCAAGGCATCAGGGCAAAAACCGAACGAAGTCAAGCGTGTCCTTGAACTGAACATGGATCATCCGGTGGTGGAAAAAATCAAGACCCTTTTTGAGAACGACCGGGACAACCCCGAGTTGAAAGACTACAGCCAGCTTTTACTTGACATGGCTGTGGTCAGCGAAGGCGGAAAACTCGACAACCCCGCCCGCTTTTCTAAAATGGTGGGGGAGCTGATGTCGCGGGCTATTGGATAACCCAGCAAAACACAGCCAGGTTGCCCGGCAGCGGGTAGCCTGGCTGTGTGATTGCCAATCCTGTATAGTGCCCATCCATAAATGGTTCTTTTGCCCGATCTCTGCGTTGCGCGAAAAATTTTATCCTCGGAATATCAATTATATGCCTCCGGTAAAATTTTTCGCATGCCTTGATCTCGACCAAAATCCCTCATTTCTGGACGGACACTATCTATAGATTACGTGTTATATTTAAAAGACAGCTTCACGCGGGAGCGAAAGGCGGTGACCTTGCCTCCTTCCACTTTCATATCCAGCTTCGTAATTTCCGCCACCCGCAGATCCTTTAATGACTTGGAGGCAGTTTCGACTGCATTTTTTGCCGCCTCCTCCCAGGAAGCGGTGCTGGTTCCTACCAGTTCGATGACTTTGTAGACACTCTCGCTCATGATTTCCCCCTTTTTGGTTTCCGGTTAGTAAAATGAAAACCCGCTGAAGCGACACGTTGATTTCAACGGATGATCCCATGTGCGAACGAATAATAACGGCAGCAGCAGTCCAATGGGCGGCACGGCTCACTGCAAGCGGAACATTCAGCATCGATGAGCAGGCGCAATAATTCAGGAAGGAATGGTATGGGTATAACTTAATATGGGTATGCCGGCCGGTCAAGGAAATTTCCTGTTGCAGTGTTGCCGCCGCATTGAAATGTGCATCGAAAACCGGTAGTATCGCTTATCGGCCATCGACAGCATGATTCAGGCAGCCGCATTCGCGTTATTTTTTGCAAAGGACCCATTACAACCCATGAAGCAGGTGAAGTGGCTTTTTCATCCAATATTGGTGTTTATCTTCTCCGTCACTGCCTTGGTGGTTTCGCTGTTTCTATATATTTACTGGTATATTGAAGTCAGCAGCGGCCTTCGGTCGGCCATGGTGCGGTTCAACGTCGAGCAGGATCAGGTGTTTGCCGCCGACACATGGGTGGTGATCCTCGTCCTGAGCATACTGATCGGTATTATATTGTTGGGCATCTTCATCATTTTTGTATTCAGCCAGAAAACCATGCAATTGTACCGGATGCAGAACAATTTTATCAACAACTTCACCCATGAACTCAAAACTCCGGTGACGTCCCTTCAGCTATACCTGCAGACCTTCTCAAGGTACGAATTGTCGCGGGAGGATCAACTGAAATACATCCAGTATATGCTCGTCGACGTGGACCGTCTGTCCCAAAACATCAACCGCATGCTGAACCTGGCCAAACTGGAAAGCAAAAGCTATATGGGCGAGTTCGTTGTTTGTGATTTGGTCAAGACGGTGAATCAGTTCCTTGAAGAAAACGCCCACCTGTTCAAAGCGTGCCGGATTGCCGTCCACGGCCCGGATACCACGATTTTGTATCAGCGAATCAACCGGCATCTGTTTGAGATGCTTTTGATGAACCTCCTGACCAATGCCATCAAATACAATAACACAGAAATGCCGCAAGTGGACATCTTCATCGAATCCGCGCGTCCCCGGACACGCATCCGGTTTACAGACAACGGCATTGGTTTCGACCGAAAGGAGATGAAAAAGATTTTCCGCAAGTTTTACCAGGTCGGCCGATCGGACGATATGACGGCCAAGGGAAGCGGGCTTGGCTTACACCTGGTTCAAAACATCGCCCGCCTCCATAAGGGAAAGGTGACGGCCGAAAGCAAGGGGCGGGGCAAAGGCTCGACGTTTACCTTGATTTTGCCGTCCCTGGAATAGTGCCCATCCACAAACGGCATCTTTCGGCCCAGAGGCCTGCGTTCTCGCGCTTTTTACGTGGCTACGCCTGCGATTTAAAAAGGGTTGCGGCCTTGGCCTGAACTAAAATCTACCATTTGTGAATAGCCACTAAACAGACGAAATTGCCGAGCAATATAAGTTATACGGATAATACAGGAGCCGCCATCATGGAACATCCCAAAAAACTTATTCTAATCATTGAAGATGATCGGCATATCGCCGAAGGCATCCAACTGAACCTGACCTTACAGGGGTACGAGGTGGCAATCGCTCCTGACGGCGTGGCCGGCCTGAATAAATGGAAAGAGATCAGGCCGGATTTAGTGATTCTGGACATCATGCTGCCGGGCATAGACGGGCTTTCCATCCTTCAGAGCATCCGGTTGGAAGATGAGCGGCTGCCCATCCTGATCCTCTCTGCCAAAGGAGATCCGGATGACCGGATCAAAGGGCTAGCCTTCGGGGGGGACGATTATCTGGCCAAACCCTTTAACCTGGAGGAGCTGCTTCTTCGCCTCGAGCGTCTGCTCAAACGCGTCGACTGGAATCAGGAAAACGGCGGTCCGGTTCTCCCCTCCTTCGATACCTATCATTTCGGCGACAATCGCATTGATTTTAAAACCAATATCGCGCGCTGCCGTATGGGCGAGATTTCCCTGACCGAACAGGAATCAAAGGTGCTCAAACTGTTTATCGCCAATCGTGGTAAGCCGCTTTCCCGTGAAAAACTGTTACAGATCGGTTGGGGGTATTCCAGAAAAACCACTACCCGCACCGTGGACAACTTTATCGTCCGGTTCCGCAAATATTTTGAGCCCGATCCCAGAAGCCCGGTCTATTTTAAGAGTCTTCGATCCATCGGCTATCTTTTCGATTGTGACCCCGAATGACCAGGCAGTCAAACCGATATGATTTATCTGCATGCCTTATTTATTCTTATTCACTTGTCCGGATCGAATACAATAAAGGGTAAGTTATTGACCCGGTTCCTTTGACGTCTCCGCGGGTATTAGGAATTATTTTTCTTAGTGGAAAAAAAGTTTCCTATTTAATCGTTCATTTATTTCACATTTTTGTGACGGCTTCCATTGGCAAAGGCCACAACTATCTGAAATAAATATTGGTTGTAATTGAATTGAAGATATAGCGTGATTCTTGCATGGCAATTATAAGGGCAAATCGTGTATGTCCTTCTCTCGCTTGCCATGAAAGGCGCCCTTTAAATGATATCCGGGAAGGATCATCCTGGCTCCACTGCAATCTGAGGCTAACTGAATCCAGATGAAAACAACGGCGCTTCAAGATAACGACGGAAGACGTTCCGGAGTAGAACGACGGCAATTTACCTACGCCGTTCATATCCCTGAACGCCGCAGCGGAAAAGACCGACGCATCAGTTGGGAACGTCGAAAGCCTCGACAAGAGACCCGTTCCGTGCATCCAACGACCCTTCCCTGAAATATCCCCCGTCCTTGTCGTTTTGTTCAGTTCGGCCAAAACATTTCTTTTCAGCCGTCGATATGGCGCCATGTTTTTTCGACCGGTTCATACGCTATCTCAAGTTAAACCGTGAGGCCAAAAAAAGACGGCCACCTTTGAGGCCTTCCAAAAGGCAGCCGTCCTTGAAGAACAATGATGCTTGGACGGTTTTGACTGATCAGCGTCCGTTTAAAAATACTACGGCTGAGCCGCAGCCAGGTGATCCAATCTGAAGACATCCACCCCATCGACCATGTTTTTCAAGGCGATGAACTCATCCATGGGCATTTCTCCTGTGCCGATATTGATCATCGGGACTGCTTTCACCGCAAGTCTCGAATCGACGCTGGCGATTCCGCTGGCCACTTTATCGCGAAGGGACTCGAAATCTGTTCGGGCCATTTCCACCATGCCGTATCGCTCCAGTCGAACGAGCGGGGTCGAACGCACCGGCACGATATCCGTCTGCCGCCCCTTTACCATCGCTTTCAACGCGATAAATTCGGATTGCTCCATCTGGCCCGTTCCGATGTCCACCATTTCTGCCGACGCCTGGTTAACTGCCACTATTGCCATGATTACGAATGCCAGTGTTAACTTTTTCATTGCGCACCCCTTTTGGTTTTGATGATAATATGAATGTGACGAAATATTCATTTATTAAATAAAACATAGCGCCGGCCCACTATCTTGTCAAGTTAAAAAATGAACTTTTATTCACATTTTGGTGTATGATAAACTGGGGCTGGTCACATTTAGCAGGTTATTGACTACCAGAGGGGCGTAATGCAAAGGCCTGAGTCACACGAGTATCGTGTTACCACAGGCCTTTATCGGTATAACTGATGAATGGTTTTCGCGGCGCCAGTCGCGATGCAGAGGACCTCCAATTACGGACAGATGTAACTGAAACCACTGTTTGTGTTGGCAACGGTGTTGCTGGCCACCAGTTTGTTCAAGTCGCAAAATTCGTTGGTTGCCATTTCGCCGGTGCCGATATCCACCATGCCGCTATTGGCTACAGATTGAGTTGCATCCTGCTGGACGTTACCGCTTTCCATCGCCTGGCGAATGTCATCTACATCTGCCTGGTTGAATTCAGCTACACGTATGTCTTTGCGGATTTCGGTAGTCACTAAATCAGATGGATGATAGGTGCCGCTGACCATCTGCTGCAGGGTTTCGAACTCTGACTGATCCATTCTGCCCAGTCCGATATCCACGCTGCCCGCCATGGCCACACCTGCGATCATCATCGTTGCCATCATCACTGCCGTTATATTTAATGATTTTATCATGGTAACCCTCCATTTGGTTATCAAGTAAAGCTTAGCTAATTTGTTCCTATATACAAGATCGGTCCGATATTCGTTATGTCAACATGAACATAAGCATTTTTTCGCTTTTATTGACCGCGTGACGGGAATTGGGTATGAATTCAGGCATAGAAAGGGATCGGAATGACAGAAACGGAACAAAAAACCAGAATACCCCAGCAAAAACGGAGTATTGAAACCAAGCATCGCATTTTTGTGGCCGCCAAAGACCAGTTTTCGAAGAAAGGTTTTCACGGTACCAATGCCAAGGAGATCGCCTCGGCGGCGGGCGTCTCCGTGGGCAGCTTCTATTCCTATTTCAAGGACAAGAAAGAACTGTTCATGGAGATTTTCAGGGAGCATATCGAAGAAAAGGTCGTGCGGATCTTAGGCGAACACCAGTTCGATCCAAACCATCGAAAGGAGGGTGTCTATCGTCTGATCAAAGCGATGCTCGAAGCACATGAGCCCTATCCCCAGTTTCACCGGGAAGTTCTGGCCATGCGCTACTCCGACCCGGAAGTCGAAGCCGTTTTTAATGAGATGGATCAGCAAAGCCTGGGTCACGTCGAGCGATTCATCGAACAATTTCGTGATAACCTGAGGATAACGGACATCAAGACCGCAGCGTATGTCGTTTCAGCCGCCGTTGAAGAGGTCATCTGCTCGATCACCATCTTCGGTGAAGATCAAGATGCTGATCGGCTCATTGACGGCCTGGCCGACATGATTCACCGCTACCTGTTCGACTAATTACGGTTAAACGGCGTTGGCGGCCAGTAGTGCGCCGGCAACTGCCATCACAATGGCAATCATCCGTGGCAGGGTTACCGGCTCTTTCAAGAAAACGGCGGCCAGAATAAAAGTGAATATAGTAGATAGCTGATTTAGGATGGCCGCCACGGAAACCAGCGTATATTTAAATCCTGCCAGCCATGCCAACATGGCCATGTAATTGCCCACAATGGATGCCGGCAGGACGATTTTCCACGCCGATGAGGGTAAAAGCGACCCCAGGATCACCCGCCTTTCAGGATGAATCACTGCTATGACGATCAGGCCGGCAACTCCGGCGAGGAGCCTGACGAAGCTTGCCCACAAGACGCTGGTCTGCTCAAGCAGTGGCTTTACCATGACGACGCTTCCCGCAATCAGAACCACTGCCAGCACGCCGAAGACAAGCCCTGCCCAGAAATCATCACGAGACATGACTGCCGAAGACCCAGAACAGGCATCCGCCCCGATGGCGGATATCACCAGAAGGGCGCCTAATAATCCTTTGAGCCCGATGGATTCATTTAAAAAAAGTGCGGAAAGGAGGAGAATACACGGCAGGTACAGGCAGTCCACCACGGCCCATCGGCTGGCACCGAGTCGCTTGAGGGCCATGAAAAAGAAGGTGTCGGCCAATGTGATGCCCAATAGGCCGGAAATGAAAAACAATAACCAGTCGTTGGCCGGTCGGGCCGGGAAAAGCGGTACGCCGGCAAACCATAGGGTTGGCACCAGCAGAAAAAGGGTGACCACACCCTTGAACAGGTTCAAGGCCATGGGGGAGAAAGTTTCACCACTTTTTTTGAACATGATGACGGCGGTTGCCCAGAAAAAAGCGGCTCCCGTCGAGCAGAGTATGCCGATCACTTGCATTAGAGGACCTGTCGGTGGATGGCAGGTTAGTATTGGAGCAGAATAAGATCAACATGACGTGGATCAAGGTTGCCTGCATCCACAGGCGCCAGTTCACGTTCAATTTCATCGAAAAGCGCCTCTAATACAGTGCCCAGGCGGTCGGAAAGCTCTTCGGGCGACCGGCCCGAGGCCACCGCGGCCCAATCGAGAAACTCGGTCTTTTTTCCGTCGCCAATAATGCGTTGGCCCCCCTGGTCCGTCCAAAGCCCTGTATAGAATGCCTTGAAGGCAGAAAGTGGAACGGCAAGGGTCGGCGTGACCGTATCGATCGGTGGCGCTTTTAACGACGCCCTGACCCACAGGGTGAGCAGAAGGTTCTTGTACGTCAGACGCCGGATCCCTGCAACCGGTGCAATGGGGACCGCCATGTCCCTGAACAGCTGATCCAAAGCAATCACCTGGTCCAAACTGCGACCCGTCGCTTCGATCTCTTCCCATGTCAGAAAATCACGATACATGGAACCGGCTGTGGACGGATCGTAAAACTGCGGCCGATCGATCAACAACCCGCCCAATAACCCCAGCCAGGCCTCGTCCCAGAAGGTCAGATCCACCTGTTGTGACTGGCACCAGCTCTCTTTGCGCCAGCGTGTGGCCTGCCATTTCAGTTGCAAGGCGCTTCCGAACCCATTCCTGAAGATATCTGCCAGTAAGTGACGTTGTAGAAGATCCGATGCCATGGATTCCTTTTTGTTGACCGTGCTTTCGGTCATCCGTTCAAGCCCAATGCTCAGGTACCCGCTGACCTTGCAAACCACCGATTTCAATTGGTTGCGGTTCTGGATGACCGCCTGGTCGGCCGATATGACCTGGTTGCATAGACCGGCCAATTCTCCCTGCAGCTGCTGGATCACATGAACGTAAAGAATCCCCTTCAATGCACGCACGAAGAGATTGTCCCCCTCGAGAAATGTGGCGGCAAACTGGGGGACCGGAAAACGGGGGTCATCCGGCGACGGTGGTCGAATTGCTTTTTTTCCCCTGGCCGATAGATCGCCGGGTCGCAATGGCTTGTAGACGCCGACCGCCTTGTGAAAGGGTAAAAATCCCTTTTCGGCCAGACGCACATTGCGCAGCCGGAACAACTCCTCCTCGATCTCGACCGGAATCAGGCTTACCGATTCTGACAACATTCCCTGATAGCGGGGATGATCAAACCCAGAAATGCGGCGCAACAGCAGGTGCAACATTTCATTGCGCCGGGCCTTGGCGGCGCTGCTCTCGGGCGTTGCCACGGGATAGTCCACGAAGCGGATGTAGTAGGTGTCGTCATCCGTGAAGAATCCATCCTCCAAATCCGATGAAAACTGATCGGACTCCCTGACGCGCAGTTCAATATTCCTGAACAGATACAATTCCAGGAACTCCAGCCGTTCATCGAAACACCATTTGACCAGCCGGTCCGGATCCGCAAGAAGCAGCAACTGAAGCCAAGTGGTGGCCAGCGGATAGTTCAGCTGATCTTTTTTCCAGACCTCCATATCCAGCATAAATTCCCATTGACGGTTGGAGGCCAGGGCAATCAGGGGAAGTGCATTGTCCAGGCCGAGGTCATGGATCAAAAAATGCAGGTCCTCTTCCGGAAACGAGTGGACCAATGCTGCCGGTTGCGGGTGGTCGAGGATAGCGGCCATCGCTTGTTCAGCCGGCATTGACAGCATTTTCTGCCGTGTTTGGACCAGTTGCCGAATCCGATCGGAATGGCTGAGGGTGGGGGATTTCGTTTGCGTCACGGGGATATCACGCCTCCTGTATAACAGTTCTGACCTACCATAATCAGAAAATTTATGAAAACAAGGATTGTAGCAGGGATCAGTCTCGTCGTTGGTTATTGATCCGCAGGAGCAGAAGCAGGCCGGGAAGGGCAATCAAGGTACAGAACATGAAAAATCCTTGCCATCCCATGTGCGAGGCCATAAAGCCGGTGGGGGCCGAGGCAAGCACCCGAGGGATGCCCATAAGACTGGTCAACAGGGCATACTGGGTGGCTGTGAAGCGCGTGTCCGTAATGCTGGCCATATATGCCGCATAGGCTGAGGTGCCCATTCCGCCGCTCAGGTTCTCGAAAGCGATAACCGCTGACAAGGCCGTCAAGTTTGGTCCGATAGCCGCCAGCAGGGCAAATCCCGCGGTGGAGATGGCCTGAAGGATGCCAAAAATCCAAAGACTGCGAAGGATACCCAGCCGGATCATGGCGACACCACCCAAAATCGTACCGCCGACGGTTGCCCAGAACCCGAACAGCTTGACCACGGTACCGATCTGGGTCTTTGAAAAACCGATATCAAGGTAAAATGGCGTGGTCATGGCCGCCGCCATCGTATCACCAATTTTGTACATCAGGATAAAAGCCAGAATCCACAAGGCATTCACCCGGCTGAAATACTCCACCAGCGGATCTACCACGGCGGCCTTGAGCGTGACGGGAAAAGATGCCACGCGGGGTTCCGGCGTCAGCAAGGTAGTGATCACCCCCGGCAGCATGCACAAGGCCATGATCAGGTACACCCTGGAAAAGGGCATATGGTCCGCCAGAATCAGGCCGCCACCGGAGGCAAGCAGCATGCCGACCCGATAGCCGTTGATGTAAAGCGATGATCCCAAACCCAATTCGCGGTCGGGCAGGTCCTCTCGCCGATAGGCATCCACCACGATGTCCTGGGATGCGCTGAAAAAGGCCACGGCCAGAGCAGACACGGCCAGTAGTTGTGGGTGGGCAACCGGATTACTGAAGCCCAACCAGACCAAGGCCGCCATCAGAGACAGCTGAGACACCAGCAACCATCCCCGCCGTCTGCCCATCAGCGGCAGGGTGTAGCGATCGAACAGGGGCGCCCAGCAAAATTTCAAGGTGTAGGGCAAGCCGACCAGGGTCATCAGTCCGATGGTGGTCAGGTCCACACCCGACTCGGTCATCCACGCCTGGAGCACGGACAGGGTAAGCAGCAGCGGCAGCCCGCAGCTAAAACCCATCACCAGTGCCACCAGCATGCGCCGGTTGATCACCGCTGATGCAATTTGTTGATGGTTCATGGGATTCATAAGTTTGACGGTTCCGAAAAAAGCCGATAGTTGCGTTGCGCTTCATCCCTCGTCACTGCGGTGTACGGACAGGACACCTCATTCCTCGGGATGGAACATGAATGTTCGCCGTAAGTATGAAATCGATTTTCAGTTCGCTCGCCAACCCCGCAGTAAGCGACAGGATTAGCATTCGCTCTCGCGGCCCGCAAGCCTTGATCTCGGACTTTATACGAATCCGTCAACCTTCAATCATGAAACACGCTTACCTCAGGTGAAACCGTGAAAGGTAGGTCACTGTTCCCAACTCGACGGTGTCTTTGCATTGAAACCCCAGCGGTTCCAGAACGTGAAGCAGCTCTTGCGGAGACAATCGCACCTTTTCAGGCGGTCCCGGGGGCCCGGGCATCTTCTTGAACTCCACCACCACCAGCTGGCCGGTTGGTTTGAGCACCCGGACGATTTCGGTCAGTGTGCCATGGTGGGTGCCGTCTTCGATCAGGTCGTGGAGCACAGTGGCCATGAGACAGATGTCGACGCTAAGATCGCCAAGGGGAATTTTCTTGCTGACGTCACAAACAGCGGCTTCGATATTCTCCAGGCCCAGAGAACCGGCCTTGAGCTTGAGTTTGGCGATGCCTTCCTCCCACAGATCAAGGGCATGCACGGTTCCCATCTCCCTGATCTGGCGGGCGATTTCGGTGACGTAATTGCCGATCCCGCAGGCCACGTCCATAACGACGATCTCACCGCTTAGATCAACTGAGGACAAAAAAGTTGGAAAATCAATGAGATCGAAGCTGCTTTTGCCAGCGGCAATGGGTTTGTGTGACATGGTTATCCATTCCTTTGATAGAGTATCGGCCAAAAAACGGTTTCCCGATCAGCTACTTTGCCAATAAAACCGATCCGCAGTCAATCCCGATGACGGTACCTCCGCCAGTGAATTGAATGACCGCTGCGTCGATCCAAACAAACCATTGTCAGTTATGGTTGGGAATCGTTGTTCTTCGAAAAAGTAACGAAACATAGCCCAAAACAAATTGACTCGATGCCTGCCTTTTTTTAATGACAACACGTTCAACGTTGTGCCTTTGATCATCACTTTCGACCTGTCATGAGGAGGACTATCAGATGAATTCGTCTGCTGTTAAACGTGCATTTACATCAATTCTCAGCGCCATTTTTCTGGTTGTTTCAGTCAGTGCCGTCACGGCTGCGGCCATGCAAAAGGTCATCATCTTTCATGCCGGCAGCCTGACGGTTCCCCTGGCACGGATCGAAAAAGAGTTCGAAGCGGCCAATCTTCATATCGATATTCAGCGGGAAGGCGGTGGCAGCACGAAAATGGCCCGCATGATTGCCGAGCGGGGCAAACCCGCGGACATCATGGCTTCGGCCGACTGCAAGGTGATCGACAAGACCCTGATTCCGGCCAAGGCCGACTGGAATATCCGGTTCGCCACCAATCAGCTGGTGTTGTGTTATACGGCCAGCAGCCGTTACGCGGAAAGGATCGGCGCCGACAATTGGTTCGAGGTTCTTCAGAAAGAAGAGGTGGTGTGGGGCCACTTGGATCCCTACCTGGATCCATGCGGATACCGCAGTTTGATGGTGCTCCAACTGGCCGAAAAGTACTACCGTCGGCCGGGGCTATCCGACCGCCTGATTGCCAATCGGCCGGATAAAAAAACGTGCGGCCCAAGGCCGTACTGGTCTCAATGCTTGAAAGCGGCAGCATGGATTATGCCTGGGAGTATCTTAGCGTAGCCATTCAGCACGAACTCAAATACCTGACCCTGGACGGCCATATCAATCTGGGCAACTATCAGTTCGACGCGTTTTACAAACAGGCCGAGGTGAAAGTAACCGGTAAAAAGCCAGGTGAATGGATCACCCGCACCGGGCAATCCGTCACCTACGGCATCACCCTGATCAAAGACGCCCCCAATCCTGACGGTGCCATCCGATTTCTGGAATATTTGCATTCGGCAGACGGCGGCTTGAAAGTGCTCCAAGGGATCGCAGTAAATTACTACGGCTTCACCCTTGGCACCTTGGCTTTGACCCCTTCAGGCTTTTGAAACGTTGGGACCGACAATGACGCCAGGATCGTATCGATCCGGCAGCCGTGCATCTGATTTAGCGGTCAGCCTTGGATGGCTTGCCGAGCAGATCGATGGCCGCGCGGCAATAGGTTTCCACACCGCTGAGCAGGATATCTTCATTGAAGCCAAATCGCGGGTTGTGGATGCCTGCATAGCTTTCGTTTCCCGCACCCAGGCAGAAAAAACAGCCCGGGGCTTTCTCCAGGAAAAAAGCCATATCTTCACCCCCCAGGGTCCTGTCCGGCACGACCACCATGTCAAGGCCGACGACCTTTCCGGCGATGCGCTTCATTCGGTCGGCCATGTCCGGGTCGTTGATCGTGGGCGGATAGCCCTGCTCACAGCTCATTTCGTATTCGGCCCCCATGGATTCGCAGACGCCCTTGACGATGGTTTCGATTATTTCGGGCCAGCGTTTCCAGATCGTATTTTCAAAGGTTCTGGCGGTGCCGCAAAGGCTAGCGCTCTCCGGAATGACGTTGAAGGTGGTTCCCGCCTGGAATTTCCCGACGGAGACGACCGTGGGGCTCAATGGATTCATCTTGCGGCTGACGATGCGCTGCAGGGCAGCCACCACCTGGCAGCCGGTTTCCAGGGCATCCACGCAAAGATGGGGCATGGCCCCATGGCCTCCCTTGCCCTTGATGGTGATGTCGAACCGGAACATGGCCGCCATCAGGACGCCGGCCCGGATGCCGATGGTCCCCTCTGGAATGGTAGGCCAGATGTGGCAGCCCAGGGCGTAGTCCACGTGTGGATTGTCCATCACGCCTGCTTCGATCATGGGCTTGGCGCCACCCGGCCCCTCTTCAGCCGGCTGGAAGACAAATTTGATGGTGCCGTTGATTCGGTCTCTGAGCGCATTCATGGTCGTGGCGGTGACCAGGGCCATGGCGGTGTGGCCGTCATGGCCGCAGGCATGCATGACGCCGGGATGTCGGGAAGCAAAGGGTAGACCGGTTTCTTCCGTGATGGGCAGTGCATCCATATCTGCCCGGATGAGCAGGGTCGGGCCGGGGCGGCCGGTTTCAAGCAGCCCCACCACGCCCGTGCGGGCGATGCCGGTGACCATGGAGAGGCCTTCCTGTTTCAGGTAGTTGGCCACGTAGGCGCTGGTTTTCTCTTCCTTGAAGCCCAGCTCCGGAATTCGGTGAAGATCCCGGCGCACTGTGATGAGATGTTCTTTGTAGGGTTCGATTTGGGCTTTAATTCCCATGGTGACACCTGTCGTCGTTTTCAGTTGATTGGTGAATCCGTCATATCAAATAGTCCAGCATTAAAGGCATTTATGGCGGAACCGCCATCATTAATTAAGGAAGAGCCAGCAAGCCACAATGGCGAAAATCACCCCGGCTGCATCGGCCGTCAGGGCCGCGGCCATGGCGTGCCGGATGCGCCGAACCTGAACCGCGCCGAAGTAGACGGCCATGACATAGAAAGTGGTCTCCGTGGAGCCTTGCAGGGTGGAGACCAGCACGCCGGTGTAGCTGTCCGGTCCGATGGCCGGGTCGTTGATGATCGAGGCCAGGATGCCGTAGGCGCCGGAACCGCTCAAAGGTCGCATCAAGGCCATGGGCAGGGCCTCTGCCGGCAGGCCGAACCTCCCGGTGACCGGGGCCAGGGCATTCACCAGCAGATCCAGGGCGCCGCTGGCCCGCAGCATGCCCACGGCCACGAGGATCGCCACCAGGTAGGGGATGATGCGCAGGGCCACCTGAAATCCTTCCTTGGCCCCATCCACAAACACCTCGTAGACCTTCACCCGCCGCACCGCCCCGAAGAGCAGAAATCCCGCCATCAGACCCGGCAGGATCCACGGGGAGATCGCTTTGCCGAAAAGTATGGCAGTGGGAATCAGGGCCGCAAGGGCGCCGAGGGCCACGATGCTCACCCAGATCGGGTAGGCCCCTTGAGCTGCTTCCAGGGTGGATGTCTCACCCGGGTACCCGGCATTGGATTTCTCAGTGTGGATTTCTCCATCACCTTTAGCATCATCCTTCCCTCCCATGGGAGAAAAATGTTGGTAGAGTTTGGCGGCTAGGATGGCCACGGCGGTGGAGCAGATGGTCGCAAACAGGGTCGTGGGCAGGATTATCGCCGGGTCGGCACTGCCTGCCGCTGCCCGCAGGGCGATGACGCCGGTGGGCAATAGCGTCACGCTGGAGGTGTTGATGGCCAGGAACAGGGCCATTGCATTGGTGGCCGTTCCCGGTTGTGCGTTCAGACGTTCCAACTCCTGCATGGCACGGATGCCGAAGGGCGTGGCGGCGTTGCCCAGCCCCAGGGCGTTGGCGGACAGGTTGAGGATCATGGCCCCCATGGCCGGGTGGTCGGCCGGCACCTCTGGGAAGAGCCGCACCATCAGCGGACGGATCAAACGCGCCAGGATAACCAGCATTCCTCCCGCTTCGGCCACCTTCATCAGGCCCAGAAACAGGGTCATCACACCCACCAGCCCAATGGCCAGTTCAACTGCCCCGCTGGCCGATTCCACCATGGCGGTAGATAGGGCCTCCATGGGTGACGGAAGATCCGCCGCCGGCTGGAGTCCAAACTGCTTCCAGCCGGCAAAGAGCACGGCGGTGAGAACGATGATCAGGAAGATGCGATTCACTCGACCGGATCCGCCTTTCCGTCTCCAGCCACCGGTTTGATCAGGATTCGGGCGTCTACGATGCTTAGACCATCGTGGTGAATGATCACCGGGTTGAGATCCATCTCCTGGATCTGGGGATAGGCCTCGATGATTTCCGAGCAGACCAGGAGCAGGTTGACCAGGGCCTTTTTGTCGTAGGGCTTGTCGCCGCGAACACCATCCAGGATGGGGTGGGATTTGGTTTCTGCGATCATCCGCTGGGCGGATCGGCGGGAGATGGGCAGTACGCGGAAAGAGACATCCTTTATAATTTCTACCATCACTCCACCCAGCCCGTACATGATCACGGGACCGAACTGGTCGTCGATCTTGGTGCCGATGATGACTTCGATGCCTTGGCCCACCATGGGGGAGATCAGCACGCCTTCGATGCGGGCATCGGACTTATACGCTTTGGCGTTCCTGATGATTTCGCGGAAGGCCTTTTTTACCTGATCCTTGCCGGACAGGTTGAGCTTGACGCCTTTGGCGTCGCTTTTATGGAGAATGTCCGGGGAGGATATTTTCAGGACCACCTTTCCGCCCATGCCGGATGCCACATCCGCGGCCGCATCCGCCGTGGTGGCCAGGGCGTCGCTGGTCACCGCCGCACCGTGAAGCCGCAGCAACTGTTTGGCCTCGGCCTCCAGCAACGCCGTTCGGCCCTGCTGGTAAACGCTGTCGATGATCTGCTTCCCTTCGGGTTTAGATTTCGCCTCCCAATTGAGAACAAAGTTGGATTTGGCGTGGTAGCGTTTAAGATATCTGCCGTATTGGGCCAACACCCCGATGCACTTGCAGGCGATATCCAGGCTGCCGTAAACCGGGACGCCATAGTAGCGCAGCAGGTCCAGGCTGTGGGGTTTCTCCGAATTATAGAGGCTGTGCACCACGATGGCCTTCTTGCGGCGCTTGACCATCTTGCCTATTTGGTGGGCCGCATCTTCTTCCATCATGGCCAGGCTTTCGGCAAAGCGGATGCCGTAGCCGCCGAACAGACCCACGATCAGCAGGCCGCCCACATTGGGGTCGCCCAATATGATGTTGGCGCAGTCGGCAAAAACGGCCGGATTGTCATCTGTGCCGCCAGCCACGTCGATGGGATTTCTCACCGCGGCGCCGCCGGGAAGTATGGCGCGCAGCTTCACCTGGGTCTTCTCTTCCAGTTCGGGGATCTGAACGCCCAGGTCGGTGAGATCGTCGGCGGCGATGGTGGCGTGCCCCCCGCCGTCGGCCAGGATAGCCACCTGATTGTTCTTGATCGGGGGCAGGCTGGAGAGGCTTTCGGCCGCCGGGAAGAGTTCGTCTGAATTTTCGATGACAATGATACCGGCCCGCTCAAAGGCGCCCTTGGCCACTTCGGACATGCCGGCCAAAGCGCCGGTGTGGGAGCCGGCGGATTGCTTGCCGGTAGACGATCGCCCGCTCTTGAGCAGGACCACCGGTTTGGTTTCGGTGGTCTTGTGGGCCTGCTGGAGAAACTTGCGGCCATCGCGCATGCCCTCCACATACATGAGAATGGTGCGGGTGTCAGGATCCTGGCTGAAAAATTCCAGGTATTCGTGAAAGCGGATGTCCGCCTCGTTGCCCACGCCCACGTAATAGGTGAAGCCCTTACGGCTTTGAAGCTTGGCTTCGGTGATCAGCGTCAGGGCCATGTTGCCGCTCTGGGTCAGCAGGGCAATGTCGCCTTTGGGCGAATGCTTCAGGCCCACCAGGTTGAGGTTGTCCTTGAGGTTGATCATGCCGGAGGTGTTGGGGCCGATCAGGCGGATCCGGTGTCGACCGGCCACGTCCAGCACCTCGCTCTCAAGGGCTTTACCTTTGGTGCCGGTTTCGCCGAATCCTGTAGCCAGGATGATGGCGCCCTCGACCCCTTTTTTGCCGCAGTCTTCCAGAACCGCGGGAACGGTTCGGGCCGGGGTGGCGATGAGGGCCACGTCCACCTCCCCCGGGATTTCCGAGACGGCGGTGTAGCACTTTAGGCCCATGATGCTTTTCTCTTTGGGATTGACCGGATAGATGGATCCTTCATAGTGCTCATCCAGAAGGGTTCGAATGGTCTGATAGCCTCGCTTGGTGGGCACCTTGGATGCGCCCACGACGGCAACGGAACGGGCGTTGAGGACGTGTTCGAGTCCCATCATATTCTCCTTTTTTTGGTCTTGACCTTTCACAACGGGCATCTTTCGGCCCATGCCGGCGTTCTCGCTCTGCTGAAATTCTCAACGTAGCGCTGCTACGCTTGCGGTTTCACCATCGCTGCGGCCTTGGCCTGAACCAAAATATACCTGCTGTGAAAGACCACAGGCGTCAGTGTTTGAACAACTACGGGGACCCAAAGCCCCCAATTCCAAAATCCCTGAATCCACAATCCCTCAATTTGTCGTTATTTCTTGCGGTCTTCGAATGCCGTCAGCGAATCCTGGCGCTCCTTGGTGGAGACGCAGGCCAGGCAGGCTTCCACTTCGAAGTCCATCAGGGCCTCCAGGCTGGTTTCACCCTGGGCCATGTTGAGCCCCTTTTTGATCATCTTGAGGGAGAAGGCCGAGTTGGCGGCGATCTTGGCGGCCATCTCCATGACTGTCTCCATCAGTTTCTCCGCCGGTACGGCTCGGTTGACCAGCCCGATGCGCTGGGCCTCCATACCGTCGATATACTCGCCGGTGAAGAGCAGCTCCCGGGCCTTTCCCGGACCGATGAGGTTCTGGACCAGCCGGAAGGCACCGCCGGTAACCGACGAAGTGACCTTGGCTTCTGGGCTGCCGATCTTGGCCTCCTCGGCGGCGATGCGGATGTCGCAGGCCAGGGCCAGTTCGTATCCGGATCCGATGGCGAAGCCGTTGACAGCGGCGATGGTGGGTTTTTCGAAGCGGATGATTACCCGGGACACCTCCTGCAGCGACACCAGGTAATCCCGGTAGTCTTCAATGGAGCGGGTCTTGGATTCCTTGAGATCAGCACCGGTTGAAAAGGCGCGCCCTTCGCCGGTCACGATCACGACCTTGATCCCTTCGTCCGCCCGGGCGTCCTCCAGGGCGGCCTGCATGTCCAGCCAGAGCCGCTTATTCATGGCGTTGAGTACCTGGGGGCGGTTGAGCCGGATGACGGCCACCCCGTCATGCTTGTCGTAAATGACACATTCCAATTCCATGGCTCCTCCTGTGGCGGGCGGTAAAGAAAACGGGTGGAAAAGATGCGGCCTTCCTTGACCTAAAAAACCGGGCGGGTCAAGACAATTATACCCGATCAGGCCAAATCTTCAAGGGCTTCGATCATCAGCCGGGCAATGGGCAGTTGTCTGGGGCATCGGGCCTCTGCAGCCGCGTAGTTCGCCCGGGTCATCTTTTTGCGGAGCGCATCGGGAATAGCGGCGAAGCGACGCCGGGCATCGTTCACATCCCCGTAGCTGCGGGCGTACATGAGATAGCGCATGACGTCGCCCACGGGGACATTCTCCGCGATGGTGCTCTGGCAGATCTGCGTGCAGCCGGCACAATAGTGCGAGAATGTCTCCCGGGCATAGCGGTCCAGGTGCTGCCGGTCGTTGTCGGTCAGCATCGTGCGATCGACGGCTGCGGCGATGTTGGCCATAAGGATCGACATGGTGGGCATCTGCGAACACAGGGCCGAAATCTGCGGATTCTCCCACACCGCCTTGAGCTTGGCTTGTTTGTCGGTAAAGCCTTTTTTCACGAAGCGGCCGGCCAGTTTCAGCTCCCGGGAAGTCTTGGTGTCCACAGTGCCGCCGCCCTGGGTCTTCATGGCGGTGAGCCCGATGCCGGCGTCCACGCAGGCTTTCACCGCCGTCTTCATTTTCTCTTCGTGCATCAGCCTGAAATTGTAGGTCATCATAATGCCGTCGATCCAGTCCAGCCGGGCGGCATCCAGCAGGCATTGCTCCATGTTGGAATGGGTCGAAAAGCCGAAGAGGCGGATTTTTCCTTCCGCCTTCTGTTCGGCTGCCCACTCGCGCATGCCGCTGTCCATCGTGTCGGCGTCCCGGACCCCATGGGCGAAGAAGAGGTCGATGTGATCCGTGTTCATTCGTTTGAGGGAGGTGGTCAGGTTTTTACTCATCTGCCGGTGGCTTCCTGGCTTGGATTTGGTGACCAGGAAGATCTTTTCCCGGTGGTCGGGGTAGTTCTTGAAGTACTGGCCGATTCCTTCTTCGCTGTGTCCGCCGCTGTAAGTATGGGCCGTGTCCCAATAGGTGACGCCCCAGCGGATGGCCTGCTTGAGCATGGTCTGGTTGGAGGGAATGTCGAACATGCCCCCCAGGGATAGGATGGGGACGTGGATGCCGGATCTGCCGAAAGGCCGGGTTGGGACAGCGGTGATGTCGGTGGCTTCGGCCGGTGTGGCGGCTCGGGCCTGTTTGTGCCCGACAAGGGGGGCCAGGGCGGAGCCGATACCGGCGGCGCCGGCGGATTTGATAAAGGATCGACGGGAGATGCGGTGTGGTTTGTCGTTCATGGGATCACCTCATTGTGTTTGTCGTGTTTCTTGGTTCATTGAGTTTATTGGGTTTGTTACACTTGAATTCGGGAGCTAAATTGACTCAGGAAAAAATACCCCTCACCCAGTCCCTCTCCCCAAAGGGGCGAGGGGACGCGGGAGTCACCTTGTTACATTTACGGGCCAGAGCAACATTACACGCCTCCCTCGCGCCCTGAGGGGAGAGGGACTGGGTGAGGGTGTTGAAATCTCGATTTAGATCGAACTGGCCCGTTAAGAGACTATCATCAATGCATACATCCGTCCCTTACAGCAACAGCCGGTGCTGCCGTTCCCGCGTTTCGTTCTCCGCGGTCACTCGGATGGCCCGGCGGCCCTTGACCGGGCATTCGTGTTCACAGACCCCGCAGCCGATGCACCGGGCCGGGTCCACGTAGGGCAGCTGCAGGCGTACCAACAGGGTGATCCGGTCTTCTTCTGCCGCATTTGCCGTGAATGGATGGTCCTCAAGGGTAATGCCGCCGGGGCCGATATTGACAATTCTGACGGGTATCATCCCGGGGTAGCCGTCAAGGGAAACATAATAGTCCCCGGTGGCAAACCGGTCGGAAGGCAGTGCCGGACCGTCGAATGTCAACCGGTTGCCTGTCATGCCTCGGAGACGCAAATCGCCATCCAGGCGAACCGGTCTAAATTCGATACGGGTGAAGATCGCCTTGGGGCTCACCGGACAATTTTCCTGGCAGACGATGCAGGGGCGGTCCATGGCCCAGGGCAGACAGCGTCCCCGGTCGACGAAGGCCATGCCGATGCGCAAGGGGCCCCTGGCTTCGAAACCGCCTTTCCCCAGGCGTTCGTCGATGGAGATGGGCCGGATGGCAGCGGTGGGGCACAGGTTGCCGCAGGCGATGCAGCCGTGCTGGCAGCCGCTGGTACCCATGCGAAAGTTCAGCATCGGGGTCCAGATACCTTCAATGCCGGCCTGAAAGCCGGTTGGGTGGATCACGTTGGTCGGGCAGACGCGCATGCACTGGCCGCATTTGATGCAGCGTTGGAGAAATTCCTCCTCCTGCAGGGACCCCGGGGGACGGACGACGGTCGGGTTCCAGGCGTCGCCGGTCATGCCGGCCAGCCGTGCCAGGGGAACGGCAGTCACCCCTGCGGCCAGGAAGGCCACCAGTTCTCTTTTGGAGATGTCCGGCGCGGCAACTTCTCCTGCAGCCGATGGGTCAAGGCGATAGCCCATCACGCCGTGCCGGCAGTCCGCCAGGCAGTTCATGCACATTACGCACTCGGGGGTGCGGATGACGGCCGACGGTTCGCATCCGCCCTCGCAATACCGGTCGCAGTCTCCACAGGCGGTGCAGCCGTCAGCCCTTTGGCCCACCCGCCACAGGGCGTTTTTCCCAAGTACACCGAAAAGCGCCCCCAACGGACAGATAAAGCGGCAGTAGAAGCGCGGGATGACCAGGTTTAATAGAACCGCTGCCCAGAAGATGGCTCCGATGGCAACCGTGCCCGGATAGAATCGGCTGGCCACAGAGAGGGAGATCAGCCGTCCGTCCACCAGCGGCAGCAGGGTCAGATTCACCGATCGGTAAAAAAGGGGGATGGGATCCAGCAATCCGGTCTGCAGGGATGCGGCCAGCAGCCGGGAACCGTCGGTGAAGAGACTCAGGACTACCCAGCCGATGGCCACGGCTGCAATGCTGGTCACCCATCGACCTCCGGAGATGGTTCGCAAGCGAAGCGCACCAATGCCAAACATAAGCAATACAACCACAATTGCCGCAGCCAGGTAAGGCGTTTGGATGGGAACGGCAATCAATCGGCGGATGAGGTCACCGGCGGCTGCACCGAGCAGGAAGACGAGCAGGGTGTATTTGACCTTTTGGCCCCGGCGGTAGCGATTGGCCGCGATCCTCCACGGTGCACGGCGGCCCCAATTGGCCAGCCATCCCACGGCCTGGTGCAGGGTCCCGAAAGGGCAGAGCCAGCCGCAGAAAAAACGGCCCAGCAAAATGGTCATTACTATGGTTAAAAGGCCCCACAGCAGGCCGGCGTAGAGCGTGCCGGTAGCCAGAAGGGTGCCCAGGCCCACCAGCGGGTCAAGTTGGATCAGCCAATTGACCGGCCACCCGCGCAGCTGCCACCACTGTTCTCCCAGGGAGGAAACGACGCAAAACCACAGGAAGAGCAGGAAGAAAAAAATCTGGCTGGTGCGTCTGGTGGTGACAATTCTCATGAAGCCTGTATCTCTTTCAAATATAGCGACCGATAGTCTGCTGTGCCGGCACCGATGCTTTCGGCTTTGGCGATAAAAGGCAAATCCGCGGCGGTGCGGCCCAGCAGCGTGGCACCGACAGTATCGGCGGCCACCGGATCGGTGCTCACGATCAGGGTGCCGGTGGGTTTGAGATCGGAGAGGGATCCCCCGGTGGGTCCGTTGCTCATCATGGACTGCGTGCCGTCCAGCACCACCACCGTAGGTTTGATCATCATGGCCAGTTCCTGAATGATGGTATGGATATCCTGGTGAAAAATGTTGCGTCGTCCGCCCAGCAGGCCGTACCAGTTTTTCAGTGTCATGGATGCGCCGCTGCGGTGGTGATCTTTCACCGGGGCCATGCCGATGATGCGGTCCACCCGTGCCAGGGGGGCATACAGAACCGGCCAGTCCCGGATCAGGCGCCCGCCGGAAACGCTGAAGCGCTGGAATAGGGATTCGCGTGGAATAACAACCTCGGCGCCGGCCAGGCGTGCTGCCGCATCGATACCGGTGAGGGCGAAGCAGGAGGCCGGGTCATTGATGGGGTTGTCCGTCACGATTACCCGGGAAGCCCCGGCGTCCAGGCACAGCCGCACCACGGCCGCCACCAGGTCTGGGTGGGAGGTGGCACCCAACGCGGGTGGCGAGGCAAAGGCCGCGTTGACCTTGAGCAGAACGCGCTCGCCTGGCTTGACGAAGGCTTTCATGCCGCCCAGTGCGTCGAATGCCTGCCGGACGGTGCCCGCTCTATCCATACCTTGGGACGTCCCGCGGGCGATGCATATTTTTCCGCTCATTCCGGCGATGGAAAAATCGGGGATCTGCACTGTTTCAGTGGTTTCAGAGAGAGCCGGGGGTGCCTTGCCATCATAAAATCCGATGCCTAAGGCACCGGCGGCGGCCACCGAGAGTCCCGCCTGGGTGCATCGAGTCAGAAACTCGCGTCGATCGATGGGTTGCTCGGTCATATCAGGCGTTTGCCATACCGTTTTGGTTTGAAGAACGAAAATCCAACATCGAACATCCAACGCTGAATGAAAACGAAGACTGAACATTCAACATTCAATGTTGGTCGTTCGACGTTTGATGTTCACTTGCTTGGCTCCGTCTTTTCCAGATGCCCGGCCAACTGCCTGGCCAGCGCCCCGGCCGCCTCTAGGCTGCCGGCTTCGTGAACACCGACCAGGTAACGCCCACGACTGAAGACGATTTCATAGGCGTCGAAAAACTGGATGACCACCGCGCCCTCAACGGGCAGGGGTGCATCAATGGTGCTGGCGCCATAGGATACCAACGTCTGCTGGTATTCAACGGCCAGTGCGGATGCGGCTTCAGCGGTGTGCCGGTCAGAAACAAATGCGGTCAATCGGGCATCCTCGACCAGGTATTCAGCCGTATAGACCCGGTCCAGCTGTTCGTATCCGAAGGCGTTGGCGGCAACCAATTGAAGACTTCCAGCCTGAAGACCGCCCTCGGGAAACAGACCGTTGCCGGGCGCGGTTGCCATCGTGGTGCCGCCGTGCGCCTGTACAAAGGTCTGGGCCAGCAGGCCGATGGCCTGTAGTAGCGCCTCAGAAGCGTTTGCACCGATGATTTCCAGGTAGAATTGTTCGTGGGCCAGGAACATGGCGTTTTCCGTGCGGTAGGCATTGGGGACGATGCCGGCGGCCTCGGCGTCTTCCCGGCGCTGCATGCTGAAAACGGAAAAGGCGTTTTCCGGCGTGGCCATGTCGTAAACGAACACCTCCGCCCAGACCCCGCCAGTTTTATCCATGCTAAACCGCTGGGTCTTCAGGGATGCGAACCCGGAAGAGAGGTAGAGGTCCGCGCGACCGTTGATTTTTTCGTACAGCGTGTCCGGGCCGAAACGTTCCGGCAGAGAAAAAGGGGCAATTCCAGACCCTGCGGTGTCAATCAGCGTTTGCAGAACCGAGCCTGACGGTTGTGTGTGCGGCTGCGATTCCGGACGGAGAGCGACCACCCCAGGATTGATCTGGAACTGGCGCATGAAAACACCGGTTACCACGATCAACAGAATGGCTATGAGCGCCATAGAAAGTCGGGTTTCAACCTTTCCGGGTTTTTTATCCACAGCCGTTTTCATTGCTGTCACCGCAATGGGTTGAGCGGAGTTGATGATCCATCGTGTAGTCGCATAATAGAGAGATTCCGGGGCGATTTGTCAACTGTAATCCGGAAATGGGGTTGTCCGCCATTTGTTGACCGGGCGGCGCGCAGACTTTCACCATTTCAGCGAGATGCCGGATCATGGAGCACTTTGGAAGAACGCATTGCAGGTTTCTTTATTAATCAGTGGTTCCAAAAAACCGCTTGTTCAGTTCATCAAGAGCCGGCTGAGCTTGGTCGACAGCTCGGAAATGGTAAAGGGTTTTTGGATAAAATCATCCGCACCGGCTGCAAGAAAATTCCACTCCGAACTGGCCAACGCGTAGCCGCTGCAAATAACCACTTTCAAGTCGGGGTACTGGTTCTTGATATACTCCAATACGTCGGCTCCATTCATATCGGGTAGTTTGATATCCAGAAGGACCAGGCTGATTTCGGCGGCGCCTGATTGGAGCAATTCAATTGCTTCTTTTCCGGATTCACAGATCAGCGCTTGATAACCGAGTTTATCTAAAATTGAACGGCCGACGTCCAGAACGATCGGTTCGTCATCCACGATCAGAATCGTGCCATCGCCGCGCATGACATCGGGTGAAACTGATTTTTCCTCAACGGTGGTTGCGTTAGTTCTGGTTGCCGGTAGATAGACGCTCATGGTTGTCCCTTGAGACAGTTTTGAATCGATGGTAATGTCTCCGCCGTGATTTTTGACGATCCCATATACCGCTGCCATGCCCAACCCTCTGCCTTGCATCTTTGTGGTGAAAAACGGCTCAAATATCCGCTTTCTGGTGTCTGCATCCATGCCCTTGCCTTCGTCTTTAACGGTTAAACATACATAAGGACCATGAGCCAACTTCTCAGGAGTAGGATTCGATTGCCCTTCAATCCTTGTGTTGCGGACCTGGATACGTATTCGCCCTTTCCCATCTATTGCTTCTGATGCGTTGGACAAAAGAGCAGAAAGCACCATCTGGAGTTGAATAGGATCGCAATCTATCGAAGCACATCCGGTGGGTACATCCGTTTCCAACCGTACCATTGGGTTGATGGCATGCATGGTCAGCGGTAATGTGTGCTTGAGGAGTTCATCGATGGTTAACGTCTGGGCTTGATATTTACCGCCCCGTGCATAGGCGAGTAGCTGATTGGTCAACGCAGCCATCCGTTGGGCGGACGATTTGATCGATTTTAAATAAGCGGTGTATGGTGTTTCATCGGCCATTTCCATGACCATGAGTTCCAGATTGCCTGTGATGCCAACCAAGGCATTATTGAATTCATGGGCAACGCCGCCAGCAAGAGAGGCGATGGCCTTGAATATCTGGTCCTGCTGCAATTTTTCTTCTATCACTTTGCGATCCGTATGATCATAGACAATGGCCTGAATCGCTGCCGGTGAGCCGGTGTGGTCACAGGCATTTTGGATGAATTCCTTGATCCACCTGACCTGACCATCCTTTTGAAGGATGCGGTACTCTCTTATGGTCGCAAAGTGGGGCACGTTGCGGAGGCGCTTGCTGCTTTCGACGATCGAGGCAAAATCGTCAGGGTGAACGAGCTGTTTGAAATGAATTCGCCGTTCCACAAAATCAGCTTCGGTGTAACCGGTAATGTCCTTCACGGAACCATGCACGAATTCAACACCCCCAGACAGCGAGCAACGGAAAACAATGCCATTAAATTGATTCATGAACGATCGATAGCGGGCTTGACTTTCCTGCAAGGCCGTTTCCACACAAACCCGCTCGGTGATGTTGGTGTGGGTCCCGATCATCCGACAGACCTTGCCGACTTTGTCGAACATAACTGTACCGCGTGCCAGAAACCAGAGCGTGTCTCCGGTTTTGTGGATCATGCGATGACTGACTTCATATGTTTTGGACTCGCAATCCTGATGCTGTTTGGCAATATTAAGAATTTTATCAACGTCATCCGGGTGCGCAAATTTGATTCATGCCTCAATATGACTTTCGATCTCACGCGCTTGATATCCGAGCATCCGTTTCAATCCGGGGTCAATGAAAAGTTCATTGGTTTCCGTATTCCAATCCCAAACACTCACCTGTCCGGCTCTCGCTGCCAGTTCGTAGCGTTGCTTTGTCTGGTATATGATGGCGTCCGCCTGCTTGGATTCCGTAATGTCTCTGATCGCGCCGATAACAGATACCACGCGTTTTTTCTGGTGATCCCACACCGGTTGGCTGTAGTCTCTAATCCAGCGTTCGACGCCTTCTCGCGTAAAAATTCGGTATTCAGAAATATTGCGCTGGTTGGATAGGATTCGGCACTTGGCCCCATCGATAATGGGTTTGTCTTCCGAGTGGATCAGGCGAGACCAATCCCGCTCGTTTTTTATTGCTTCTCTGGTATAACCGGTTATCTTCTCAAACGCACCATCGATCCATTCTACCTCAAAAGAATCATCGGTGGTCATAGATAGCGAATAGAAATAATCAGACGTAATGGTCGCAATGGTACGGAACCGTTCCTCACTTTGAATCAGTGCTGCTTGCACTTGCTGCAGCTCTTTATTGCGAAGCATTGGGTCTAATACCCCGTCGCTTGCGACGTTAAGATTGAATCAATCCTTCGCGATACCCCGTCCGCTTGCGGCGGGGTAGTTCATTGCGCAGCAATTCATTGGCTTCGATGAGTTCGGCCGTTCGCTCTTGAACGCGCTGTTCGAGTTTCGCCTGGGCATTGAGGATTTCCTGCTCGTTTCGTTTTCGATCGGTGATATTGTGGAAAATTGCCTGTGTCGCGACAAACTTTCCTTCAACCATGCGCGGCGTGACGTTACCAACGACATGGACCAACCCACCTTTTTTGGCTATAAATGTCATTTCGATATTTTCCAGCGAATTGCCTTGGGAAACCTTTCCAAAAAATTCAAGGCAATACTGATGATGGTCGGGGTGAATGATGTTAAATAGGCTTTGCCCAATAATCTCATCTTCTTTATATTGCAGCGTTTTCAACCAAGCCTTGTTTACCATTATAAAGTTGCCATTTTGATCCACGCTTTGAATCATGTCAAACGTGTTTTCAAACAGGTCCCTGAAACGTTCCTCAGTATGTTGAAGTTCTTTTTCAATGGCCTTTTCCTTGGTCACGTCCCGACCACAACCGATGGTTCCGATGATGTGCCCGTTTTCGTCGATAAAGGGTGCCTTGTAAACGTCAAGCGTAATGTACGCGCCTCGCACAAGCCCTTCTTCCAGAAAACGTCCCGCCACCTTGCGGTGCAGCGTTAATTCATCAGAATTCTCGCAGAGTTCACCAATAGTATGTTCATGTCCCCGTTGTCTTTCCCTTTCCGCAAAATAAATATCTGTCTTGCCTAACGCTTTTTCAGGATCACGGCACATCAGCAGGTTGCCGCATATGGCTTGATTAGCGAAGATATAGCGACCCTCAAGGTCTTTTGCCCAGATCATATCGGGCACATTGTTGGTCACCATACGGTTCAAATTGTAGAGATTAAAGTATTCTTCTTCTCTTTTACGAAGTGCATCGGTGATGGATTGGCGATGCTTGATCTCTTTAGTCAAGTCCCGGTTGGTTTTTTCTAAATCGCGTGTTCGATATCGTATCTGGTCTTCTAAGTGCTCGCGATACTTTTCCAACTTCTCTTCAGCAGCCCGCCGACGCGTTATGTCGCGCAAGGAACCGATCATTTTTTCAGGGCGCCCCTGCGGGTCAACAATGAGTGTTACGTTAATGGATCCATAGGCAACCTTGCCTTCGTTATTCTTTAACTCGACTTGGAAATCATCTGCACGCCCCTTTTGCAACAAAACGTCCTGTAGATTTCTTAACTGTTCCTTTTCAACCAAATAATCACCGATAAATTTTCCGAGGAGCCGCTTTCGATAAAATCCGTATACTTTGTCGATGGATGGGCTGATCTCCAGGATTGTTCCCTCCATGGCCGCTTCGAAATATACATCCTGGATGTTTTCGAAAATGCCTTGATACCGCTGTTGACTGGTTTTGACGGCGTTCTTCATCAACCGGAATGAATCGGCAGTGGCTCGAATTTCGGTATACGACGACCTGATAATTGTTTCTTTTTCGAAATCGCTATTTTTGATGGCGGTGGCCTCGGATTCCAGTTTCGACATTGGATGGATAATGCCTCGTGCCAGATACAGACCGATTACCGTCGCCACCAGCGAAATCACAAAGGTAAAAACCATGTTTAGACGCCGGTTGGCTTTAAGGTCCCCAAGGTAATCATCTTCCGGCAGGTACACACAAATAAGCCACGGCCATTCCCACGTCGTAAACGGAGTCATCATGGCGGTGTAATCGTTTTCGCCGAACCTGAACCTGGCAAATCTGGATTGATTCAAGTCCTTCAGATCAGCAGGTTTGGCTGCCGCTCCCAGTGCGGTAAAAGCCTCCTGACTGACAGCATCATTCAGTTCATTGATATTAACCAGTCGAAACTGATTCATATCGGGATTCTCAGTAAGCCGCAGTTTATCCAGGTCGGGATGGGCAACTACATCACCGTTGCGATTCAACATGAACGCCCTGCCGTTTTTTCCGATCTTGAGGGTGGCGATAAAGGTCGACAATTGGTCGATTTCGATATCGACACCGATAACCCCTTTGAGTTGTCCTTGCTGATCGAAGGACGGACCCGCTATGGTGATGCCGGGTTTTCGAGAGGAAAAAAAATGTATGGATCCGTCCAGACGATGTTTTGTTCTTTGATTGCCTTAATATACCAGGGACGCGTGCGGGGATCATAATCGTCATGGGAATCGTCTTCGGTAGAGACGATTTGAAAGTCTGCATTTCGCCAGATTAGATGGGTTTTCTTTTCCCCACTCGTGCCGGTTGATATTATTTTGGTTCTAAAACCGTTTTTGGCCTGTCCGTCATGTCGGCGGACATCGTAAAAACTGCCATCCGAGAGTCCCAGATAAATCCCTGCAAAATGAGGATTGATGGCCATGTTGTCATAAAAATACTGTTCCAATGTTTCGATGGTGCTCGTACTGCTGCCGACGATGTCCGCGGAAAGAAGGCGCTTGGTCAGGATGGTCGCATCCTGTGCATGATTGAGGTGGGTGTAGGACTCCTGCATGGCCAGGTTGGCGATGTTTTCCATGATATTATGGGCGTGCTGGCGCAGTACTTTCTGGGATGACAGGTAGGCGGAGGAGGTCGTCAGAAGATAGGTCACCCAGATTAATCCGACGATGACAAAAATAAGGGTTATGCGGATGGAAATTTTCATGCGAGTCCCTTAATACGGTGTAGAGGAAAATTATATGTCAGGCAAATGGCTTCCCAGCCAGCAACAGGAGGGGCGGAACCCTATATTATACCCACGGAGCAACTCTTTATCCATCCGCCTCGTATCATGATAACCTGCGTCTGAGGGGCTCCGGATCAATGAATGGTTGGCTTGTCGTCATCATCGTTGCCTTTACCGCTGATAACGGTGAACTTGGCGCGGCGTTTTTTCTGGCTATGCGCGGAAAATTTCCAATGCCACCAGTTTGTGTCGAGCCAACGGACTGGTGCACGGAAATAGAGCCAGGCCAGGCCGATGCCGCCCAGGTGGTAGGCGCCATGGACATTGGTCTGGGCCAGGAAGGTCAGGGCGGTGATAATTGTGGTGCCGTAGCTGATGTACTTGGCTTTGATGGGCAACACGAACATGAGCAGAATGGTGGCCTCAGGCTGCAGCAATCCG
>JAQYWF010000089.1 GCA_030145105.1 Desulfosarcina sp.
ACCCTTTACATCCTGGACGAGCCCACCACCGGCCTGCACTTCCAGGATATCAAGATGCTTCTGGCCGTACTTCAGCGTCTGGTGGACGGCGGCAATACCGTGGTAGTAATCGAGCACAACCTGGATGTGATCAAGACCGCCGACTGGATCATCGACCTGGGGCCTGAAGGGGGCATGGGGGGTGGGCGCATCGTAGCTCAGGGCCCACCTGAAGCAGTGGCCAAGGTGAAAAAAAGCTATACCGGTCGGTTTCTCAGAGAGATGATGGCGCAAGCCGGTATGAACTTAAAACATGCCGCATCAATGCATCGGCAATCTTCACCGAGAAGACCGCATCGGTCCGCACGGTGAATTTCAACCCGAAATGTGGTATGCCAGGCGCCATGGGAAACACAGACCACACCAGTGCCATCGGCCACCTGCCGGTGGCAGCAGTCCTGGAGCCGCTCAAATCCGCATTGCGTGAAAACCCCGCAGCAGTTCTGGTTGCACCGCCTGGTGCCGGCAAAACAACTGCCGTGCCGCTGGCGCTGTTGGAAGAGACATGGCTGTTCGGTCGACGCCTGCTGCTCTTGGCGCCCCGCCGTCTGGCTGCACGGGCTGCAGCCCACCACATGGCATCTTTGCTGGACCAACCGGTGGGCAAAACCGTGGGATACCGGGTGCGCATGGAAAGCCGGGTGGGTCCGGCTACAAGAATCGAGGTGGTCACCGAGGGCGTGCTCACTCGCATGCTCCAGAACGACCCGTCATTGGCCGGTGTAGGGCTGGTCGTCTTCGACGAGTTTCACGAACGCAGCCTGGATGCCGATTTAGGACTGGCCATGTGTCGCGACATCCAGGGGGTGCTCAACAATGATCTTCGGCTGCTGGTGATGTCCGCCACGCTGGATCATGCAGCAGTGGCCCAACTGTTGGATGACGCGCCCCTGATCAGATGTGACGGTCGCAACTTTTCTGTAGAGACCCGATATGTGGGCCGGCCCGCAGCCCCACCCATCGAATGGGCCGTCGCCGTTACCATACAGCGGTCAGTGGCGGCGAACGAGGGCAATCTTCTCGTCTTTCTGCCCGGCGCACCGGAGATCAGACGCTTGGCCCGGTTACTTGAAGGCGGAGATCTTCCACCCGGATGGCAGGTTACCCCCCTCTACGGCAACCTGCCCCGGGAACGGCAGGATGCGGCCATATCACCGCCCCCGGCCGGGAAGCACAAAATCGTACTGGCCACGTCCATTGCCGAGACCAGCCTGACCATTGAACAGATCGGCGTCGTCGTGGACAGCGGATTGCAGCGGGCGCCACGCTTCGATCCCGGCAGTGGCATGACCCGATTGGTGACCCTGCCGGTGTCCCGGGCATCGGCAGACCAGCGCCGGGGGCGGGCCGGTCGCCTGGGGCCGGGCATCTGCTACCGGCTGTGGGACGAGGCGACCCACCCTACGCTCGTTCCCCACAACCGACCGGAGATCCTCGACACCGATTTGGCTGGACTGACCCTGGAACTGGCAGCCTGGGGTCTCGAGGACCCCGATGCTCTCGACTGGCTGGATCCACCCCCAAGCCCGGCATTTTCCATGGCCCGCCAATTACTCCTGGACTTGGGAGCCCTTGGTGATGGCGGAAAAATCACCGCTCACGGTCGGCAGATGGCGGACCTGCCCCTGCACCCCCGCCTGGCCCATATGATTCTGGCGGCCAGGAAAGAGAAAATGGGTCGTTCCGCATGTGAAATTGCCGCTATTTTGAGTGAACGAGATCCCCTCCATTTTATTGGGCGGGAGCGCGATGCCGACCTGAGATTGAGGCTGGACGCGCTGGACGCATACCAGGCAAAAAGACCGTTTCACATTCATGGCTGCAGCGTCGATTCATTGTCGATAAGGCATATTCTGAAGGTGTCGGCCGTGCTTCAACAACGGTTGGGCATAAGAAAAAAATCCAGCAGGGCATCCGTTCCAGGCCGATTGCTGGCATGGGCCTATCCCGATCGCATTGCCCAGCAACGGCCCGACAGCCCGGGTCGCTTTTTGCTTACCAGCGGCCGCGGTGCCTATTTCGACCCGCCAGAACCGCTGAGCGCCAGTGAATACCTGGTGGCGGCGCACACAGACGGCGACCGGCGGGAGGCTCGCATCTTCATGGCAGTCGAAACCGACAAGCAACGCCTGCTGGACCAGTTCGCACATCGGGTCCGATGGCAGGAAACGGTGGCCTGGGGTTCCCAGCGGCAGGCCGTATCGGGAGTACGCAGACTGGTTTTGGGGGCACTCACGATGGAAACTGAAACATTGACCAATCCTGCTCCCAAAGCTGTGATGGCCGCCATGATCACAGGTATTCGTGAAAACGGCATCGAGATCCTTCCCTGGACGCGGACCCTGCGATCTTGGCAGTCTCGGGTCATGCTGCTGGCAAGGCTCGATGCCGATGGCGGCCCCTGGCCTGACGTCAGCGACGCTGCGCTTTCAGACGCCCTGGAAGATTGGCTGTCACCCTATCTTTTCGGCATGACGCGATTGAAAGATCTTGGAACGAAGGTTTTTTCCAATGCGCTGCGAAATCTTCTCGATTGGCGGCAACACCGGCAGGTGGATGAACTGGCCCCAACCCATATCACGGTGTCCAGCGGATCCCGCTTGCCCATCGACTACAGCGAGTCGGTCCCAGTGCTGGCCGTACGGATACAGGAAATGTTCGGCGCTACGGCAACCCCAACTATCGCCGGAGGCCGAATGCCCGTGATGCTGCATCTGCTCTCACCGGCAGGCCGCCCCGCCCAGATTACCCGGGACCTCAACGGTTTCTGGCAAAACAGCTACCCGGAAGTGAAAAAAGAACTCAAAGGACGTTACCCCAAACACGTCTGGCCGGATGATCCGCTGAGTGCCCCACCAACGGCGCGAGCCAAACCGAGAAAGTCAAACTGAACGGTGGCCCGAGCATTGAATGTGTGGTAGGGTTAATTTTCGTTTTTCCGCCTTTCCAGCCGGTGTACCCTGGAAAGCCGAATCGAGGATCAAAGAAGGCCCGGATTCTTTCAGATTTGCATCGTTGAGGAGACAACCCACATGAATTGGCTGAGTATTGGATTGATCGGCGCCATCGTGTTCACCCTGCACTCATTTCAGCAGATCAAGATGACGCTTAAAGATAAAGGGTATCACGTGGATATGATGACCGGATGGCTGGACGATTACCGCCGGTTCAAGCAATTGACCCTTAGCGAACCGGACGAGACGACCCGATATAAGTATCAGCGGGTATTGAACGGCCTCTACCTGGCCCTTGCCGGTCTGGTTTTCATTCCGCTGATGATGATCATGGGAAAATAGATGGTTTGCGGATGAATGCACGTCATAGGAGAATACCGATTTCCCGATGCCGCTGGATCCTGATCCTCGTGTCAACGGTTCTGGTGGTCGCGGGCTGTGCCACCCTCAGCCCCGATTACGAAACGCCCAGTGTCAACGTCAGCGCCATCCGGGCACTGCCATCCGACAGTATCGCTCCACGATTCGAAATCGAACTTCACATCACCAACCCCAATCGAGCGGCCCTGAATCTTCAAGGGATCGCCTACAGCCTGAAACTTGACGGGCACAAAATATTGACGGGCGTCGCCAACAATCTGCCGACAATCGACGGCTATGGCGAAGGCGATGTGACCATGATTGCCACCACCAGCCTGCTGAGCAGCATACGCTTTTTCACCGACCTGATGAACGCGCAGCGGGATACCATCGCTTATGAGCTCAATGCTAAACTCGACCTCGGTGGCCTGCGGCCCAATGTCCATGTTCGCGAAAAAGGAGAGATCAGCCTTTCCGAGCAAACCCGATAGTTGTTACCATCGGTAGCCACGCATTGCCGCCAAACAAGGACAAGGCTTCCTTGACGATCTCTTCGGCACAATCCGGATTCCCTTCAAAATTTATCCGGCCGGCGTCGAGGGTGAAGCGCACACCGCAGTCATATTTGGCAGCCACGCTGTTGAGTATTTTACGCCAGATTTCTCTATTCCAATTGGTTCTATTAATCGCTATCATAGGGTTCGACCTCAAAGATAATATTGAATAATATCTATCGATATTCAAGGGAATCAAACCCCGTGCCATCATCCAAAAAAAAATTCAACATTCCGATATACTATGTTTTATACTAACCCATCCCCATAACGAAGGCCCAAGCATAAATCATAACTATTTATTATTATTGTTTATTTCTGCAGATTTGCATTTAAACCCCTTATTGAACGCCCGTCAGCGACACCCGCGAACGGTGGGGGTCGATAGTAGCTGGTTACCCCGGTTCAACATGAACCGGCGGCAGAGATGATCCGTGCTTGACCTGAATCCGTTGGAACGATAAACTACGCGTTACAATCTGTTTGACAAACAACGACCGGCACCCCGATACAACAGACACCCCGACAAGGTGCCCGCACCGCTTATTACCTGCGACAGTATCTATGAAAACCAAATTGAACCCTCCCCACGACAAGCCGCGGGGAATGTTCTGCCTGAAACGGCAGTGCTGCGCAGCACCGGAAGAATAAAAAAAAAGCGATTTCCAGTTCGCTCGCCAACCCCGCCGAAAGCGACGGGGGATGCGCTCGCTATCGTGTTTCATCCCGGGCCAAGGCCTGATCGAGGAGCGCTTGATATGGACAACCCTGGCGTCACCAGAACCACGGACAATCGTCTCTTTCAGCGTGAGTTCATTACCAACGCCAAATCCGGAAGAGGGTCAACATGTTTAACGAATCGTTCGTCGTCACCATAGAGGTGGTACCTCCGGACGGATCGGACCCGTTAATAGTCCTTTCTGCCCTGGAATCTTTGACCACACTACCGTTCTTCGGTTTCAGCGTCGCCACCAACCCCGTAGCCAAGCCCCGCATGAGTGCCATGGCCCTGTGCGCCATGATCCAGCAACGCACAAAGAAACCGGCCATCCTGCACCTCACCACCCGGGACCATAACCGCTTGAGCCTGCAAGGCGAGTTGTGGGGAGCCAAGGCACTGGGCATAGACACGGTATTGGTGGCCACCGGCGATTTTGTGGCCTTCAAAGACCGGGGAAATACGACCGACGTCCGAGACACCGATGTTTACGGACTGGTACGATTGGCCCGGGAAGCGGGCCTGCAGACCGGTGTGGTTTTTGACACCCACCCCGAAAACAACGGCTTGGCCAGGGCGGTGGATCACTTGCAGAGGAAGGTGGAGGCCGGCGCCCAGTTTGCCGTCACCCAGCCCGTCTATGACGAACCCGGTGCCGATGAGATCGCCGACGCCACCAGGAAGATCGGCATCCCCGTGATAATGGGCATCCTGCCCCTGCGCACACCCAGGCACGCCGAGTTCCTGCACACCAAGGTGGCCGGTATCACCGTGCCCGATGCGCTGCGGCAGCGCATGCACCGCGCAGCCAACCCGGTGGCCGAAGGGGCCGCCAACGCCCGCGAAATGGTCGATACCGCCCGTACCCGCTTTGCCGGCGCCTGCATCATGCCCCCATTCGATCATTACGAAGTAATGGTCGACATTCTGTAAGGACGGGAAACATTCCTAAACCCATTTAAACACAGGAGATTGAAAATGGCTCAGACGGCAAGGGAAAAGAGAAAGAAAAAGGTTATCGAGGTGCTCAACAAAGCCCGATCCATGGAACTGACGGCCATCACCCAGTATATGAACCAGCATTACAACCTGGATGACAAAGACTATGGTGAACTTGCCGCAAAGGTCAAGTTGATCGCCATCGACGAAATGCGCCACGCGGAGGGCTTTGCCGAACGGATCAAAGAACTGGGTGGCGAGCCCACCACGGAACCCGACCAGAAAGTCACCAAGGGACAGAAAGTCGAACAGATTTTCACCTTTGATGCCGGCCTCGAGGACAATACAATCGACATCTACAACCAGTTTCTTCTGATCTGCCGCGAAAACGGGGACAGCACGAGCATGAAACTGTTCGAACAGACAATCGATGAAGAGCAGCTTCATTTCAACTACTTCGACAACATCAGCGATCATATCAGTACCCTGGGAAATACGTACCTGGCAAAAATAGCCGGCACCTCTTCGGCCACCGGTATCGGGCCCAGTGGCTTTGCAGTTAGTGGCGGCGCCTGATCCGCAAAAGGGACCCATTCCATCATTCTCTATAGATCGCTGAACCGACAGCCATCAATTGAGGGTTGCCATGAATGTCCGCTTGTTTCATCTCGCTGTTGGCGCTTGCCCTGGTTCATCTACCGGATCCGTGCAACCCGGTCGCCCATGCCGCCACCGACATGCCGGCAGAAATTGAAAAAACGTTTGATTTCGGGACCCTGATCGAACACACGGTTTCGGCTCAAAAGCGCGCGCATCGGGTTTCGCTGCGCTTGAGCCAGCGACGGGAAAACGAAGGATCGATGCGCATAGTAGGCGCCCACCTGGCATTCTACCCCGACACCGGACCGGGTACGCCGCTGATGACGGTGCCCATTTTCGAGTCCCTGCTGGCCGATATAATGAACGCGATTTACGGACGGTTTGGAGCCGATCTTAAACTGGACAGTTTAGGCGCGGGCAGCTTCTGGGGATCAAGGAGGTAGAAAAAAAAGCATTCTGGCTTTCAACGGCTACGCCCCCTGGGAGCTGTATCTGAAAAATCCCAGTGCCTTCAGCCAACCTCGGATTCACACCATCGTGCAGGAGCGCTGGGAATTATCCGGTGTTTTTTCGGCAATCACCGATGCATTCGCCCCGCTGGGTTATGATGCGGCCTTCTCAGATTTTGAAAAACTGTTTGTTTTTCCGGCCGAAAAATGCTCTTTTTATCCGGAGTTGGAGGATTTGGGCATTCACAGGAGGGACCGCTTCCCTTACCCTGGCACCATTTCCTTCACCCTGATACCGAAACCATAGAAACTCGGCGGGTGACGGTGCACAGCACATCAAAAAACGCCGCTAACGACTGATAAATCCAACAGAGGCCGGCACTCGATGAAGAACATCCTGGTCGTCGACAACGATCCCATCATGCTCCACACATTTGTAGGGCTGCTGAAAAGTCAGGGCAGCTTTTTGCGGGTCCTATCCGCAATCAACGTCCAGACAGCACTGGAAATCCTTGCCGAGGAAGAGGTCCACATCCTGATCACCGGCATGCACATGTCCGAAATGGACGCCTTCGAGCTCATGTCGTTGCTGCGGGTTAAATATCCGCACACCCGCGTCATCGTCATGACCAACAATGCGTCGTCCATGTTCCGCGCCAAGATCAAGCAGTTGGCGTCAGTCATTCACTTCGATCAGGCTCTGGACATCAGCATGCTCACCAAACGGATCTTTACCGAATTGCAGATCGACTACGGCGGACAGGTACGGGGGATCACGCTCTCCTCATTTCTGCAGATGCTGGAGCTGGAGGGTCGTTCCTGTACCCTCCAAATCACTGCCAAAGGGAAAACCGGAACAATTTATATGGTAGACGGCAAACCCGCCGCCGCCAAGATGGGGCTGCTGACGGGCAAGCCTGCCGCGCAGCACATTCTCACCTGGGAAAATGTATTGATCGACATCGACTATGCCCCCCGGGAAGCGCCGCGGGAGATCAACACATCGCTGATGAACATGCTGCTGGAAAGCGGTCGGATGGTGGACGAAAAGCAGAGCGAGCGGCCCAACCAGCGCAAGCACAACCGGTACGATTGTCTGGTGGGCGTGGATTACGACATCAGCGACTGGACCTACCAGTGCTATATGCGGGATATCAGCGAGGGGGGGGCTTACATCGAAACCGAACAGTCCATCAAAGTGGGCCAGCGGCTCACCATGTCCCTTACGTCTCCTGTATTGGAGCGCACCTGCGCCATCAAAGGAACGGTGGTTCGCCGGGACCCCAAAGGCATCGGTGTCCGCTTCGAGAATTTGACCCTGCAGCAAAAACAGGTGATCCGGTGCCTGACGGAAACCCGTTGCTCACCGACCGCCGGCCCCTCCGAGAAACCCGTCGATCTTGATGAGGATCTGTCTTAACTGGACTGACTGTGGGAATGGTGGAAAGCGACATCATCTACATGTTAAAACCCCTGATGGCATGATCCGTGATGGCGGGGTTGGTATTTTAACGGTTCGAAAGATAACGGTTCATTTTCCAAAAGCGCTAGGCGTTCTGCAAACCAGGCGTTCATTGCAGCCTGATCATTTCATGAATTAGATCGGCCAGACGCAACCCGACAGCGTGTTCCTTGGGAAGAAAAGCGTCCGCCCGTTCCTGCAGCCCGGCCGCTTGGGTGGCTACAGCATCATGACTGGCCAGCAGCACCAAACGCATTTCCCGTGCCGCGCCTTTGATGGCGTCGATCAACCGCACGACCTGTTCCTGTGGGAACCCGATATCGAGAAAGACAACATCCAGCTGTTGATTCCTCAGAATATCCTCCGCTGCATTGATGGTACCCGCTTCAATGACGTCCACAAGCGTTTCATTGGTCTGGATGGTCGTTTTCAGCTTGCGGATGAAGATCGGTGACGGATCAACGATCATCACCTTTTTTCGGTTCATCGGCATGGGCGCACCTGCATTTTTTTATTTCGGTTTGTTAAACAGCCTATCGTATCCGACAAGCTTATGGCAATGGTTGATTGACTGGTATTGGGGCGGTCGTTCTTCAAATCCTGTCAGATGGGATCAGCGTCTACCCGAGCGTACAATCGAAAAAACCAGCCACAGGCCCAGGAATGTGGCAATCACGTAACCGGAGAATCCCAGCACATCGGTGACGGAAAGGGTCTGTACACCGAAAAAGTCGACCTCGAAGAGCAGTACTTTGCTGGTGGAGTTGAGAATCAAGGAAGCGGCGATCAGCGAGGCGGCAGTCACCAGCCCTATAGTGAGTCGGTTGAGGCCTCTTTCGAATTTCCTGGAGGTGTCTTCAAGGCCGGTGTGGGCGATCTCGAATTTGGGTGTTTCCGTGGCCAGACGTTTGAACAGCCCATGGGCCAGGTGGGGCATCTGGCGCAGGTAGCCACCGAACAGCTTTGTGTCCCGGCCCACGTTCTTGAACACTTTGTGGGCTTCGTAGCCCTGCTGCAACAACTTCTTGGCGTAGGGTCGCGTCACCTCCAGCAAACTGGCCTCGGAACCCAGTATCTTTCCCAGGGCTTCGGTCTGGATGAATGTTTTGAAAAGCAGGAGCAGGTTGCGGGGCAGTCGGATGCGGTACTTGTATACCAGCCGCATGGTCTGGTAGTAGACATCCTTGACCGAAATGGTCTTCAGGGAGCGCCCGTAAAAGGGTTCGGCCATGTCCTTGAGGTCCATTCTAAAGCTGTTCAGATCCATGGTCCGGGGATCAAGCAGGCCGGCGGCCTCGAAGGCCTCCATGACCATGTCGTAGTCGTGCTCGGCAAAACCCAGGAACAGGTGGGCGATCTGCATCATGGTCTCTTCGTCCAGGTAGCCGACGATGCCGAAATCCACCAGACTTACCCGACCGTCGTGCATGACGAGGGTGTTGCCCGGGTGCGGGTCGGCGTGAAAGATGCCGGCGGCCATAAGCTGGCGGGAAAAAGATCGCAGACCGATCATGGCCACTTCCTGGGGATCGATACCGTGGCGCCGGATCTCGTCCACGCGATCCATCTTGATCCCCTCGATGTGCTCCATCACCAGCACCGATTTGGCCGTGAGGTCCCAGTACACCTTTGGGATGTATATTTCATCGATCTCTTTGAAGCTGCGGGTGAAGCGCTCGATGTTGCCGGCCTCGATGAGCATGTCCAGTTCGCGGAAGATGGTGCGTTCGAACTCCTTGACCAGGTTGACCGCCCCGACGATGCGTCCCAGATCGAAGCTTCGTTCGAACCGGGCGGCGAAGTAGTACATGAGCTTGATGTCTTTGCGGATGCGCTTTTCGATCCCCGGCCGGATCACCTTCACGGCCACCTTCTCACCGGTTTTCAAACGGGCGGTGTGCACCTGGGCCACGGACGCGGCAGCCATGGCCGTCTCGTCAATGCTTTTAAAAAGCTGATCCGGCGGTTGTCCCAGTTCGGTCTCGATCAGCCGGCTGATGCCCTCGAAGGGCACCGGCGGGACCTGATCCTGCAGTTTGGAAAATTCATCGATATATTCCGGAGGAAAAAGGTCGCCACGCGTGCTCATGAGCTGGCCAAGCTTGATGAAGCTGGGTCCCAGTTCCTCCAGGGTACGACGAATGCGCACAGGATCGGGGAGGCCGGTTTTGATCTTGCTGCCGGTTCGCCCCCTCAGTCGATCGGCGACTTCACCCATGCCGTGTTTGATGAGCACGCGCGAGATCAGCCCGAAATGGCGAATGCCGCTGATGCGGCTGCTGGAAAAGGGAAACGGCATCAGATTACCTATTTGCTATCATTCCTGGAAGAATATTAATTGACGGATTCGTAAAAAACCCGATATCTGCGTTTCGCTTCATCCCTCGTCACTGCGGCGTACCGTCAGTACGCCTCATTTCTCGGGATTCGCAAGCCTTGATCTCGGGCTTTTTACGAATCCATCGGAAATGCGATTTTGTATGAGTTTATCATAATTGGCGATGGCTATAATCAATCCTTTTGATCTGCCGTGCCATTCACCGACTTCCATTTTTGGGAAATTTTCTTCAGCATGTAATCGTCGGCCACGTAACTCTCTACCAGGCCGCAGTCCACGCACACATAGTTGTCCAGGGCGGCCATGGCCGTCAGGCTGATGGGGATGGAGTTGCTGCCGAACGGACCGCTTTTCAGGGGAAGGTCTTCGGCCGAATAGATGTTCACTGACCCGCATTTGGGGCATTTGCCCTGCTTCATGGTGGTTCCTCCCTTGTTGATCGTGGCTGGTTTTTCCGTGGATGGTTGCTCCCGGTGTTATGACGCAAACCGAAGTCGGTGTCAACGCACTTCACCGGGAAGGCAGAGCGGCGCCAGTTGGCGTGCAGAGGTGATGCAATGCCAGCGCAAAGGCCTGGCAAGGGAAGTCAAAATAACCGCAGGCCAGCTGGTATCCGGGATCTGACGAAGGCCCGACGATCCACTGACGGACACTGCGCTTTCTTTCGGCGCCGGGCACCTTGCAAAAGCCCGAGGGTTCCGGTACAAGGTCGTGATTCTTACCGGGTGTCGCCAGACGACGTCCCTCATCCCGTTTCAACGGAGACCGGCAGCACACATGAAAGAAAGCCCTAAATCCAAGCTTCCCGCGTTTCTCATGGTGGCCGTGGCACCCATGTGCTGGGCAGGCAATATCGTGCTGGCCAAGGGCGTGGCCGAGTTGATCCCCCCGGTTTCTCTGGCCTTCTGGCGATGGATGGTAGCTTTTGTGGTTCTTTTGCCCCTGACCTGGCCCTACGTCAAACGCGACTGGAAAACGGCCCTGGCCGGGTGGAAAATATTGGTGCTGCTCGCCCTGTTCGGGGTCACCATTTTCAACACCTTGCTCTACACGGCCATGCACACCACGACGGCCATCAACGGTGCCCTGATCCAGACCACCATGCCGGCGGTCATCATTGTTATTTCACTGATTCTATATGGGGAGCGGGTCTCCGGGACTCAGGCCGCCGGAGTGGTGCTATGCGTCATAGGCGCCGGCGTCGTGGTGCTCAAGGGTCGCTGGCAGGCGCTGATCGACCTGGCCCTGGCGCAGGGAGACCTGCTGATGATCGTGGCGGTGATCCTTTATGCACTCTACTCGGCCCTCTTGCCCAAACGGCCGAACATGCATCCCATGAGCTTTCTGACCTACACCTTCGGTCTCGGATGCCTGGGCCTTCTGCCGATCTACCTGTGGGAAATATCGGCCGTCGGGACGTTTGCACTTACACCCGGCGTGGTTGGCAGCATCGGCTACGTGGCCCTTTTTCCATCCATCGTGGCTTATTTTTGCTGGAACCATGGCGTGGCCGTCATCGGCGCCAACCGTACCGGCCTGTTCATCAACCTGATCCCCGTCTTCGCAGCCATCCTGGCCATCATTTTCCTGGGAGAATCCCTGAAGTCCTTCCACCTGGCGGGCATGGCGCTAATCCTGGTAGGCTTCGTGATGTTCAACCGGCAAGGCTAAAGACTTCGGCAAACATCTGATATCATATATAATTCGTATTCATTGGACAGAGGCGGCCGTGCAATGACCGCATCACGTCCACCGGGCGAGTCGTTTTACAACGCGTCTACCGCCCGTCGGATACGCGTCAGGGCGTCTTGCAGAATCGACCGGGGGCAGGCGATGTTGATTCGCTCGAACCCGTCACCTTCGGGTCCGAAGATAAACCCTTCATCCGGGAAAATTCGCGCTTTTCCAAGCATCAGGTGCTTGAGTGCCCACTTGTCCAGCCCCAGTCCCCGGCAGTCCAGCCACACCAGGTAGGTCCCTTCTGGCCGGATGACCCGCATGCCTGGAACATGCTTGTCGATGAACCCCTGCAGATAATCCAGGTTGCCTTCGATATATGCCATCACCTGCTCCAGCCATGGCTCCCCTTCCCGGTAAGCTGTCTCGCAAGCCAGCACGCCGAAGGGAGAAGCCCACTTGCCCATGCCGCAGCTATTGAGGGTCTGCTGGAAGCGGCGTCTCAACCTGTCGTTGGGGATGATGATGTTGGAGGTGTGCAGGCCGGCCAGGTTGAAAGTTTTGCTGGGGGCCGTACAGACCACCGTGTTGTGGGCCATCTCTTCGCTCATGGCTGCAAATGGCGTGAAGATGACACCCTTGAAAATCAGGTCGGCGTGGATCTCGTCGGCAACTACCAACACCCGGTGCTTCAGACAGATCTCCCCGACGCGGATCAGCTCTTCACGGGTCCACACCCGGCCCACCGGGTTGTGGGGGCTACACAGGATGTAGAGCGTGGTCGCCGGATCGGCTGCCTTTTTTTCGAAGTCGTCGAAATCCATTGCATAGCGGCCGCCCTCGAGGATCAGGCTGCTGGAAACAATCTGGGCGCCGTTGTTTTCAATGGCATTGAAAAAAGGATAGTAGACCGGCCGTTGAATCAGCACCTTCTCACCCGGTTGGGTGAACGTACGCACGAGAAAATTGACCGCCGGCACCACCCCGGGCGTGGACACGATATAGCCCGGTTCGATCGCCCAGCCATGGCGTCGGTTCATCCAATCCACCACGGCCCGGTCGTGGTCTGCCGTCCGGATCGTGTAGCCGTAAATGCCGTGTTGGGCACGCCGGACCAAGGCATCCACCACCGGCCGGGGAGCAGGAAAATCCATGTCCGCCACCCACAGGGGCAGGACCCGTTCTTGACCATAATAGTCGTCGGTGGCATGCCAACGCGACGGGTTGTCGGGGTCCTGGATTACGCCCCATTTGGCGGATTGGGTCTCTTTGCGGTTGATCTCCCGGTCAAAATCGTATTTCATGACGATGTTTTCCTCTAATGACTGATTAGTTGACGGCACCAGCTGACAGGAGGTCTCATAACACCCGATCCTTCCGACGTCGATTGTTTTCTCAACGGTGATGGTTAATTTTGGAGGGTTCAAGTGGAGAACCCAACTTCACGAAGTGACCTGAAACAGACAGCTTTGAGGCTACAGCAGGTCCATTTGGCTTGGGCAAGGTTATTTAAACCAACCACTCGACCCCTTTACTAACAACCAATTGACAACGAACGAATCTTGAGCCCCTTCACCCCAAGTTGCGGAGAACCGATGACCGAGCCCAAGGAAACCAACTGGAACAAAAAACGGGCAACACCTGATCAGGCTCTGGCCCGCATCGAACCGGGAATGAACATTTTCCTGGGTACTGGTGCCGCCGAACCCCGCACCCTGGTCAAGCGCCTCATGGCTTCTGACGCCTTGAATCTACAGGACCTTACCCTAATCCAGATCCTCAGCTTCGGAGATGTCATCTCCCTGGAAGAGCTTCGCACCAATAAGTACCGGCTGAAAACCTTCTTTTCCGGCTGGGTGGCCAATGAGGCCATCACCGCTGGACGGGTGGATCTGATCCCCAGTCGCTTCTCCGCCATTCCGTGGCTGATCAAAGGCCAGCAGTTGCCCGTGGATGTGGCCCTGATCCAGATTACCCCGCCGGATGCCGACGGGCTCTGCTCGCTGGGTATCGCCATGGATGTGGGGCGGCAGGTCATGGCCCAGGCGTCGGTGGTCATCGGGGAAATCAATGCCGACATTCCCCGCACCTATGGAGACACCTTCGTCTCCGTGAATGAATTCGACCTGCTGGTGGAAAGCACCGAACCGACACCGCTGTTTTCCTGTTGGCCGGTGGATGACGTCTATGACCGCGTGGCGGCCAATGTGGCCTCGGTGATCGAGGATGGCAGCTGCCTGGGGTTCACCTTCGGTCCCCTGTTCGACGCCCTGCCCCGGCACCTGGCCAGCAAAAAAGACCTGGGTATCCACACGCCCTTTATCACCGATGCAGCCATGACCCTGATCAAAAGCGGCGCGGTCACCAACCGGCGTAAAAAGGCCTTCCGCGGAAAATCGCTCACCTGCTATGCCATGGGTTCTGCAGAACTGATGCGGTGGCTGGATCGCAACCCCCTGGTGGAATTTCAGAGCATCGACAAGGTTTTTACGCCCATGGAGATTGGCCGAAACCCGAGATTCGTGGCGATCTTCCCGGCCCGCAAGGTAGACCTGTCGGGGCGCATCGCCATGCACGCCGGCAGGGGTCAGGTCACCTCCGGACCGGGCCAGGCCATGGATTTTCTCAACGGTGCAGAGATATCGGAGGGTGGGTTCACCATCTTCGGCCTGCCCAGCCGCAACCTCAAGGGGGACAACAACGTTCGCCTCTCCATCGAGGAAATCCCCAACCAGCTGAACCTGCCGGACTCGGTCAACATGATCGCCACCGAATACGGCATCGCCTCCCTTTCCGGCAGAACCCTGCGGGAAAGGGCCCAGGCCCTCATCGAAATCGCCCATCCCGACGACCGGCCGGCTCTGGTCGAAAAGGCCAAGGCGGACCATATCATTTACCCTGACCAGATTTTTCTGGCCGAAAGCGCCCATCTCTACCCGTCTGAAATAAGCGAACGGCACACCTTCAAGAACGACACCATGGTTCGCTTCCGGGCCATCAAACCCTCCGACGAGGAGGAGATGCGCCGCCTCTTTTACCGCTTTTCGGACAAGGCCATCTACTATCGCTATTTCACGCCGGTCAAAACCATGCCCCACGCCAAGATGCAAGCTTACGTGAATGTGGACTACCGGGATGTGCTCTCCGTGGTGGGGTTGGTCGGGCCGCCGGGCCAGGGCCGGATCATCGCGGAGCCGAGGAAATCTCCCGGTCGGTGTGGCCGTACCGCTTGCGCAGGGCGGCGCGGGGGTGGGGGGGGGGGGGCGGTAGCAGCGCGTGTTGGAGGCAGACGATTGCATGTGCGCGGCCCGGGGCGCC
>JAQYWF010000448.1 GCA_030145105.1 Desulfosarcina sp.
AGGGCAGAATAACTTTGAAAAAGTATACACCCCAATGACATTGCCGCCATCCCGTGCTTGATCGAGGCTGAAAATAGATGGAATTGTCGTCCCGTAATACCTTAAAAAGCGGTACGGACTGTCTTCTACGATCGGAATATCGTATTGATAACTCAGATCTAAGATCGCTTCCCTTTTTTTTGTACTCATTGTTATTCCGGTAGGATTTTGAAAATCCGGTACCACATAAATGAATTTTGGGGTTCTGTTTTTCTCCTTTAGATCCTCAATCTTTTGACGAAAACCATCGACATTTGAACCATCGTCTCTAATATCGACACCGGCAAATTTTGGGCGTTCCATTTGAAAAGCAACAATGGCACCCGCAAACGTGGGCCGATCAACCAAAACTACATCATCCGGATTGAGGAAAAGACGCCCCGTTAAATCCAGTCCCTGCTGGCCGGATGAAGTAATGACAATATTATCTTTTGAAATGTTGATGCCATCTCGTGCAAGGAACTCAATAATCGCTTCAATCAGACTGATTTCACCAGCGGTGGGGCTATATTGCATAATCCTTTCAATATCCTCGTTTAAGCGACTCTGTGAGGCGAGCCGCATTTCATTTTTTAAGAATATTTCAGGAGATGGCAAACCGCCAGCCAGAGAGATGATTCCTGGATCATTGAGTAACGCGAAGAGTTTACCAATGGAATAACCGCCATAGTCCCTAATGTTATCCGCGAAATGGGAATGCCAATCTCGCTTCATAAGCTGCCCCCTTAAGAGTGGAATTATCCTGATATTACACCGGTTAATTAAATGCCTCGACATTGTCATTCCGGCGAAAGCCGGAATCCAGGTGGGTGCTGGATGCCGGATCAAGTCCGGCATGACGGAGTTAGTGCACTCAGTTGCCTGTTTAATTAAGCTTGTCCGTGACGCCGATGTCATGCGTGGAACAGGCCCAAAGCCACGACTCATTTCTTCCCTGTCTTTTTTCCTTTGATCTGAGTCTCCAGATGGGGCACAACCCGTTGATACATCCTTTCCATCGGCTTCAGAGCGACAGCTCTTTTAACATCCACCATAATAAATACAAAGGGTTAGGGGCTATCGGCCACTAACCCTTTGTTGTGATCGGGGACAAATCGGGGACATTTTCTTCAATCACCGACGCATTGTCTCCCGCGCCTGGAGCCAGTCGTTCAGCTCCATGATGGATTTGTTCAGGTGGTAGCGACCGTCTTCGAATACGCCGTAGTCTCCGCCGCCGGCCATGGCCGCGGCAAAGCGGGTGTTGTTGGCGTAAAAGAGCCAGGCATCGCTCCAGCGCCGCTCGATGTATTCGTCGAACATGCTGCCGCCGTTGGCCACACCCTGGACATAGCTTTTTTGCCAGATGGTTTGCATCAGTTGAGTGGCTGTGCGCACCTGGGCGTTGGTGGCGGCGATGGTGTTGTCCAGGCGCGCAAAATGGCCCTTCACCCAGGAGGTGCCGTGGCAGGCCCGGCAGGTGCGTTCCAGTCTGGCGCGGCGCACGGCCGCCTCCTGGTCGCTGATCAGAAAAGCGCTGGCCGGCGTGCCGTCCAGATCGGTGGGCAGCGGCAATCCCGACTTGTTGCGAATGATGGTGGTATCCGGCGACTTGGGCTGGGCATGGGCATAGATCAGACCGAAGATGCGCCCGCCCAGCCGATCGTTCATCTGATGGGTACGTTTGCTGATCACCTCACCGTCGCTGCCCACCACCAGGCTGATGTGGCAGACCGCGCAGGTAGGGGCTGTAAAATCTTGGCCGGCGCTCCAGGGCACATGGTCGAAATTCCATTGACCCTCCATGGCAGAGAAGATGTTGCCGTGTTTGCTGGTGGCATAGACCTTGTACGCCGGGACATCCGGACCGGCGTGGCACTCCTTGCAGGTGTATGGTTTACGCGCGGTTTCGATGGAAAAGTGGTGCCGGGTGTGGCAAGCGCTGCAGGCCCCCCGGCTGCCATCCGTATTGACACGGCCCACGCCCTGGTTGGGCCACCCTTTGAGGACCGGGAAGACCAGTTCACCCACATCGGTGTCACGCTGTTCAGTACCGGTCACCTCCAAACGCGTGCCGTGGCAGTAATAGCAGCCATCGGCCCGGGTCATGGGGTCGGCCGGTGCGAAATGAAGCTTGCCCTCTTTTATCTCGCTCTTACCCAGGATTGTCCGTTCAAGATCGTTATACAACGGATTGCCGGAGAGGTTGCGATAGGCCGCGGACATGATGTTGCGCGAATACTGCTCCCGCTCGACGGCGTGGCAGACCGCGCAATCGTCGGGACTGACCACCATATGGATTTGATACCCGTTGTGCTCGAAGGTGTCTTTATGGGCATCCCCCCGCAGGGTATGGCATTCGGCACACCCCACGCTGGTGTTGAGTACCTGACCCGGCACCTTCTTGCTGGAGATTTTAAGGCTCAATCCCTGGACCTGCATGGCCGCCTTGGGGGAGATAGCCGCATGACGGCTGCGTTTCCAGTCCGCCACGATGCCGGGATGAACACTGCTGTGGCAATCCACGCACTCCTCGGTGGCCGGACTGAGGGGGGCATCGGCGGCCAAAACCAGTGCGACGGAAAAAAGAAGCAGGAATCCGACGAGCGTCGAGCAGCAAAGTCGATACATGGGTAGCCTCCAGCAGCGGTCAAGTCAGGGGTGAGGTGCTGTCCCTTGCATATCCTTAATGGCGCTGAAACTCAACTCTTGTTGATAAGAACTTGCTTTGTCGGGGAAGAATTATAGAGAAATTCCCCTTGTGAGTCAAGGAGGAAAGAACCACAACATGCGATGTCAGGCGGGATTGCAGTACTAAGGTCATTCATGAATCTAAATTGGAGTGAGACAGGGGCCTTAAAGAGCTTGAATTTATTGAAAATTGACACTAGTTGGGCCTAATCCGGACACACCGCTACAATAGATCCCATGGCCGGTTTTGAAGAAATCATGAGGCCCGGAATCCAAATGACAAAGCAAGCCTCCCATTCGTTCAACGGTTTTGGAAAAGCATTTTCTGATGAAACGCCGATTTAAGGCCCTTCGATAAACTCTCCATTCTCGATTTCTTTTGCCAGGAGTTTTTTGGCGCCATCGAATTCCATCCTCACTTGGATCAGGTTTCTGCAATGGCCACCGACAACCTCCTTTTTCAATGAGTAGCTCAGACCGCCCTGCGTATCAAAATTCTGGAGAAGATCGGTC
>JAQYWF010000341.1 GCA_030145105.1 Desulfosarcina sp.
ACCCGACGCACAAAGAGATACAGGGCCGCCGCAAAAAGCACCAACCCTGACATGTAGACCCCGGGCAGGCCCGCCTGAATGGCATCGTAGAGCACTTCGATGCGCATGAAGCCGTCCACCTGTTCCAGAAGCGTGACGAAAAAGGGAACCGGTTCAGTGAAAAACCGCAGGTGCCGGACAACCACTGTGAAAAAGGCGTAGTGAAAGGCCAGGGCGCCGACCCACAGGAAAAGCTCCAGCTGGTAGCTCAGTTTGCCATCCCCGTTGAGCTTCATGCGGATGTTGCGAAACAGGGACCGGAACATGACAATCTCCAGGAACATCCGCACGATGACGCCAAACGTGGATGACGGGTTGTCGATTTTGGCCTGTTTGAGCCAGGGCATGGAAGGCTGCTGGCCACAGGTGGTGGTGATTCGGAACGGAACCGCCGAGCGGGCCCAGCCCATCACCCGGCGGGCAAAACCGACAACGAACAGGATCACCGCCAGATAGGGCACGATGATGCCGAAAACCAGCTGCAGGCCCGCCCCCTGCTGCGTACCCACATAGGCGATCAGAAACAGCACGATAACCGCTATGAGGCTAACCATGTAATTTTTATTCATCAAACCGCACCTCACTCCTTGGCGCCTGGCAGATTTGAATGTTCCACGACCGCCTTCTCGCTAATGGGTCGATGCCGGGGTGACATCGAGAAACTCCCGGAAAGGAGATCGCGGTCAATTCAGAGCCGCTGCCGGATGCCTGAATCGAAAGATTATAAGGGAAGTTTCAGAAACCGGGCCCGTCTGCCTCGGCTTCATCGATCAATCCTGCTCGCTTCAACGAACCGAAAAATTGTTTTCGGGATTCCGTTGCCTTGAGTTCATATATTTTTTCCCGGCAGGCCACGTAAATGTCGAAAGCTGCCATGGCCATCTCGTCGATCTGCCGGTCCAGACCATCCATATTCACACCCGCGTCACGGCCTTCGCCCGGCAGATGCTGCCGAATAATCTGCTTCAAGGAAAATACAAAGCTGGTGGCCTTGGAGGGGGTAAAGGTTTGAACGGCACGAATTCTCAGGATGGGATCGAGGGCCTTGGCCATCACCTCACGCCCGGCACCCGCGGTCAGCGCCTCCACCAACGCATCGAGGCCCTGGTAGGTCGTCCGCCCCACCGGATTGGCAAAGGGATCTTTCTGGTTTTTGATGAACCGCGCCGTCTCGGCCGGGTAGGAATCAACCGTGACTTGAAACCAGCTCTCGAGGATCTCCTGTTTTTTGGCCGTCAGTAATTCTGCAGAACTCATCTACGGTGTCACCCCGAAGGTTCCCGCGCAAAAGAGGCAGGAACCGCAATATCAACTTCAGTTTTTAAGTTCGGATTTCAACGATGGATACGGCTATGCAACAGCCGGAAACCGGCCGATTTCAAAGTCGAATCTATAGTCAACTTCCCTTTTTCTGTCAAGGACAAATAAGGTGCCGCGCCACTGGGCTGCAGTCATTCAACCGTAAACTTTTTTCCAAGGGGACCGCCGGTTCTCCCGGGCGTTAGCCAGCGCCAGGTATAACGTTCCCACCACCAGTTCGGCACAGTGGAAATGATCCGCGGGAAGACTCTCGAGAAACCCGCTCACCTGTTCCGGGGTGACCTCCCAGGCGGTGTCCACCTGCCTGCCTTCTGCCAGCTCAATCACGGTATTGCAGCAGGCGTTGGTATTGAGGCAGCCGTTGATGTCATAGGACAGGGTACGGATGCTGTCCCCATCCAGATTCATGAAAAACTCCACCGTATCACCGCAGTCGCCGGTTTTTTTACCATATCCGTCCGGTTTATCCAGCCGTTCCCGGCGATCCGTGCGAAATGCCATCTCCAGGAACTTAAGAGAATGGTCCTGCCAGAAGTCCGAGGTTTCCTTTTCCGCGTTCATGAAGTTGAATCTCCTTTAAGTACGGCCTTTCGGCTTTCGATCAATGGATGGTTGCGGATCATAAAAGCCGTTGGCGGCTTTGTCAATACGGGTTGTAATGGACCGCTTAACCATTTGCGATATTTACCTTTTTATGTTAGGTCGACAGAAAGGTCGCTGTGGGAAAGACCATCTGTTGGCCTCTGTTTGCAGGCCAAAAAGATCAGGATGAAGGACGCCTGTTTATGAAAATTGCCGCTGTTGCCGCCAATGCCGCCCAGTTGATCATCATACTGGCAATCTTTTTCATCCGGGGGCTGGACTTGGGCGCACTGGTGATTGTCCTGCTTTTTGTGCTGATGTCGGTCCCCTTCATCAACTTCCTGGCCCTTTTCTTTTCAAACCAGCCGATGCCGACATCGGCATCCAAAGAGATCTTGGAAAACGGGTTGGCCAAACGGATCGCCATGCGCGTTCGCTATCCTGAAGCCCATTGTCCGGTCATGAAAACCGCCGGCACCGCATTCACGGTGGTCGATATTTCCGAAGGCGGCGTTCGCATCCGCGTCAGCCAGTCCACCCCTTTTAAAAAGAAGGTCCGTGGAGAAATCAAGTTGGTCAGCGGGGTCCGGATCCAGTTCAACGCAACCGTCATGCGAAGAGACGAAGGCGAGGCAGTTTTCCGGTTTGCCGATCCCATCGGCACAGCGCTGCTCAGGGAAGAGGAAAAAGCGATAGCCGCCGTCAACGACAGTTGAACGATTTAATGCATGTCAAGCGCCCCGCATGCTTTTCAGTTTCCATTATCCCATCAAAGAAAGAATTCCTTGCCCCTAGTCGGCTTCGGTGGTATCCGTCAAAATCTTGCGGTATGCAGCGCGATGCCTATTCACCATCCAACAATCGCCGCAGGCAAAGCATACCGGGTCCAGCGAAGACACCCTTGGATATAATACAGGACAACCAGCCATGAGCGACAACCATAACGCCTGCAACACCGATCGCCCCTTGAAGATCCTCGTCTTCCAGGAGGGCGGCCGGGGTGAAAGCAAGGTCAAAGGAATCCAGCGGCACGGCCAAAACCAATTCGACATCACCCTGGTCACCATCGACCAGCCCCTGCCACCGGTGGTGGACGACGCCTCCGAATACCTGCCGGATACCATCTCGGCAGACCTGGTATTGGATTTTCTCAAACACCCCGACCTGTCTCACGACCTGGCCCTGATCTGCCAGCGGATGGGCATTCCCATTGTGGCCTCCGGAAAGAAAACGACGGTGGACGGCACCCATACGCCGCCGGTCTGCTGCGCCCTGGCACGACACCGGGAGCTTGGGTCCTACAGCCGGTGCTTTGGGGCGCCGGAATTCGATGTCACAATAAAGGACGGGAAAATCAGCGAAGTCGCCGTGCGCCGCGGAGCCCCCTGCGGTGCCACCTGGGAAGCGGCACGCCGGATGAAGGGAACCAGCGTTGAAGAAGCACCGGTGCGCATGGGCTTGGACACCCAGTTTTTCTGCACAGCCGATCCATCCAACTGGGATCCCATCTGGGGCAAAAGCCCGGTCCATTTGGCTGCCGATCTACATCGCGCGGCATTGGCGGCTGCACTCAAAAAAGCGCAAAGCGACGATGACCGTCAATAGCCCAGGGGCAATTTAAGTGCAGGGCAATCGTTACCTGTGATCGGCCAGGTCACATCTTTTAACCGTTCGTTTTCTTAATCTTTTCCATCGGACGTGCGCGATCATGATCGGGGGCAGCCCAGGTAGGCAGAGGGATCAGGGTATTCTTCTCCTCCGAAAGGGATGGGTGTTGGGCTCTCGCAGGTCACCGCAAAGACCAATGGCGATCAGGCCGCTCTTGGTTTGCATCTGCGATCCATCCCCGAGCGCCGATCCGCGTCGGTACGTCGCTCGGGCAGGTAGCCATTGTAGGAATATAGCCGGCGATCGTCGCCAAAACGCCGTCCGCCATTGTCGATTAGATTCATTTTTTTGGAAGCGATTGCATGCGCTGCGTACATGAGTTTTCCTGTTTATTCCTGCCGGTGCCGAAGAAGCCATACCGGTAGGTTTCGTTTCAATTTACGCTTGGCTATCCTACCTACAATGCGTAACGGTTTTCCTGAAAAAAAACTCTGCAAGTAGCATACCGGTAAGTGCCAATAATAGCTAATTCAACAGATTCAAAATGTTATGGATTGTGTTCGGTTAGGCCTGGCGGCCAGAAGGAAAAACAAGCCACAATTTGTGGTACAATTTTTCCACAGGAGAAAAATTATCCCATGGGATATCCAACAAGGCGGGATTATTGTGGGGCCTATGGATTTTTCCTTGGGGCTGTTCGGACTAGCGGCGGCGTTTGGTCCGTGCCGCCTTTCCGGATTTTCCGGTTCGTCGTCCGGCCGATTTGACTGCGAGGGGGGGCTGCGAATCCGAACGAGTCGCCTTCCGGTCTCCGGACCGGCCGGATCGTTGGGGCAATTTTCCTGCAGCAGCGCTGATGAACAGCGCTTCAAGGTGCTCCGCCTTCAATCTCTTGAGTGCATCGCGGATCAGCTGTCGGTTGGACGGGTTGCGGTACTGGACCAGGGCCCGCTGCATCTTCCTCTCGCGAAAGGTTTTGGCCACGTACATGCGCTTGCCGGTGATGGGGTTTTTTTCCGTGTGGTACATGGCACCGGACAGGGTCAGGGGCAAGGGGATGAAATCCTGGACCTGTTCGGGGTGAATCCCCCGCTGGATCAGATAGCGTGCCATTTCCAGGGCATCCTTTAATGTTGAACCGGGGTGCGCGCTGATGAAGTAGTTGACCAGGTATCGCCGCGAGGGAAGGCGCTGGTTGATCCGGTTGAATCGATTGACAAAAGCATCATAGGTCTCGATGCGAGGTTTTCCCATGGCATCCAGCACCGGGTCGGACACGTGCTCGGGCGCCACCTTCATCTGGCCGCTGACATGAAACCGGCACAGCTCTTCCAGGCAGGCGTCGGCCCCACTGTCGCCGAACAGGTCGTGGCGGAACCCGCTGCCGATAAAGGCATGCCTGACCCCCGGAATCTCCCGGATGCGCCGGTACAGCGGCAGGCTTTTTTCGTAGCCGGGGTCGAGGCTGGAGCACGTCTTAGGTGCCATGCAGCGTTTGTTACTGCAAAAGCCTTTTTTGGCCCAGCGCGGGCAATCAGCCCCGTAAAGGTTGGCCGTGGGGCCACCCATATCCGTGATCGTGCCGTGAAAAGCCGGGTCCCGGGCCAGCCGTCGTGCTTCGCCAACAATGGAGTCGGCGCTGCGGCTCTGAACCATGCGCCCCTGATGGAAATAGAGGGAACAGAAGTTGCACTCCCCGCTGCAGCCGCGATGGGTGACCAGGGAGTGCCGCACCGTCTCCAACCCGTGGACGCCACCGGCGGCATCGTAGATCGGATGCCAGCCCCGCCGGTAGTCGAGTTCGTAGATGGCGTCCAACTCAGCGGGGGAAAGAGGCATGGGCGGCGGATAGACCACCGCAAAGCGGTCGCCGTGGGCCTGAACCACCGGCCGGGCGGTGACGGGATTCTGCTCCTTGTAAAACAGCTTAAAGGCCCGGTTGAATTGCTCATCATCGT